>PAZU01000033.1 GCA_002715725.1 Methanobacteriota archaeon | reverse complement strand
GAACTGGACCCTAATAATGATGAATGGCTATTATTTAGCCCGCATAATCTAGATACAGGATACTTTGAGACTACTGAGGAAACAGACCAATCACACGGTGGAAATTGGGATGTAAGGCTATACATATCTCATTACCACGCGGGCCTTTGGATTGTGGATCTTGAAACGCTAATCGCTCCTGAGGCAACGGACAGAATCGACATTCACTTTGAATCAACTATTGGCTATTATCTACCTTCAGGGCATATTGATGGAACCCCGCTTGACAGCGCATACTACGACTTTGGCTGGGTCCCTTTCTTGTGGGCCGTTGAATTCCACGAAGGCAGAATTTACGCCTCGTGTATTTCTACAGGCTTGTATATCCTACAGTTAGATATCGACGAAATTTACCTTGGGACTCCAGTTTAATGGAACTTTCAGGAATTTTTAGCAGCCCTACAAACTTCAACGAAGTTTTCGAACATCTCTTTTCCGAACTCTGAATCATTCACTTCTGGGTGAAATTGTAATCCGAATCGAGTGCCTTCTTCATTTTCCATACCTTGGACTTTACATGAATCAGAAGAAGCTGTGATGAAGAAACCGTCAGGTACGATATGAACTTCGTCGTTGTGACTTTCCCAAACAGTTTGAGAATCAGCAGTATTGGCAAAAATCATTCCGCCACCGTTTACCAAATCGATATTCATCGCCCCAAATTCGGGCTTAGGAGATTCCCTTGCATCTCCTCCATAATGCCGAGCCATGAATTGATGACCAGCACAAATTCCTAAGATTGGCATATCTAATTCAAGAAACGCTGCACAATTACCCAATTCTCCCGATAAGCCAATCCTGGCCGCTCCACCAGACAAGATCAATCCGTCAAGTTCTCTTAATTCTTCAATCGGTGTCGTATTTTCAATAATTTTTGTGTCTACGCCGAGGTATCTCAGCATTCGCCATTCTCGATGAGTCCACTGGCCACCATTGTCTACAACATCGATGACCAATTTACCCTCTGCCATGTAATTATGGTGCCGTGTTACGCCCTTGAACATTCCTTGTCACAAAGGACACCTTCAAAGAGGAGAGGCCGGTCGCGCAGATGAGCGTGAACTACATGGCTGACCTTACTGTAGACTACAAGTGCGCAAATTGTGGTATGATTCAGAGTTTCACTCGTGACCGCGAAGGAAAGTGGCAACCGGCAATGACGTGCAAGCATTGTGGAACCCGTATCTTCATCAAATTACGAAGAACGGGGCATAAAATCCTAGACGCAGAGTGATTACATTCTACCGAGGGGTTGAAAGACCCATTCGTTAACATTCTTGTTGATGGCATCTTGGCTTGAGTCATACGCGCCTCGTCGTTTCGACGAATTAGCGATGAATGATTCAATTCGAGAGAATCTTGAGAGAGTATCAGTTCAAGCAAACCCGCCTCATTTAATTTTAGCTGGGCCGGCAGGAGTTGGCAAAACCGCTGCATGGAGGCTTGTCGCTAGGCAAATTTTAGGGCCTTCCTGGCAATCAACAACCCATGTCTTACAAGCTAGAGATTTAGCAAAAACCGCAGGGGCCATGAAGAGGTTCGAGGAATTTTTGCGTCCAGCAGGTACCTCCTCAGGAGATACACTTGCCGGGCGCTCATCGTTGGACTCTTTTGATGCCAACCTTACCCAAGCAGTAGAGGGCGACACGCCCCCTGCTGGAAAAGAAAACAGAGAACTAAACACTAGCGGAGAAAGTTATGTTTCGCGCTTAATCATCATAGAGGATGCTGACCACCTCGGGCCAACAAGGCAACCATATCTGCGAAGAATGATGGAATCGACATCATCCACTTCCCGATTCATATTTACCGCTAGATCTCCTTCTAGAATTATTGACGCATTACGCTCTAGGTCAAAACAAATCAGAATTCCTGCAACTCCAAACAATATAATCACTCAAACACTCGAATCGATTGCAGAAAAAGAGGATTTAGCACCAGTCAGAGGCATTCTTGGCGACATAGCCCACGTCTCTACAGGTAACCTTCGTCGAGCGGTCTTCCTGTTGGAATTGTTAGCACGAAGAAAGAATCTTCACGACCGCAAAAATCTGCAAAAGGTGGTTGCAGCAACAACTATTGTTGGAGTGCAGCAAGTATTCGAAGAAGCCCTAAGGGGGAGAGTTCATGATTGGCGATGGGAAAAACAAGGTGGACGGAATAAGCGTATTTTGAAAGGAGCATTGGGGGCACTTGACCAATTGATGAATGAACATGCATTAGAGGCAGAGGATGTAGTGATGCACTTGCATAGATTACTGACCACTGGCAGACTATTGTTGGATGAGACCATGCTATGTGATCTACTAGATGCATTGGCAGATTGTGATGTCAAGTTACAAACCTCAATGCATGGAAGAGTGCAGTTAGAAGAGCTCCTTCATAGAGTAAAAGAAATTGCTGCAACACAAACAGTTTAGGCGGACACGGCAGGATTCGAACCCGCGATCTGTGGCTTAGGAGGCCACCGCCTTATCCAGCTGGGCCACGTGTCCATGCCGAGGGGCGAGGAACCCTTTCAACAACCTATCGCTGTAATATTTCCTCCAAAAATGACATACCATTGAGTATTGTGCCTAGTAACATGCCTGAGGAAACTTCACTAAAAAAAGTGATTCCTGGCAAAGAATCTACTCTTCCGAACCCCTACAGCAAGGATTTTGACCGGAGCGAGGATTCTCTTTCAATATCATTATCAGATTATAACTTGGCAGAGAAGCACCGACTGAAATATGGGAGATTAGCTTGCAGTCCATCTCTATTGATGGCCCGAAGAGTAGTTGGATTGTTGATGGCATTAACTGCACTTGCAGGAGTTGTAGCTCCATATCACCCACTTGCTAAACCAACATTGATGATTTTACTTTGGATACCTTTGCTTGCAATTTCAATTGCGCCTTCATTCATAGCCGCAGAGAGAGGGATGACTGCTTTGGTGCTACGCTCATCTTTATGGAAAGAGGAAGCGATTGAAAAAGGCGTTCGCAGAGATATGATGGCTGAGCCAGGGATGGATAGAATCAAAGCCGGTTTAAACGATGTACGTCTACATAATGCTACAGCAGCAATTCTAGCCGCAGTATCGATATTATTGTTAATTCTAGCCGCAGGGTTAGAGCCAAATGGATTGGCTTACAATTTAGTATTGCTAATTACATTAACATCGAGTCTTGCACTCTCGTTTCATGCTATTTTCACTACAGACTCAATTAGGAAATTAGGCGATGAATTACCGTATTTGGTATTGCATTCTCCGACCCATCACCCAATGAAATTAGATACGATTTTAGGGGATTTAATTTATGCACATCTTGATCCAGACCACTCTTTACTTTGGAATACATGGGAAAGTAAGTTACCCAAATCGCTACTACCAGGTGTAGACAAAAAACAAGCTAGAGAGAGACTACTCTATCTCCTACACCTCAATAGTAGAGGCGATTTGAACGATGAAGAAACAATGAGTGAACTAAAGGAATTCATCAAGCCCATGGCTATAGAAGAATTGCTATTTGATGATAAAGCACCATTCAATTGGGTTAAGATTCAAAGATTGATATCTCATGCCAGGGCTTGGCAAGTCGAAGTATTCGATTTATTAGATAGACTGCAGAACGATTTACTAGCAGGAACCACTTCTATTACTCAAAATCCATGGCGTATGGATATGGCATTAGCTGACCGTTGTAGTAACCGTACTGGGCACCTTTTCATCGCGTTAAATAACCAAACACTACATGATCGTCATTTACGTGTTGAAGTAATTGTTCCCGGAGGCATGCCAGAAAACCAAGAGCACCGTTTCGAGTTACGCTCATGCCCTGGTCCCGAAGGCGCGGTAAAAATCACAGATCCTCTTGTCGAAGATGCACTCGATTGGATGCCAAAATATCTCGAGAAAGGAGTCATTTTGTGGATTGGCGTTGCATGGAATGAAAATGTTAGAGGGCGCAGAAACGTCCAAGTTATTCTTCGTGATGATGATGGTAATATTTTAGGTTCAAGAATAATCAAAACAAAAGTATTAGTCGGCGAAAGTAATCTCTCTCGTCAACGGTTGAAGCGTATGTTGAAGGCACGCTCAAAGGGCGAAAACCCTCTACCCCTTGTAGAATTTACAACCGCCACGTCATGATAATTTAGGCGCGTTGCTTATGACATACCCTCTCTTGGCTCTCTCCACCGGAGGTGGAGTATGTGGAAGCATGGGACATCATCGTAATCGGAGACGGACCAGCCGCTCTCAGAGCATCCGCAAGTGCGGCAAAGGCAGGGGCATCCACTTTGATGATGTCAGCTGATAGCCTTGGTGTCGGGAATAATTCAGCCATTGACGGTATAGCTGCGCCTTTGAAAGAGAGCACAACCAAATCTCACAGAGACGATACAATCCGCGCAGGAGGTTTTCTCTGCGACCAAGATATCGTTTCAAACAGAGTTTCACAAGCAATCCGCCAGGTAGACCTATTGGAGCGCTGGGGGGTAATTTTCCGCAGAGACGCAGATGGAATTCCAATGGTCCGCAAAGCATCAGGACATTCTTTACCTCGTTTAGCAGGCGCAGGAGATTCGATGATACGCAATACACAACAAGTACTCGAAGAACAGTGCATGAAGCACGGAGTCGTCCGCAGAGGGGAGCAAGTCCCACTGCAACTGGTTCATTCTGGCGAGCAAGTACATGGAGTAATTGCATTGGATATGGCAACTGGTTCACTAAATTCTCTGCAAGCAAAATCTGTAATAATTGCAGATGGAGGATACGAAGGAATCTGGACTGGAAGCAAAGTTGGCCTTGGCTTAGACTTAGCAATGAATGCAGGTTTAGCGGCTCGAGATCTAGAATTCATTGCATGGGCACCCCTAGCAGTTAGTGGAACAAATGTTGTTTTACCAATTGGCCTTCTGGCCGATGGCGCCACATTACACCATTCTAATGGAACTCCAATCGATGTAGATTTGACTTCTGATACAACCGCTCTAGCCGAGGCAATTGGAGCTAATTCTGATGCGGTATTGGATGCTCGAAATATGGGCGAATCATCGGTTTGGTGGGCACAAACCTTCGAACTAGTCAGCCAAAGATTAGGCATCGATATGAAAAAGCAAACAATTTCTATTCACCCAAGGGTTGCAACTACAATTGGCGGAATAGCCACAGATGAATATGGTCGCGCCATTACTGGACGCTGGTCGCGCTGGTTTACTGGATTATATGCGGCAGGNGACTCTGCATGTTCAGGATTGCATGGTGCAGGNNTGATTGCAGGTAACAGNCTNCTTGACGCTATGGCTGGAGGAGCAGCAGCGGGAGAACANGCAGCAGCACATNCTACTAAAGCCCCACATACCGGAAGAGCAGCTCTTGAAACAGCACTNGGNGCNGCTGAAGCGGATCTCGATTTNGACATGGCTGCTGCTGAAGAAGGACCNGTTCAGAGAACAGGGCCATTATTTGCAAAACTTGNAGATATTATGCAATCGAGCATGGGGCTCACTCGAGGCGCAGAAGGGCTGGAATCCGCATTGGAATCGCTAGACTCGCTTGCTGATTCAGCAGAAAAGTTGCACATTGATGATTCTAGTAGGTTATTCAATACCAATTTACTGGATGCATTACGCCTGAAGGCCGGAGTCAGATTGGCTAAAGCATCGGTAAGAAGCGCACTGTCTAGAACCGAAAGTCGCGGAACACACCAAAGAACAGATTTCTCTGAACAAGACGATGAACAATTACACCACACTCTAGTGGATGTAGAAGGGAATCTTTCCACATTAGCAATCCGTAAAGGCACTTCAGGAACTTGGGTCCTAACGCCTGATGCTTGAAGCACCCTCAAAACTTTGAGGGGTGTGTGCTTCGAAGGCTCATGGCAGAGACCACTCTTTTCGAGAAAATCCTCTTTGGAGAGGTTCCTGGCAACTTTATTTGCCGAGGCGAGGGATGGTCATCTTTCCTCGATGTTTTTCCTCGTTCAGAGGGCCATACCTTGGTTGTTTTAGAAAACCCCTCTCAACGATTAGCAGATTTATCGGATGAGGATTTGATGAAACTGTTCTCCGGAGTTAAGCAAACACAGTCGTTTTTATCTAAATATTTTCAAACATCGGATTTCACAATTGTAATCCATGACGGCCCTTTGGCCGGTCAGGAAATTCCTCACGTGCATGTGCATGTAATTCCACGCAAACAAGGAGATGGCGGCAGAGCCCTACCATCGATGTTCCCAAATGCCAATCCTTCAAATCCCCCGGATTTTTCCGCTCTTGCGGATCTTTGTAGCGCAATAAAGGAGGCTTCAGAATGAAGAAGGGCTTTGATGGTGCAAGAGATAGCCACGGCGACCTACTTCCCGAACTTTCAGCATCAGCAACACGGATGAAATACGATAAATTGGTGAACACTCCTCTGCCCAAATTTGACAAAAACTACCCCGGCTCACCCTTTTTCACCGAGCTAGGATATTTCATGCTTAGACGAACAATGTATTCACAATTCAGAACCTTTGAATCATCGGGTGAAGAGAAAATCCCAACTGATAGAGGGAGCATGTGTTCAGCATGGCACACGAATGGCTTGGTCGACCCAATTACGATTTTCTTAACACATCCCAAAAAATTCGTTGTTGGAGGAAGGCATGATTTGGTAACTAGACCAATTCTTGGATTTTGGGCACGTAAGTTTGCAGTTCAACCAGTGGTTCGTAAAGCGGAGTTGTTACGTGGAGGATGCTCAGAAGAAGAAGCGAGTTACCTCAATGGGCGATCCTTGCTAAATTTGGCGACCGGTATTTCTCATGGTTTTGGTTGCGCACTTTTCCCAGAGGGGACCAGCCATTCAGAGAGTCATTTGATACGCCTCAAAACCGGACCATTCCGAACGGTGTTAGCAGCCGCAGCTCATGCTAAGGCAAATGGAGGCAAGGTGCCTGTTCTGATTCCAATAGGTTTGCATTTTAGAACTAGACATCTATTCAGAACAGACTGTTGGGTAGAATATGGGGATCCAATCGAATTACCTCATGATGAACTAACTTCTGAATTGATTGAAACTGTTGGTGCTGGAGATTGGATGGAACCTCCTGCTGAAATAGTAACTGGTTTGAGAGACCACCTACAAGAAAAGTTGGCACCACTGACTCCAAATCGAGAAACATATAGTGAGGTTCACAGAGATTCAGTCATCGCACATGTTCAAAGGCGCATTCAGAAAAAGCCAGAACTGACATGGAGAGAAGAAGTGTTAGAAGTCCGCAGGCTGAAAACCGAACCAGCTTCTGAGGAAGTCAAAGAAGTCGCTACAAGAATCGGCGACAAACTAAACGCATCCGGATTAGATGGACGAGACATAAATTCCAATAGCGATGGGCTTAGGAGCTTCTCTCCTTCTGGAGCAATTATCGACTTGATTAAATTCATTCCATTCGTACTGCTCTTGCCTACATTGATTATTGGAATGGGTTGGCAAATTGCTCTTGGTAGATATTTGGGTGATCGAACAGACGAAGGACTCGATGCAAGAACATCCTATCATATGCTCTTTGGAATGTTTGGCTCTATGTTGTGGTGGCCAATAGTAACTACAATCATCACAATCTTAACTGTAATTTATAATTCAGAAATCGGCTATGATTTTGTAGGCATTTTCGGTAGTGAATTATGGCAAGAGGGACTAGCAATTATTGCAATCTGGACATCAATAATTGTGTTGCTATGGGTTTCAGCGGTTTCATTTGCCAACGGCTGGGACGCTGTTTCTGATTTCTCAAAGTGGATTCGCAGAATGAAAACCAATTCTGCAGTAAGTGCAGATCTTGTAAAATTGCGTGACTTACTAAAGTGAACGGTTCAAGTTGGTGGAGTGTTTCGGAATGGATATGTCGCCCGAAGAAGCAGAGAGGCTGGTCCGCGCATGGCTGACCAGTGAGAGGATTGAAATTCGGGAGCAAGAAGACCCCAGGGCTTTGATGCATTTGCTTGTCAAATACCCTCAAGGAAAGAACGGCCATATGTTTGCAGTCGTTATACCAAAGGGCAGAGATTTACTTGCAATTTCATCGATGACAAGGGTCGATGAAGGGCAGCAAGAGTCGATGAAAGGTTTGATGAAAACCGATGAAGAAGAGTGGAAAACTTGGATGCATGAATGCAGAATGCAATTAATCGCATCAGGAGTTGACTGGGGCATTCACCTAGGCCATTCAGGAAAAGAAAGGAAAGGGCCTTTACAGGCATTCAATGTCAGTGAACCGCTTTGGTTCGATGGATTAACCAAGAATGAAATGATGCAAAATCTACGTAGCTTATGGTTAGCAAAATTGGGAGTAATTCATGAGATCAAATACACATTTGGAACAGGCTCAGGTAAGCCAGGCCCGGTTGATGATTGGAAAAACAAGAAAGATACTAAACAAAGGGTAGGAAGACCTTCTCCGCCTCACCCTACCGAAATTCAAGCAGATGAATCCATGTCATTCGGCGATGATTTCGACCCTACAGATTGGCTTTGAACAACGCCTGTTGCAAACCTACGGCGTATGACCTGAGAGGGGCGCGGTTAAGTACCAGTAGTGGTACCAAAAATCATCTTTAGGAAGGTTTCCGCATGGGACAAAAAATGAAGTCAATCAGCCTTGCAGCAATAATGCTGCTTTCAACACTATCTGGAATTATGATGGCAGCCCCCGCTGCAGCAACGCAAGTTGTGATTACTGAAGCGATTCAAGTCGTGGATGGCGGAGGCTCATCTGACCGCATGTCAGCGGTTGCATCAGACTCTGAGGGCAACGTTCACGTTGTCTGGAGTCGGTCCAATCAGCACTTGTATTACTCAATGATTTCACCACGCGGAGACACATTGATTGATGCAACACAAGTTACGGGAGCAGGCCTTCACAAGATATACCATCCAGATATGGTAATCGATGACGAAGACCGTGTTCATATCGTGTGGGCTGACCATTCAGGACAACACAAGATCATGTATACGGCATTACATCCATTCAATACTGCAATGGATGGCACGGTTTCTGACGACGGAACAATCACTGCAATCGACGATTATATTGTTGCACAGCACATCAACAACCGTGACTGGCCTGCAATCGATGTCGATNCTAANGGAAATATACACATTGTCTGGCAAGACAATTATGATTCTCTAGACATGTTCTTCCAGCAGCCACAGATTTACTACAAGATGCTGCAACCAGATTACAGTGTTCANAACGNNATCATTCTATTCGANGACACNCTNCTAACTCCAATNATTGGACACAAGGGNCACCCAGATATCGTAGTCGATGCTAATGANTACGTTCAAATCGCTTGGGANGACACCCGTGGAGGAAAGGTAGAACTGGTATTCGTTGTAGATACATCAGGTTCTATGTATTCTGAGTGGGCTGATGTGTGCACAGTAATTTACGGTGGAAATTTCGCATCTGGTGGATTCTTCAAGGGAATTAAGCCAATGCTAGAAGAAGGAAACATGACAGTTTACGAAACAATCTATGGATTAGGAAACACTTTGCCGGGCGCTGCAAGCTCTGGTAACTGTGCTCAGCACAACAAGAATTCTGGTCCAAGAAATACACCACTTGGATTAATCGCTAATGACGACTCTGGTGGATTGAGAACTCTCCCAGGAACTGTATACAATGGAGCAACTTATTCTGGATACTCTGGTGAAGATTGGGGCCCAGGTTCTAACTGGGCTTGTCTATCTTGGAAAGACACCGTTGGAAATGTTCCAGGTAACCCTCCAACATCTTCCGACCATCGTTGGAACCCTAACGCTACAAAGATAGTACTGCCTGTTTCTGATGAAGGGCCAAAGGACGGAGACCCATCCCAGCAAGCAGACGATACAACTTCGATTAACGAAGCACACGACAACTGTGTAAATGCTGGCGTGGTACCTGTAGGATTGTACGGACAATCCTATGGTGGCGCTAACAACATCGAATCTCACATGCGCGATTTGGTTCAGTGTCCAAATGGCGTAGTTTCTACTGCTACACGCAACTGCCCAGGAAATTCAGTACGTTCTACTGATGCTGGAGGACAAACCTACGAATTCCCATCCGGAACCGGCGGTGCAAGCCAAATGCAACTTCTTGTAGAAGCAATGGTTTACATCTCAACAAACAATTCTCGTGAAATTTTCATGACTGTATTAGATCCATATGGTAAGATGGAAAACGATCAATCATGGGTTCCTGGAAACCCAGGTCACGCAACTCTAGGTAACGGGTATGCGGAAGATATGGGGCGAGGAGATGAGGGCCACTTAGTCGTAGTAAACGACACAAGAGTAACCATTGATGACGCATTCTCTTTCCACCCTTCAATCGGCGTTGATATGCAAGGCAACACACACATTGCTTGGATGGACGGACGCGATTATGGATTCGAAAAGAATGTACCATACGAAATCTACTACACCAAATTGAGACTACAAGGTGCTGGAGAATGGGACGGCGTTCCAAACGGATTGTCAACTTATGCAATCAAGAGAATCGAAGACACTCCGATTTCAGAAGTTGAAGGATGGCAACAAATGCCACAGGGCAGCAGTCAAAATTCAGCTTACCCTGCAATTCTGACCGACCCGCAAAACAATATTCACATCGCTTGGTTAGACTTTGGAAATGCTAGCGCTGGAGAAGAGATTCGCTACGCTCGCTTGAATTCCACAGAGAATACAGGGCCCGGCGAGACAGCGCTAGACCCTTGGAATTCAACAGCAGTAACATCTTGGTCATCGTTCAAACTTGGACCAAATCAGTTATCGAAACCATCGCTAGGGCAGCCGCCAGCATTTGCAAACGATCTTGGTAGTGGAGCGCATATTGCTTGGTCTGATACCAATAAGTGTTCAAGCGAGAGCAATGGTGGGCCATGGACAATCTGTTATTCACACGTACTAACAGGGCAAGTCGATGTTGAATTTGATGAAGGCGAGACGTACTACCACGTTATTGAGCCGGGAGAGCAGACGCTTTACAATCTGACAATCAACAATACAACTCCTGGACCAAAGGACCTAGTTGCAGATACTTACAACTTGAACCTATCAGGAATGCCAGAGAATTGGACTGCAAACCTATACTTCTCTAACAATCATACAGCGATTTTCCCAGATACCCCAATCTTCCTCGAAGGCGGAGAAATGGCCCGCATGTATCTGCGTGTAAGGGCACCATCGATTTACCAAGCACAGGAAGATCAAGTGGCCGAAATAGTGGTCGCAGCGATTTCTATGAAAGACCCAGCAATCAGATCAGAACGTCTTACCTTAACTCTGATGGATGTAGTTCACGGAATCGACTTGGACACAAGTCACCGCATGGCAGACGTAGAGCAAGGACAAACAGCAATCTTTTCGATTACAATTACCAATACTGGTAACGTACAAGATACATTTGCTTTCTATGACCCGAATAGCCTTGAAGGCCAACAGGAATGGTTGTTACCGTTCGGATGGCAAGTGGCATTCCCAATGCAAGTTGCTTTGGACCCAGGGCAGTCTGTAACCAAGAATTTGGAAATTTCAGTACCTACTAGCCAAGACCCAGGAACATTCGTTGTCTATGTGAAAGGTTGGTCTGAAGGCGAACCGATTAAATCGCTAGAAAAAGGAACGTTTGATGTCCTTGAATTATGGATAAACGTTTCAATTCGCTCGATTGGAAATATCGTATTCGAGATATATGACACAAGTGAAATTATTCTGCCAGGAACCTGCGCAGAGTACGACTTGAACATAATCAAGAATTACGAAGCAGGCTATCTGGTCTTCTCAACCCCAGGCGCTCCTGAAGCTAAGCCTGATGAAGTTGACATGAACACATGGAGGCAAGACCACTGGACAGTTACATTGGACTTCTCCAATGCTCCGGGCCCAAGAGAACCTTCAGATCCACATAGTCCGAGGTTATGGCCAATAGGCACGACATATACGGTTGGTGTAGCTGTTTGTGCGCCGTATAATGCAAATGCAGGACTAGGTCCAGCAGTAACGGTCAAGGCGCACTTAGAAGGATACCCAAGAGTTGCAGACTCTGTTATTCTATCAACCAATGTTATCCACGTATTCGAGTTAGTAGCCGATGCCGAAACTACTGATTTTGATGCCAATCCGGGAGACACATGGATTATTCCAACAACTGTTACCAACGCAGGTAATGGGCCTGACAGGTATGATTTGAGACTCGGACGAGTCTATGAAACAGGTAGCGGAATCGATGTGCTATGGGATATCGATATCCCACGTTCTCTATTGACAGAACTTACTCGTGATACTTCACAAACTGTAGACATTACAATCAATGTCCCTACCCAAGTTCCAGCAGGAGATTACACAGTAGTTATCCAAGCATTCAGTGAAGAAGACTATCCTGATGATACTGGACACAGAACAAGACTTCGTGATGAGATTATGTTCCAGATTACTGTAAATGAGTTCTATGACATGCAAATCAGTATGGACCCATCAGTCGATAATGCAGTCAAGACTAGTGCACCAGGAAGAATTGTTGAATTCGTAGTAAACATCACTAACGCTGGTAACGTCCCAGATACACCATCACTACACAACCATACTTCATCCAAGGATGGCTCAACAGGTAGTGTGATTTGGAATACCTTGCCGGGAATGGGAGCACTATCCGATTGGAGTGTTGATTGGAAGATGGTCAACTATGTTGGAAGCGATTTGATTGTTGAAACAGAGTGTGTTGAAACCACTTCTACTGCAGATGAATTCCCTGATGATGTCTGTGTCTACATGACCGACATCAATGAATGGAGACTTCCAGAGATGGAGCCTTATAGCACCCATACAATGATTGCAACAGTTCACATTGCTACCGGAGCAAAACTAGACACCCGTTACATCGGATTGAAGGTTACAAGCGCTGCTGGAGATATGGAAAACGATGGCGATCATGACGACAGCCCAGAGTGGGCAGGAGACTTATTGGATACCAACGAACTGATTCTAACTCTAAGATTACGAGCACCAAACTTGGTAATCTCTGAAGTATCTGTTTCTGAGACAAGCAATGAAGTCGACAAGACAATCCCTGTGCGTGTTGTACTCCAGAATACTGGAAACGTTCATGCCACAAATATCGAGGTTGTTTTGTGTGAGTTCAGTGAAGCGGACGATGAAGTCTTGAAGGAGATTAGAAAGAACGGCTGCCCTGAAGATTCTATTGTAATGCGCCAGACTGTTGGAGCATTGCTTGCACCAGATGCTAGTGAAGAAGCACAAGAGATTGAATTGTACTTGCTTTACCCAGTATCTGCAGGATCTCACGATGTTGTAGTAGTAGTAGACCCAACAAACTCGATTGTTGAAGTAAGCGAATCTGATAACATCAGAGTAGTCAGCGATGAACTATCTAGCGACTCTCCGTTCCTTGACGTAGCTGGCGAAATCATTAGTGATTGGGCGCTACCATTTGGTGTTCTATTGCTAACCTTCTCCTTGTTCGGTGTACTATACCTAGTAGGTAAAGGCCGACGCGCAGATGTCAAGAACCGTCTAGCAGAACAGAGCAGTTTGATCTCAGTTCTAAACGAAGACGAGAATTGAGGCAATTGACAGCATTGGCCTCACTGGTTCTCAGTGGGGTCAATGCCCAATGCAGCCCACCAAGGCAACTCGATAGTTTGAGGTCCAGCTATGAATTGGCCACTTCTTTCAGCCAATTGCCTGACCATTCTTGCTCTAACTTCATCCATCAATTTTTCACTTGCTTCTGCGCCTAGTTTTAATTCACGCGCAAATTCTTTGAAATTAAATTTAGAGCCAGGGGATTCCAAGATATTGTGAACCATCAAGCGTTGTTCATATGATTCAAAGTCTGTATCTACGGTTGTGGAAACCCTTTGCTTGATTTGTTGATGTAGGGAAATCAAAGCATCCCTTTCTCGGTCTAGGTTCTCGATTGCTTCAGATATTGCGGATAGGTGATGTGCGCCTTCTCCTACTCCAATCATTTTTCGACCACTAACAACTTCAGCGATGTTGATCATTTCACCTTGTAATTTGTTAGAAAGTTTAAGCGGGCCACCAGCAGGTAAAATCCGCTTACTGCATTGGAAAAGGTCAGGCCCCAAATCTATTCTGATTGAAATCGCCTGTTGTACTGAATAGATGTTTTTAGGAGGCCCTCCTTTACTACTAGCGGCCTTCATTTTCACTACAAAACCAACATTTTCTAGCAGTTTAAGGTGCTTCATTACAGCTTGTTGCGAAATTCCGATTTGCTTGGCTAGTTGCAAAGGGTAGTGCGGCTCGCGAACCAATCGCTCAAGAATGGCTCGCCGTGCTTTGTTTTGTAGAATTCCAAGGGCCTCGTCGAGGTCTGCCATGACTTCACAACCAATGGTTACCTAGCATCGGTTGCCTAAGAACCCGTCGCAATTGTGCTAACTTTCGTCCCAACTCTTCCAAGATTCATCTGTTGGGGGGTTTTCATGAGTGTAAGAACTAGCTTTGTTAATCGAGCCCCCAACTTTTGTTTTCGCAGGTGTTTTAATTCTAGTATCAGCGTCACTAAACGGGCTAGGAACATTGGACTGTTGAGGCTCGTTTTCTGGTACTTCGCCACGGACTAATTTGTACAGTTGGTCAGTGGTCAAAATCTCTTGATTAGGATCCATTTGCTGCTCGTACGGGTCCATCGCCTCAACGATTTGTTGTTGAGTCATCTGAACTTTAGTGTCCTTTCCTTTATTGATTGAAACAAGAATCCAGCCCATCGGAAGCAGGATTGCTCCAGAACAGCAAGCCGATAATACCAGCCACAAACCGGCATCACCCATCATTTCGAAGAGCACATCTTCGGAATTAGTGAATAGTAATGGATTTTTACAACCATCGGCTTCCTCGCAACTAATAGTAACTAAAACTTCAGAGGTTTCTTCAATGTCTAACTTGCTAACAACTGAAAAATCAACATCTGTGCCAGTCGCTTGAAAGTCACTTCTACATTCATCAGAAACCGTATCGGATGCAGCCCCGTTTTCCACATATTGGAATTTGACATCGTAGTCGTCATCAGCCCCTTCAACATTAACAACCCAGCACCCTGGGCTGAGTGTTAGCACAGAATTGGTTCCAGAATTGTATTCAATAGAATGTTCAGAAACTTCTCTAGGGTCATAATAATCTGCCAAATCACCAGCAACTAGAGTGAACGCAATTACTCCAATAAAGCCCACAACAGCCCCTGTAATCATCAGCCGCTTGGGCCAAGGGGAGTGCTCCTGTGCTGGTTGCATGTATGGCCCTAAGGGGTTAGAGGCCTTCAACCAAACGCCTTCACGCTAAACCCATCTCGCCTAATTTTTCAGGCAGATAGGTATCGGTTACGAAATCTAAACCATACTTTGCTAGAGACTGTTGTTCAGCCTTCTTACCGATTTCAAGCATCATGTTGATTTGATCTTGCCACCAACCATCAGCAAATCTAGGGTCGGATAATTCAGCGTTCAAAGCTTCAATATCCTTCTTTGATAAATCATCTGAGGGCAGGTCATAAGCGAGGATATCATCTGCTGTTATTCCAAGATATGAAGCGGTTGGTGTGGCCAAATATTCAGAGATATGCGCGGTCTTTATTGCACCATATGCAATTGATGCGAAAATTCTGAAAGACCACGGATCACCGTCCAGGAAGACAATTACTGGAAGACCCCATTCCTCATTCATGCGTTTCATAATTCTACGAGTAGAGCGAGCAGGCTGGCCTTTTAGGTGAATTAATCCACAATCGTATTCTTCATCAAATCCATTTTCGACCAGTCTGTCAAACATACCACCGGTCTCTATTGCCATCAAGAATTTCACATCATGTTCTTTCAATCGAATCTTTTCTATTTCGACATTGTATGGAACGCCATAGCCGGAATCTCCTACATCATCACGCGCATTTATTGTCATCCACTGGCCACGACGGTTCAACTCCTCGAGGGTAACATTGCCAATCATTCGAGCGCCATCTTCTTCAGGCCTCAGTTTGAAATCTTCTCTCAAACAAGTGGTGACAACCTCGAGATCTTCAGCAAGATTGTTTGATTCATTTTGGCTCCCGAATTTACCTAAGCCCCAACTTTCCGAAATGTAGTACATTTCTCTCAGCGTTGATGATTTACCCGCTTCAATCATCTCTTCAATGAATTCTACAACGTGCAGTGCCCTGAGTAGATTCTTTGCGGAGCCCAGGCTTGTTGCATCTCTAGTGGACCTTTTCTTACCGTATTTGTAAACGCCAAGTTTTTTGTCGAAACCGATGTTGTTCTTGGTACGGACAGGAAGAGTCATTGTAGGAGGCTCACCTTTTACAATCCTGTCATACATTTCTTCGACAACAAGATGAAGTCGCGCTTTGGTTAATTCTGGGTCATTTACTCGGGCCATCAATCCTCACCTCCAAACAAAGTGGTTTGACCAGAGTTGCCTTCAACAACCCCCGGCTCGTATCCAACATTGTCTTCAATTTCTTCAGCATCATTTTCGCTTTGATTGAGAATTTCTTCTTGATTGCGAATTTCTACAAGCATTTTCTCATCTAATTTAGTAGCCCCAATCACATCTTGACTGCCTCTGAAAAATACATCGGTTTCAGTCCAATCACCCTTTTCCAAATTGGAAAGAGAGTATTCAACGACCGCCTTTTCGCCAGGCTCTAGGGTTTCCATCTTCCATCCCCAGATGCCCATGGCTTCCTTTCTTCCTCCACGCTCGTTTCCAATCATCTCTCCACCAGATTTCTCCGGCCAATTAACCAATAGAGAATAACTTCTGGAACGCGCAGTATAATTGAACAGCGTAATCGAGACATCAACCTGCTTTGTTTCCTTATTCCATACGGTTTCCTCATTACAAATTACCGCACTCATAATTCTAGTAATCGAACCAGCAAGGTCTGGCACCGGGCGTTCCAAGATAGATGCAGATTTCTCAGCAATAGCAGGCAAAATATCGTTGATAAGTTCGAATTTTTCGCGTGTTTTTGCCATCTTCTTTTTCTTTTCAAGATGTTTCCTCAAACCTCTCCCCATCTCAAGCATAGCCTTACGAGTTTCTTCGAATACGACTTCATTGTCCGACAGAGCCTCTTTAGCTTCAGATGTGAATTGAACATTGGTGCTGGCCAAATGTACTAGAATTGCTGCAGGCCCTTTAGGAACTCCTTTCCCGCCAGCCTGCTCTAATCCATATTGTCTCCAATCGACACTTTCGATCGCCTTTGTTAGAAGGCAACCACCTTGTTGGTACATCAGAGGTACACGATTAGCGAATCTCAAAACCTCGACGTGTTTGTCAGCTACCATCCCTTCTCCGAAAATCAATCCTACTTCCACTTGAAACGGGTTACCGTGACTCACAGTAGGCGCTCTAGTCATAGTTGAAACGAACTTGGAATCGATAGTTTTTGAAAGCCCCTTTTTGATTAACATTTCTTCAATTGGCGATAAACAGTTAGTTGGTGGGCTTAGCAATTTAATCGCTTTACCATTTACTTCCCTTTCTCCTTGAAATGCTTCCAGCAACGCTCTTACATTATCGGGCTTCATTGATTTAGGCTTCGTTGCAACATCCAATTCCGCAGCTTCGCATAATTCTTTGGCGGCGCGCATTGAGACGCCAGAGAAATTTTGCCGCAAGAAAACGGTCATTCTCGAATCACTAGATTCTCTACACATACGTTGTAATTGACCAAGTTCAATCCCGTGAGGATGTG
>PAZU01000032.1 GCA_002715725.1 Methanobacteriota archaeon | reverse complement strand
CCCCGCAGCTTATCGCAGCTTGTCACGACCTTCTTCGGTACTCGAGCCGAGCGATCCCCCAGATGGGTTGTAGCAACAGAATGTGTATGTACCACACCTGTGCGAGTAACCCTTCGGTATCCAGTCATGCCAATTTAGACATCATGGAAAGACCGTCTCCCCGCAGGGCGGCCCTTCTAGTCACTTCCCCAGACACATTGGCATGCCCGGGTGCATAAGCAACCTCCCGACCTACCTCCCATATATCAAGCCATCGTACTAACATTGATTGGACAAGGGGTCAATCTGCAACAAGAGTAGCCGCTTAGTATAGCGTTTTAAAGCCTTCATCGAGTATCAAAAAACCCTCGCAAAACAGTATGTTTATCTTAGCGGAATATAGTTCAAATTAGAGCAAGATTTCCTGAAACTACACCGTCACTAGCATAGGGTCGCAAAATTCTCTGAGCCTCATCGTCCCTACCGAGTTGAATTAAACATGCACCAAATACATTCTCAACTTCGACATTGTTTTGCTCCCTAGCCCTCAAGACATTGATTACTCCTAATGCTTTTTCTGCTCTTCCACTAACGAGTAGTACATGTGATAAATTTAACAAGATTGTATTGTTATTGGAGTCTATTTTTGCTGCCTGCCTAAGGGCCATAATTGAGGCCTCGTATTGGGAAGAAGACATTGGATCCTTTTGCGCATCCATCTCTAGGGCAGATTGCAATAATGCTAATCCAAGATTGTTTAATATCGAAGGATCATTTTGCCGATTTGTTGATGCTGTTGAAAGAATTTGAGCAGCTTGCATCCATGCGGAATTACCCATGTGGTCAAATGCTACATCAATCATTTTTGCAATCTCTGGCTGCCCTGATGAATCCACAGGTAGTGCCCTTGCAGGATGCAAAACTGGCGCATCATCGTCTGATGCCATAGAATCTTCTTCAGGAGAATAATGGAAATCATCGAAAGTAACTTGTACATCACTATCCTCCATCTCTTCTTCGAATGAGACTTCCACAATCTGTTCATCTTGTGCATAAATTGCATCCATGTCAACTGCTGCTGCATCGATTCTCCACAGATCAGGAACTTCTTCGACTACTGTTTGCTCAGAAGCTACATGTTCGACTACTGTGTTCGTTGATTGCATGCTTTCAGAGATATTGATTGATTCTTCTACTAAGTCGGAAGGGATATTTTCAGGCTCTGAAACTGTTCCTTCGACTTGTGTTGGCTCCTCTATTTCTGCTGCTGTCTCAGAAACTTGTTTTTCTGGAATGGCAGTTTCCTGTTCAACATTATCAAGATCAATCTCAGAGTCATTTTCATCATCATAGTCTTGTTCGCCAATTGGGATTGCAACCTCTGTCACTGAATCGCTAAACGAACCGACACCGAAAGGTAACGAAGACTCAATTACTTCTGCTTTAGCACCCATTCCAAAGGGAAGATTTTCGCCAGTTGTGTTGCTATCTTCATCGGCCTCGCCAATTGCATCTGCAATTTCATCAAGGCCAGGAATCGAATCGTCATCCATTACGATATCATCTGTTTCGATATCGACAGCAACTTGTGAACCACAAGTTGGGCATGCTCCTCCACCAAGGAAAAGTAAACCACAAACTCTGCACTCCTGCATGTTACCGCCTGTTCAATGACAAACGCGTATAACCTTTGAACACACCGCTGTAATGAGCGGAAATCACTCTTCTTCTTTACCCAGAATAGGCAGAGCATTAACTGCGATGTCAATGATCGATTCGTCATCAACCAATGCTTCAGCCCAATTCTTGCCCTTACTCTTACCGTTGTAAAACTGCCAAACGATTCCTAGTAAAGCAATTGCGAGGAAAATCCATTTCCAAACTTCGTCTACCCAGTAAACCATCACTACATATCCAGTAATAATTGATACTGTCATCAACATAACAGGGAAACCAGCCTTGAAGAATTCATTGAATGAAATTGGATAACCTGCTTCTTCGCTCATCCCAGCTGTAACAACGTTTGCCGAAGCACCGATTAATGTACCATTTCCACCCAGGCAAGCGCCAAATGCTAGTGCCCAGATTAGTGGACCCAGATCTATTCCTAAGGAATCAGAAATTTGCAAAACCACTGGAATCATGGTAATTGTGTAAGGAATGTTATCGATGAATGCTGATGCAATCGCACTTACCCACAGTATGATGACTAATGCTGCTACAAATCGATATTCTTCATCGAAATAGACAATTGCAGATTCTACCTGGTCTCCAATCCATGATATTACTCCCAAATGTTGTAGAGAGTGGATTAGAACGAAGAGACCTGCGAAGAAAATTAGTGTCGTCCACTCTACCTTCTCTAGAGGTTCTTCCAGTTCGTGAGGGTCGGTAACTAGTAACATAACCACTGCACCAACCAAGGCCACCCAAGACACCGGGATGTGAAGTATAGGATTAAGGAAGAATCCGAGGATGACTAGCATCAGAACTGTTCCAGATGCCTTGAGCATCTTGACATCTTTAACACCATATTTTGCTTCTAATTCTTCCACATCACGAATTCTTTCTCCTGAAAACTCGTCCGCATACATCCACTTTAACATCATGAAAGTAGGAACGATTGTCAACATAATTCCTGGTGCTAACTCGATAATGAAATCATTGAATGAAACGCCTTCACTAGCTAAGTTTGAGTAACCTGCACTCTCGATTGCCGATTCACTCATCATTGAGCCAATGATGATGTTGGGAGGGTCACCAATCATCGTAGCAGCCCCACCAATATTGGAAAATAGGACTTCTGCTATCAACAAAGGTATTGGGTTCAAATCCAATACTCTTGCTAATTGAATTGTTACAGGAGTCAGCAGAAGCATAGTTGTTACATTATCCAAAAATGCGGACAAAACTGCAGTTACTGAACATAAAATTACAACTAGAGTCCAAACATTCCCATTACTTTTTTTGTATGCTTGAACAGCAAACCACTCAAAAATACCGGTGTGTGAAATTACACCCACCATGACCATCATTCCCAGAAGTAAACCAATGGTTTCCCATTCGATCAGAGTAGTAGTTTCTGCAAGAGTTAGTGCACCGCCCATCTTGTAGTGATTCAGAGCTACAATAGCTGCTAAACCACCAACTGCCGCCGCTAATGTTCGGTGAACAACTTCGGTAATAATTAGCGCATAAACGAACAAGAGAATGCCTAATCCGACCCAAACTGGTTCATTACCTAAGCCGTCTTGAAGTTTGATACCGATATCTACGGCTGCACCCCCTCCAGCGTTCGAGGATGTAATGAAAGCCATTAGGCCAGCACCGACAAGAGCCAATACAGAAATCCATTGTGAAGGGTGCCTGTTGAGTATGCGGTTTGTACGCATATTTGGTGGGAGTTATGTCGCCTCTATGAGCATTGGGTCAAGATTTGTACCACAAAACACCAACATTACCCCTAGTGTGAACAATCATCGATGATGTTTCTTGTGCGAGATATTCCCATACCTGTGCCCTATCCTCTCGGTCGTAGATTCCTTTGTTAATCTTAATTTTAACCAATTTTCTCTTTGCTAATTGCCCTCGAACTTCTTCGACTATGTTTTCTGTGATTCCGGTTTTACCGATTCTGACACTGGGCTGGAAATTTCTGTCCATTGCTTGACGCTTAATTTGAGAAGGAATTTCAGACACTTCGATTCCTCCTGTGTGATTTTGGCCCTCCGCCAAATCTGCGGATTTTACCACAAGGTAGGCATGTGGTAATTCTCTGACCGTCTCTGATTCTAACACGAGAATTCACACCTGGAATTAGTAATTCAGTGCATTCTCTACATATCCAATGACGCTGTGAAAAGGGCAAAGGCAATCGGTTGCGAGAAGAGGTTTTGAGTAAATGTTTGGCAGCATTCTTTCGAGCAATCATTGGCATGGAAACGTCGCTAATCACAGATGACAAATGCTGTTGTGCCTCAAGAGCATTATCTCGACGTTGGCTTTTCGCCTTCGCACGCGCTCTCCTACGACTCATTATTCCAACTCACTTTAGTGCTGATAGGATATCTTCAGTAATATGATCGATTTCTCGGTCGCCATCAATCACATGGAATATACCTTTCAAACGGTACCAATCCGCTAGTGGTGAAGTCTGTTCATGGTATGCATTCAATCTGCTCATTACAGTATCTGCATTATCGTCCGCTCTGCGCTTGAATTGTCCAGAACCGCAACTATCGCACTTTCCTTCTACAGTTGTAGGATTAAATGAATCGTGGAATACAGCACCGCAATCTGCGCAGGTATATCTGCCACAAATTCTCTCGACGATTTTTCCATCTGGAACTTCTATTGCAATAACATGAGAAACTTCAGTTATTCCGGACAATGCTTCAGCCTGAGGAATAGTTCGAGGAAATCCATCAAACATTACCCCATTAACAGCATCTGCTTCCTGAATTCTGTCCTTAATTAGTGCAATAATGACTTCATCTGGCACAAGTTGTCCAGCATCCATATACTTCTTTGCCTCTATTCCAGTAGGAGTGCCTGCAGAAACTGCGGCACGTAACATGTCCCCTGTACTCACTTGCGGCAGGCCGGTTGAATCCATAATTCGTTGTGCCTGAGTTCCCTTTCCAGCCCCGGGTGGACCAAACAAAACAATGCTCTCCATAGGATTGGCGTAGAGAGTCCCTGTTTTCACTGTTGGCCTTGACTAGCTAACCACTGATGTCCGTAATATTGCCACTGTTCCATCGTCCAACCTGGTGGAAGCCCACCTGGCGGTAATGGCGGTGCAGTAGGGGACGCAGGTTTTGGTGGTGCTGCTGCTGGAGGTCTACCTTGCGGCACTGGAGCAGGCGGCCTACCTTGTGGAATTTGAACCGGAGGGCGCCCGGCTGGAATAGCAGTTGGCGGCCTACCCATTGGCACTCTAGATGGAGTGGCAGGTGTAGGAAGTGATGGTATAGACTGAGCGAGAGCATCTGCAATCTCTTCTGCAGAAACACCGCCACTTGCAGCTGATTCCTGCCCAACAACAGAATCCATGACTGCTTGCATTCTTTCACCACTATCCGGTATCGAGTGTGCATCAGGAGCAACTAGTTCTTCCCCAGAGAAATCCTTAGGTGCTGATTTCTTGATTCTTCTAGCAACTATTGCCACACCAAGAATGATAACTCCGATAATCGAATATGCAATTTCAGGAGAAACTATTCCAAATAAACCACCTTGAGATTTGGTATTCTTTACACTCACTTCCAATAAAACAGATGAATCGCCACAAGTTAGCATTAATTCTTCAATTCCAGCATCTGTGTCATCATTTGTCTCTACTGTTAATTCAACTTCCGAACTTTGTCCAGGGTCGAGGTTTGAAACTGAGGATTGGGACAACGAGACATCCCAATTTTTTGCATCTATTTCATTGACTATATCCACTGTCAAAGGAATATTTCCAATATTCAAAATTGTAATCATTTGAGAGGATTGACCGTTTCTATCTACTCCCAACAAAGGTTTAGCATCGGTATCATATTCAATAGCGCAATATGCACCTGATTGAACTTCCACAGGGTATGTTGCAGTTACCTGTAAAGATTCGAAGCCATTATCGATGGTAGCATAGATGCCTAAATCAAATGCTGCAGAAGTCGCAGGCTCATTTGCAGGAGGTTTGATTCCCACAATCAATTCACTAGATTCCCTTGGACCAAGGTAAGTTGGAGGGTCTGCGAAACCAACCTCCCAGCCATCTGGAGGCAGAGAGTTAGACCAATCAACGCTAACCTGTGAATTACCTGTATTCTCAATCATCAGTGTAGTATAGGTGAAATCACCATTAGGAAGTGCGCTCAGAGAGGATATTCCTTGTGAAGTAATATCCAATCCTATTTCATCCTTAACGACCAAAGTAGTTTCATTGATGATGAAATTTGAGATGTCCTGACTTGTCTTTATTACCAAACGATTCTCATCGTTTCTCTCAGCCACTGGAGAGACCAATATCTCAAATCTAACTTGATCTGACTGTCCAGGTGAAATTTGTAAATCTACCTCGCGGTTATCAGTGGTAGAACCATGGCTAACTTGAATTGTCCAACTAGTAAGTTCTGGATTCACTCTTACAGTCAAGTCTAGAGGAGCATTACCTGTATTCTCTATCAATAGAGTGAGGTTTAATCTCTCTCCAGTATCTACATTTACATCCCGCGCGTAAGAGGCAGGGCCAACATCAATTCCGGAATCATCTAGTAGGTTTGTTGCGAATGATTCCAGTGACCTAACGGTTAGAGTTACTGTTTCACTAATATTCAAAGAAGGATCAGCTTCACTAGTTACTGAACATGTCACTGAATCAGTACTTCCTGCTGCAGGTAATCCACTAGCAACCGGGGGCACATACAACCGTACTTGCATCGGTAGATATTCAAGAATATCAAGCGGTTCGAATGAGTATGAAGAAGAATTAGATTGACCTAATTCCACAGGCCAACGGTTCTGGCTGTAACAATCAAGATCATAAACAGCTGGTGAATTTCCAGTATTTCTAACTGATATCGAGAAGGCTGTACTGCCACCAGGAACTGCTTCTAAACCACTTGTCCCTGCAGGTGCAACTTGGACATCTTTGACTTCTTCAACTACTAACCTTAGCCTGATTGTGTGTTTTACAGTTGGATTATTGGAATACTTCGCAGTTACATCCATCACATAGGTTCCTGCCATAGCATACCTGTCAGTACTTCCAGAGAGATCCGCATCATCATCATTCATTGTGATATTGAGGAACATCGAGTCGCCTCCTTCGCCCATAGCAGAGAGAGTAAATGGTCCTGAAAGATCAGAACTCCGTGACCAATCATCCTCTGTAGGCAATAATAAATCATCACGTAATGGGTGTGGAGATTGAACCTGCGAAATATGTAATTTCACAGATTGTTGCTCAGTTCCCTCGTGTTTCAAAATCACAGGCCATGTATATCCTTCTGCAGTTGAAGGATCTAATGTTTGGTTAACCATATCATTATCTTCCACACCATTGGAATCCAAAGTAACCAATCTAACTCCCAAGGCAGAAACCGTGATTGTCATCTCTTCGATGTTATTGTTAATTCCATTAGAGTCATCATTTACTTCATCGACATCTGAATCTACATCAACTGTGAGACGCATATCATGGTCGCCTGTTGAAGAGAAGGTGTGGTAAAGTGTTAGTGAATCTAGTGAACCAGAACTTAGAGATGAGCGCACACCATCATACAGAGTAGTTCCTTCTGTTAAGTCTTCAAGAGTAACTCTGAATTGTCCAGCATCTGCTGTTCCTTGGTTTAGCCAAGAAATTCTAATCGTTATCAAATCATTAACCAACGGAGATTCAGAGGAAGGGAAAATTGAACCATCGAATGTCATCAAATCGGCCTTTTCATCGAGTGTAGCATCTGCTGTCAAAACCAAGGCATATGCTTGGTCAAGTCCACCTGCGTGGCTAACAGTTAACTGCCATTTCCCTGAAGGGAGGACTGCGCTTGGGGCGATTTTGATTCTCTCTACATTGTTTACTGAATCATGCACCCCATTTGGAACTGATACGCCGTTAACAATTACATTTCCTTTGTATATTGTACCATCTGGTGCTGTAAGTTTGAGATCTAAGTCATTAACTAAACGAGATTGATTCTGTTGTGCATTTGCGCTACCTGCAACATCTGTCCAAGCCAGAGTAATATCTATTCCCGAAGAGGGGTCCAAGTCAAATTGGTACAAAGTTGAGAATCCTGCAGATAGGGTTCTCGAGTTTTCATGGAAAGTAGACAAATCGCCACCATTGAACTGTGGCATTACGGAATCAGAAACTGAAATTTGGCCCCAGCCCTCTTGCTCATTAGGAATATCTGGAGTCCCCAAATCTACAGCGCCATTGATTGTAACAGCTTTTAGTAAAGCGGAT
Source organism: Methanobacteriota archaeon (assembly GCA_002715725.1). Taxonomy (GTDB): domain Archaea; phylum Thermoplasmatota; class Poseidoniia; order Poseidoniales; family Poseidoniaceae; genus MGIIa-K1. The sequence continues at coordinate 6,187 of PAZU01000032.1, read as the reverse complement.
GATGGTGATGAGATTCCAACATCTTCACGAATAAATTCTCTAATCAAGGAAACAGATCCTCCTGCAACTGCAGTAGCTTGACTAGAACCTGTCAGCGACATATACATGTTATTGCCATTAGCATGCGTGCCCGTTGCACAAGTCCAACCGACAGGAATTGCAGCCTCTTGTGCTCTTCCCGAACATATGGAAACACCAGGTGCCACTAAATCAGGCTTGACTCTACTGTCCAATGAAGGTCCCAAAGAAGAAAAATTGGCAACTGAACCGCTAGGATTTGTTGTAGATGCTCCGATAGATAGTACATTCTTTCCTGTTGAGGGAGCCATAACTTTGGAAGCATTTTGGCCAGGGTCATCACCAGCAGAGAATATTGGTAAAAAATCAGGATTGTCATGAACAAAAATGTCTACAGAACGCGAATCAGCAGTGTATGCTCCGTAATTGCCATTCAGACCCCACGCATTAACTGCCACTCGAGAACCTTCTTGCTCAGCATGATTTAGCATATCGTAAATGGAACCAATCCTTCCGAAGATTCCAGTAGGATCGTGCTCAAGCGCATAGGCTACAATATACGACTCAGGAGCAATTCCAGTTGCTGAAGAATCACCGCTTCCGTCTCCAGCGATTGTCAAAGCCACGTGTGTGCCATGCCCTCCATTTGAATCTGCAGGACTAGGATCCAATCCGAATTGTGTGTATACTCCTGCAATTCTCCCAACTATGTCGGGATGATCTTGGTCTATTCCTGTATCGGTGAATGAAATCTTTTCACCGGACCCATCTAGCCCAAGAGAATTATTTGCGACTTCTGGAAGTCCTACAATTGCACCAGCAACAGCATTTGTAATTCGCAATTCATGTGCTTGTTCAGACCAAATAATTCTACCATCCCTAGCAAGGGATTCTAAGTTGACTTGACCCTTAATTTCACAAAGGTGTAGACCACACCATGCCTCATCTGCACCCATGATTACTAAGTCATGGGCAAGGCCTTCGAGTGCTTCCGGTTTGAGATCAACTGCAGGAATTGCAGCGATGTAGTTAGTATACAAATCAACAGTTGTTGAGACTCTCCATCCAGGCATCATTGGCCCAGCCCATCTGACCGATTCATCGTTTTGGATAATTTGCAAATCACTTGGGTGAGATAACCGAACCAACCACGAGGAAGAGCCGAGATTATCTAACACAAACACACCATGGTTTTCAACCAAATCATATAGAGCGCTACCTGTATGATGCTTCAGTTGCACTATTGCCATCCCAGTGCTGCGATAATCTTGAGAATCGTCAAGTCTAGATTTTGGAATTTCATCATTGAGCGGGTCGAAAGAACCTATTGACAAATGAATCTGATTGTCCAAAGATTTCAATGCTGAAGTAATCGTTTGTGATGGCTCGATTGAATGCCAATTTGATGCGGCAATATCACGAAAATCGGGTTGATTATCCGATTGGTTGTCGACAGCCCCGGAAATCGGAGCAAGAAGCAACACTGCGAGAATGATTAGTGTCTTTTGCTGCGCCAACATAACAGTTCGGACTACACAACCATACTTGAATACAAGCCTCAGATGAGCCCTATAGGGCTCACTAGAATAGTGAAGCAATTGCTGCATCGGTCTTTGCTACCGATGCTTGCCAATCTGACTCAGTGCCCATCAATGCTCTAATCGCATCAATATTCTCTGGTATGACATCTGATTCTTGATGAATTGCTTGGAAATAATATAGGTTGTTACCGACTAATTTTACACCATCTTCCCAAACGAAAATTTCATGCAAATCTCCCCATGTTCGCCCCATATCTCTTGCGAATTCCATTACTTCTGCTGTAGTGGTAATNCCGGTTTCCGCACCGTTCATTATGACCACTCNTGGACTATTCGACCACATTTTCAAAACGCTCTCAGTAGTAAGTCCGTGNCCTTCAGGTAATGTGGCTACAATTGAATGAACATGCATAATGGTGGTTGGAACCGCTACAGCTAACGAATTNATGTTAATTTCTGGCTTTACAGTCATTACATCAGGTCCGTGATGGCTTGGAACTTTCAAAACTGGCTTTATCGCGTTAATTGGTCCTTTCTTTGAATCCCCAGGATCTGCTGCTCTACGAATCATTGTGCACTCCACAGATAACTCGCCGCAATGCTCGTACAATGGAACCAAAGTTCGAGATAAACCAGTTGTGTTACACGATACAACTCGTGTACCTTCTACATTCAAATTTGCTGCATGGTTTGCGCAAGAGGTGTAAGACATTCCTGTCATTTCGTGCTTTTCCCCACCTTGGAAAATCCATTTTATTCCAGCAGCCTGATACTTTGCTTTGTTTTCTGCTCCAAGTTTCCCAGGTGAACAGTCTATGACGATATCTGCAACTGCCAATAAATCACTCAAACCACCATGGCATTCGTAACCTGCAGGTGCAAAAGCAGCAATTTTTTCGGGATTGTCAAATGTGCAGTATAGTGGGTAACCTTTTCTTACCGCCAAGTCACAACCAAACGCTGGTCTAGTTTTAGTTACTCCAATAATTTCCATATCGTCTTGGCATGCTACTGCGTCAGCAACTCTCTTACCAATTGTTCCGTATCCATTGATTGCAACCTTGATGGTCATAACTCTCCCTGTTGTAGGTGCCTTCGCGCCCCTCAAATGAACCTTGCTTCGCGTAATTTGGTCGTCTAACATACAAACTGTTGATGAAAGAGAACGCTCACGGACGGTTGATGCCAAGTATCGAAGAGGTCGTTGCAAGTTCGATGAGTATCAACTCAAGATTGCCTGCTCAACTTGAAAAAGCACTTGAGAGGAACATCGTATTGCGCATAGGTTGGACGACTAATGGCGACCCTGTTCCTAAGGATGGAGAACTAGGATTATGCCCTAATCTACCCAAAGGTTCCAAGGTGAGGAGTCTAGGAAACCTAGGACCGTTTACAGCAGCATTTGGCCAAGGAGGAACATTCACACATCAAGGCGTTGTTGGTTCATTCTTAGGAGCGGGTAATAATGGCAACAAAATTACTTGTGAAAGGTCTGCTGGACCTTGTGCCGGTTTTGGACAAAAAAGCGGAAGAATCACCATTCTAGATGGCGCTGGCGATGATGCTGGTGCAAAGATGAGCGGAGGACTTCTAGTAATCAGAGGAGATGCTGGAATCAGAATCGGCGGAGGTATGTCAGGAGGAGATATCGTCGTTCATGGCGATGTTGCTGGCGACCCAGGCGCTGGAATGACTGGTGGTCGAATAATTATCAATGGCAGATGCCCTTCTCCGCCCCCTGGTGTTACATTGCGAACTTTAGAAAAATCAGAGGTCAAAGAAATAAACGGGATACTCGATGAAGATGACCTTCACATCCCTGCTGATGCAGTTTGCTTGGTACCTGACGGAGATTTGATTGAAGGAATTATGGCAGATTGTCGAGAAGACCTTTCCGGAATTTCACTTATGCCCATGACTACAAACCACAATCCAAGTTACTCTACTTGTGACACTGTTGTTTTGGTGGGTGAAGAAGATTCACTTGCCTTACCTATTCCCCTACTGCCTTATGTTGAAAAGGGCGTCCAAGACGACTTATTCCATCCGTGTATTGTAAGACAAAAACCGCGAGATTGTGATATTGTAATCATTGATTCGCAAAATATTGCTGATGCAGCAGGGTTGGTACAATCTGCGGCTGGATTTGCTATCGACCTTGATTCCATGCCTCGATTGGATGGTGCGGCCCTTGATGGAATTCTAGTGGCATTGAGGTGTATTGCCGGGCCTCTTTCGAAGTCGATGTTAATTCGCGGTGTAGGGCAATCAGCATCACTTCATTCAGATGCGCAGCACCATAGTGTAGATGCAGCAATTAGTGTACTTAACGATGGCAGTGGCATTAGTGCTGCAGCATCATTACCCACAGTAGGAAGATCCGCATCTGCTAGTTTGGAAGAGAACTGTCTTGCTTCAATGTGGCTACCATGGTCAGCAACAAGTGAAGATTTAGCAATCCTGTGTGCATCTAATGTGGCATTCACAATTTGTCCTGCTCCAGACGAAAATATTGCAGGATGGATTGCTCAAGTTACTGCAGGTCTGTCTGCACAACTAAACAGGTTGGGCCTAGCATCTATCGATTCTCTTGCGAGAGCAAACCTCAGAGCTTGTGACCAAGATACCGCAGCAGTCAGTGGTTTGCGCTTGGCAGGTTATGACCGGCCAATGCCTCACTGGTTTGCAAGGTGATTAGATGCCAACTATCAGTGTTGAACAATCTTTACTTCGACAACTAGTCGAATCTAAGGGTAGAAAACACGATGTTGAAGATTTGGCATTTCGACTACCATTGATGGGAACTGATATCGACACTTGTGATGAACAGGTTTTGGACATCGAAATTTTTCCTGACAGGCCTGACTTGTTATCTCCTGAAACATTGTTTCATGGAATGATGCCCTTCTTGCATGACTCTCCACCGAATCCAAGATTGCTAGTTCACCCCGGGACTATTTCGATGAAGGTTTCTCCAGAACTAGCAAACATCCGGCCCGTGATTTTGGGGGCTGTTGTTAGAGGAGTTGACATCGACGAAGATATCATCAAACGTCTCATGGAACACCAAGAAAAGTTACACTTCGCTCTCGGAAGAGGAAGAAAAAGAGCCTCTATCGGAGTCCACGACCTAGCTACTATTGCACCACCGTTTAGAGTAGAAGCGGTTGGACGTCAACACTCTTTCATCCCTTTAGCAATGGACGAAGAGATGACTATTGATGAAATTCTATCGAAGCACCCCAAAGGTGTAGATTATGCTCATCTACTGCAAGGTATGGAAAAGGTTCCAATCATCTTTGACTCCAATGATGCAGTTCTATCTTTCCCGCCAATTATCAATGGGGACCATACTACTGTAACCACAAAAACCCGCGATTTATTCATTGACGTAACTGGTCTTGACATTCGTGCCTGTGAGTCTGCATTGATGCTAGTTTGCCTACAACTTTCAGTGTTGGGTGGCAAGATTGAGTCAGTCCGTGTCACTACATGTGAAGGAAGAGAGTGGAATCTTGACGGCTCACCTATCGAGCACAAAGTAGAGCGCTCCTTAGTTGAGGGAATTCTTGGAAACTCATTCACTGATGATGAAATTGAGAACGCAATAAGGAGAATGGGAGGCGTATACAAAGGAGATTACTCTGGTGTCCTTTCAATTACGATGCCTAGATGGAGATTTGACATCTTGCACCCTATTGATCTAGTCGAGGAAGTTGCTATTGGCCATGGATATGATGACCTTGCGCACGATGTACCTAAGGCTCCATTGACCGCAATTCCAAGACCAGATGGTCACCTGCGCCGTAGAATCAGAGAAGCCCTACAAGGTCTAGGTCTGATTCAGATTCAATCATTGACGCTTTCAAATGATGACGACCAGTTTAATTCTGTTAGGTGGAAACCTGACGGCTCAGTAACTCGAATGACCAATCCAATTACAATTGACCATACTATTCTACGTCAGAATATTCTTCCTGGACTAATGCGACTTCTAGCCGCAAATCGTCACCACGATTTACCACAAGGAGTCTATGAATTGGGTAGCGTGGTTATCGACCATGCCAATCGAGACAGATTTGCATTCTTGATAGCAGAAAACTCTGGAGGTTTCGCATCATTACGTGGCCGCATTCAGGCACTTATGCGAGACCTTGGTTGCACCGATTGGTCACTTGAGCCAATCGAAACTGGTCCTTGGTTAGCCGGAAGAGCAGCAAACATCGTAGTCGATGGAACTGTAGTTGGAGAATGCGGAGAAATGGACCCATATGTTTCTGAGATATTCGAATTGAATGTACCAATGAGTGGCGCCCAATTCGATGTTTCAGCCTTAGCAGGAGTTCTTGAGGACCCTGTTCACTGACCAATCTCGAAATTTGATAAATCAATTTCTACATTAACCGTTTCATACTTGATTTCCAGATTAATTGAGCAAATTCCATCGCAGAGATTAATTTCATTCTCAATCAATCGAATTGTCTCATTAGCATTCCAGTATTCGCCATCTAGGTCATCTGTCACGATCTTACATGGTGATGGGACCACTAAATCAGAATTTTCGAGGGCTGGAAATGTTGAGTTACCTAGAGATGCAATCTGCATTGTAGGATATCTGGGTTCGTCAT
>PAZU01000031.1 GCA_002715725.1 Methanobacteriota archaeon | reverse complement strand
TATATGATACATCCAATATTAACCAAACTGGAACAGACCATATTGGAGACATAAGAAATCTGTTTGAAATTGAAGAAACTACTGATCAACATCTAGCATATTGTCTTGAAGGTTTGGAAGGTATTGAAGCGGTTCAATCATGGACGGTATCCGGTGAAATATCTTCAAGTATAGCGCCGATGGGTTTGTGGCTTTCCTCGATTGGTTTACCCAGTTCATCATTTTCACCAACTAATGGTATTTGGACTGAAATTGATTTCTTAGATCATGGCTGTGGTGCATTAACAAATGAAGGTAAACTGCTTTTGGGTATTTCAAAATCATAATTCAATATTTGATATACTCCCCCAACAAGTAAGTAGTAGTTTTCCATGCCGTAGGCATGGCTCGCAGCGCAATTGCAGTAACAATCCTGTTTTTATGTATGATTATACAACCTGTGGTAGGAAATATCTCAGCACCAAATGACAGTGAAGTAGTGGGTAACTCTGTCTCTACATTAAGCATTGATGGTTTCGTAACCACTAAATTTGCAAGTGTTGGTTCTGAAGTAGACATCCAAGCATACACAATGGGTCACACAACTAACACATTCGTTAGTGCTGATATCGTAAAATACGACATAGACCCCTTAGATTCTGTAATCAGTGCTGCTTTCCCAGGGGAGGGACAATTCGTTGATCGAGTTGTACTTGTTTCAACAGGTGTTCACGAAGATGATTCCAATATTATGACTTGGCAAGGCTCCTACACAATACCAGTTTCTGCTATGGGTGGAGCATATGGTGCTCGAATCTTTGCAGAAGATGGTGCAAAGTATGCCTTAGATGATCCAACTCAGTTGAGGGAAGTATTCCGTGGAGAATTTGAGAAAGTACTGCAAGCCGTTGATACCGCTTGGGATTCGGCTAATCCACTCTCTCTAATCGCTGATGAGTTCTTTGAACTAGAATCAAAGGGTACTTCCAATGGGGGATGGTCTAATTTCGTTGCTGTGGCTACTGAAGGTAGTGGCGCAGGCGGCAGCCAACAGTTGTGGAACAGCATGCTAAATGCTGGACACACACAATACAACATGTCTGCTGGAGCAAACTTTCTTGAAGCATTAATGGTAATGCTAGATTCAGATGATGCTGAGGCGGGAATTCTGTTTATGACTGGATTAATGATGTATCTACATGACATCCCTATACCACGATCAATGTATCAATTTGAGGATTTAGCAGAATATATCCAATCATACGACCCAATTGAAAACTTTACTCGTTTCGAAGGTACCGACCAGTTTGAAGCAGCTTACAATGGCATGATAGGAAGTAACCAATGGACTGCAATGGAAGAAGCAATCGACAATCTTGCGAACAATGTCAAGCCATTCGAGTCTGCACAGACAATAATGCATAACATTGCATTACTAGCGGTTTCCGACCACCCTCAAGCAATAATCGATGGTCTAACGGCTTTTGCAGAACCTCTATTCGAAGGTGACTTTGAAAACATGACGCCTTTCCAACAATTTGTTCTTAGGTTTGCTGAGATGGCAGGAGAGATCTCTGAAACCGACATCCAAGACCTTGATGGAGACGACATCCCAGATGTCATTAGATTCCAATACGAAAACCTACTCGATACCCAAGAAGGACAAGCATGGACTTTGAAGATGCAAACTGACGCGCCGTGGGTAAATGATGCATTTGATGACTTCAATACTCTACCTGAAGATATCCTTGAGATTGTAATCGATTCTACAGAAAACCCAGTATGGGAAGAAACAGGAGAAGTATTGGGAGAATTTGGTTCTTGGATGAATAATGCTACAAGGTCAAGCATGGAATCTGAGTGGCCTAACTATGATGAAGAGGGCGAAGAGGATGAAGATGGAGGAAATGATGATTCAGGCCCAGAACCTGTTATCTTCGATGAACTACATCCAATGCAAACAATGGACCATGATTCTCACTTGTTAGAAGTAGGAATTTCTCTAAGGTTTGATACTGACGCATATTGTGAGGGCGAGGAACAACGCTCTGATGAAGAATGGAGAAATGAAGTAATCAGCATATCCATGACTAATGACAGAGGGTACCAAGTTTCTACTGAACTAGTCAAGAGAAATCAATGGGGAGATGAATACTTAGGATTGTTAATTGCTCCAGAAATGGAGTCTACAACTTGGACTCTATCGCAACCGCTTGAAGATTATGATAGCTGCGAGATATCTTATGCTAGAATAGAGGTCGATTCCCAAAGGCCATCTATGCTTGAATCGATGGCAATCGAAAATAATGATGAAATCTTCATGGTCTCCGCTCTAGGGGTTTTAGTCGAGCAGGACGAAATCTCACAATTAGGAGATTCTGTCACAGTTACCTCACAAACCTATGACTCAGCGGGAGTATATACTGAAGCTGAAGCAGATATCGCAATACTTCGTATCTCTCCGCAACTAGGTCAATCTGCTGTAGAATCCCTGTCTCCACAAGGCGACCATGACTTCACTGTAAATTATCCAAATACACTGGAAGGAATGTACACTGGACAAGACCTAGACGGAGATATGACCATTGAAATTATGCCGATGGGAGAATATAATGACGATAGTCGTGACAGAGATCATCCACAATCCTATGAATTCGAAGCAATTGAGTTGACATCTAATGGTGTAAGTTGGGATGCTAGTAATTATCTTCCAAACGAAAGAGGGGTTGTTGATTTAGTAATTTCAGGAACTACAACTGAAGGAATTGAATTCACTGAAATGAGACAGATGCCTCTTCCTGGAAGTCTAGGCTGTACTGTTTCTGAAGGAAGCGCTAATGGTAATAATGTGAATGTTGGATACAACTATCGCACCTTTGAAGCAGATGAAGGAGAACGATTTTACAAACCAGGTTTAGATGGTGTAACAGTATCTTGGGGCGATGGTCAAGAAACTGAATATAATGTAAATGAATGGGAAGAAGACCCTAGTGGTTGGGAAGGTCATGATTATGCTAGCTCTGGAGAGTATTACATTAGTGTTGAATACGAAGATGAAAATGGTATGACACATACTGACAACCTAAGGTATGATACCGACATGGGATTCTGGCAGGAAGACTCTGAGTCTGATGAAGGTGGATATTGGACTAACTGGATGGGTGATACGGATTGCTGGCTAGAAAGTGAAGAATCCAGCACACCATCTCCTGAAATAATTGATAATTTCATTACAGGAGGACCAGCGGAAGTGATTACTGAACAGGTAATGGATGTCGATGAAAATGGACTCGCAAGCCTAACATTCAGTCCAAACCACCCAGGAATGTACATCACAATCGTTCAATCAAAGGCAGTAATGGATGATGGAGAAACTAAGACTGGAATCGGTCTAAACTTTGTTTATGTAACTCGAGGTACCTTAGAAATTGCAGGCCTAACTCAAGTTACTACCTTTGCTGGGCTCCCAGTTTATACTAGGGAATCTACTTCTGAATTACAAGCCTTAACAGTCACTACATCAGGCATTTCTAGCGATGAGTACAATGTCACATTAGGAATTGCTCCTTTGAAAATCGATGTTGCATTCCCTGACTTTGATTGGGATTCGATTAACGATGCTGAAACGCATGAGTTAGAATTCCAACAAGGAGATACAGCGAGAACTCATGAGGTTAGATTCGATGCTCCAATTTCATTCATTGGTGCTGCAGTTACTGCGCCTGATGGAGGAATAGAGTTGGAAGCTGCTCACTTTGGAATTGTTCTAAACAATCCTGCTCAGTTGGACATGCTGGGCTCATTAGGGCCTGGACAAACCACCAACGTAGCTCTAAACGAAGAGTTTGGTGAAGCGACTAGGATTTTGTCAGTTGCTGTTCCACAAGAAGGATTTGACCCTGCAACGATTGATTTTGCATCTTTTACCTCTTTCATCTATGAAGAAGGCATCAGACCAGAAGTAGGATGGGTTGCTGAGGATGAAAAATCAGTCGAAATCTGTGAAAGAATGCAAACTGAACCGGTATATGATTCGAGTAACTATAACTTAAGAATCAGATTAGAACACAGATACGACAATAGATTCAAGATCGCTGAAGACCTTATAGATCCTTCAAATGCAATTCTTATGGACAATGATGGAAACGAAGTCCTGCCTGTTCCCCAAATGAATGATAACGGGGAATCTGTCGATTGGCGACAAGAATGGGAAGGTTCTACTGAAATGGTAGCGCACTTCAATCTGGATTCTGAAATCGAATACACATTACATACCGGAACAGAGGTCGACTCCGAATTCGAGGTTATGCCATATGATTACAGGGACGAAGAAAATTGCGGTTCTGATGATGAACTGAGTGAAGAAGAAACATTCGATATGTTCGATGATTTGTTTGGAAATGTCAAGTCCATAGCATGGGGAATCGGGTCCAGTGCTGACCTTTCATTACCTGATTTGGCATCACCAATTAGTAACTATACCGTACTAGGTCTTGTTCAGCAAGGCACTGGAGATTCTGCAACAATCACCGCTGCAATCGGTTCACAAGTTGCAGAGCCAAACCCTGAACCTCTGGTAATGAAAGATCTAGTGATTGAATACCTGCCAGAAAACCCTTCAGCAGGAGATACTATGCTGATTACCTTAACAGAAGAAGAAACGGGATTGCCTGTAGAAATGCTCTCTGTTGTAATCATAGAAGATGATTTCACAATAGGGGGTTCCCTGACCGATTACAATGGCCAAACTGCATTTGTTCTACAAGAAGGTACATTCCTAATCAGAGCATCTGGAGGTATGTACAATGCTATTGAATTCACAATTACTGTGACTCAAGACGGCAGCCAAGAAGAAGAAACCACCGATAGTGACGGTGATGGAATCCCTGATAGTTTAGATTACGATGATGACAACGATGGAGTTGAAGACATCTATGATTTGTGCCCTAAGACCGCTCCAGGGGTTACTGTTGATAATGACGGTTGCCCAGTAGATGGAATTATTCAGGGTTGTACCGACTCAAGTGCGGCAAATTATGACCAAGATGCTACTGAAGATGATGGAAGTTGTGTATACTCAAATCCAGATGACATCCTAGGTTGTACTGATCCTACCGCTATGAACTACAATCAAGATGCCACTGTAGATGATGGAAATTGCGAATACCCAGGTGTTGATGATATCCCAGGTTGTACTGATTCTGCCGCTAGTAACTTCGATGCTAGTGCTACCTATGATGACGGTAGTTGTGATTTGGCAGATTCAGATGATAGCGACTCTACTTCAGATTCATCTGAAAATAAGATTCTAGGGATGAGCCCTATTACATTAGGAGCCTTATCCATCGGTTTGATTTTGGCAATTGTCGCTGCGACAATGTATATCCGTAGAGGAAGAGATGGAAGCGAGGGAGATTGGTATGAAGAAGAGAATACAATGTTCGATGAACCATACAAAGAGGTGCCACCTGTATCTCCTGGACCTGTTTCAAGAGCCCCTACAAGCCCTCCACCAAACCATCAAGGATACATGCAAGATGGATACGAAGTCTCAGAGTATCCGGAAGGTAGTGGCAAATGGTGGTGGAAGGACGCTCAAACTGGTTCTTGGAATGAATGGAAATAGATATTCAACATAAATTCCAACCCAACAAAAGTCATGCTTTGAAGAGGAGAATTTATGCAAATAGAGAAAATCAGGTTCGCCATCATGGCATCCTTAGTCTCTTGTGCTTTGATTGCCATTGCAATGCCAGTAGAATTAGTTTTGAACACTGACTCAATATTTGTTGATCCTGCCAAAGAGAGAATCAAAGAAGAAGGCCTAGCAGATAATTATCAAGGACAACTTATTCTAAAAATTAGTCATGATAATGATGATTTGTCTGTAACTAGTAATTTCTCTTTAGTCAAAGAACTGATTCAACTAGAAGCCGAACTTCTCGACGGCACTAATCCTGACACCTCTTGGGAGTATAGTAGCACCGTTATTGTCAAACTTGAAACTCCTTTTGCTGCATGGGAAGAGGCTTTCAATTCAAGGAATAAGAGTTTTGAAAATTCTACAAAATGGTCAGAGGTTTTAGATTCAAATAATACCGGTGGATGGTGTGGCAATCAATCTACAGCAGAAGAAAATAGTGCATTTCAAACCACAATGCTCCTTTTGCCAAAAGATTCCAATTATGGAATTGCTTGCCCTTCATTCCCAGGAGCTGATGAAAGATTACCTCCTGATGCAAACGAAATCTTGTGGATGGTTTGGCTTGATTCTTCAGACCCAGATGATCGTACAACAAACTGGAATACTCTGGACCTTTGGGCTTCAAAGGTTAGTGAGAATACAGAATTTCAAGTCGATGCTGTTGGAGTGAATATGCTATTCCAAAAATCAAAAGGTATTGCTGAAAATGACCTCAACTCTGTTCTGATACCTTCTGTATTCATCCTAATTGTGGTCATGTACCTCATTATTCGCGACATCAAAGTCTGTGCTGTAACTCTAAGTAGCGTAGGATTAATTATTGCAGCAGAAATTGGAATTATGTCAATTGCAAATATCCCGCTATCAATCATTGATGCGATTGCGTTTCCAATTATTCTCGCCGTTGCTGTTGATGGGGCTTTTTGGTACTGCAAATCTTCACGAAGCCGTGAGGAAGTTCGTTCGGTTTTACTGTTAGCGATGGTAACAACATTAGCTGCAGTATCACTTTCCCTATTCTCTCCAATCAAGGCACAGAATTCATTAGCATTGATTATGATAATTGGAGTATTCCTAGATTGGCTTGTTACCAGATTCGTTCTTGAAGAATTCTACATGAGTCGAAGAAATAATTCTGAGATTCAACCATTGGAAATACCTACTGAAAGCAATGCTAAAATGAAATGGGGGTGGCCTTTATCTCTTACATTCTTAGCAGTAATTACTTTGATTTCTCCAACAGGTGTTGAAGTCCTAGATATTCACCAATTTCTTGCAGAAGACGACCCTGCATTAGAAGAATTTGAGGATTTGCAAGAACAATACTTAATCGCCTCTAGTGCTATTTCTTGGATAATAATTGATGTTGATGGCGATTCTCATGACGATTACCTAAAACTTGTAAACATCCAGAAACAACTCGGGCAACACCCCAGTATTATTTCATTTGAAACCGGTTTGTATGAAACACCTCTAGTGATGGGAATACCATTTGGTTTTGAAAATCAACAAAATGCCACTATCGATTCTGTTTCGCTTAGTGATGCCAAGACCCCTGTCATGGATGACCACAGATTACAAAGAAATGGAAAAACTACTGGATACATTATTGCTGTATTCATCGATGGCAGTAATGCTAATGCTGCCCTGAGATTGAAAGATGATGTTTCAGATTTGATAGAAACATATGATGCTGAATATACAATTGGGGGTGAACTGGTGACTGGTGCATCTTTAGCAGAAGAATTTGATAATACTAGAGTGTTTCAAATTTTAGCTGCAGGATTATGTGTATACCTAATTGCAACGTTTGTTTCAAAATCACCAGTTAGAGCGATGAGAATCGCGATAGGAACTGTTGCAATCGGTTCAGCAGTAGATGGTTTCGCCAGTCTAATTGGTGAGCGCGGAGTAAGCACTGCTCCAGCGGTTTTACTAGGCATGGGCTTTGCTGCTGACTATTTGTCTCATGCTAGTGCTGGACATAATGAAACAAGAAATGATAATTTCGCAAGGTGGGGAGCAGCAATAACTTCGATCTCGGTTTTCATGCTACTTACTCTTGCAGAATTCCCTCCTGCTAAACAAACCGGACAATTATTAGCAATCAGCATAATGTTGTCCGTAATCCTGGCCACCTGTTTAGCAAAATTAGATTTAGAGCAAAAACAACTTGACTGTGAAGAATAAGTATGGCAAAGCAATATATTCGCAACCTGGGTTAAGAAAGATTTTGTAATGTCTACCGATTAAATTTTCAATAAGGGATGAAAATGGTTACAGTAACCGAAGTAGAAAGTGCGCAGAAAGCATGGGGTGAAGGCATCGTTGCAATTGCTCATGCACATAGCACTGGTGGAGATTATATCTCAATTGCTCGCAACCATGTTGAAAGCTTGTATGCGTATGGACTTACTGAAGTTCTTTTCAAACCGACATTGGCTGCTGTTGAACAGTTTCGACCAAACTTTGAGAGTGCATTATCATATTTTGTGGCTTCAAACAATGAGTGCCCAGAAGACAAAGGGTTCGCAATCAAGGGCTGGACTAAAGTTAGATTTGAAAATGCAAACATCATTCTCAATGATGCAACGGCACTGGTAATGGGAAACTATTTTTTCACATCAGCAGAAGGACATGAAGTCAAGGCGGAATACACATTCGGCTACATGGTTGATGTTTCAGGTAATCTTCGAATCCAGCTACATCATTCATCAATGCCTGCTATTGCCGATTGAAGTTTTTATTCAATCTTGATGAGATGTTAATTCAATAATGATTTTATTTTCAATCAAACTATATGCCTCTACTATTTCGACAGAGATATGTCGATTATATCCGCATACAACGAGGCTTGGGAAAAAGGAGACGTAGCAGCTCTTGCAGAAATTATTCACGATGATTGTGTATTCAATCCACATGTAGGTGGAATCACAATGAGTAAGTCCGACATTCTAGGATTTGCTGGAGGAGATGGTGCGCCAAGATCTGAGAATGAAAGAATTCTGTTTGAAAACGATGAAGTTGGTGTAGCGCATTCTATTGTTCATTTCTCGAACGATTCTGCATCTGAAGCTGTAATGTCATTCATGAAATTCAAAGATGGCAAAATCATTCTAATGGAAACTGGAGCAACACCACTTTCTGATGACTACAAACTAGTCGGCCAAGAATGAGACTTAACCAAATTCTCCTTCAATTGCCAATACCAATAATCTAATTGGTGGGGAAAATGTATTGCTCTAGTATTGCCATCTAAGGCTTGATTGAATCACTAACATTCAAGAGTCTTCAGAATTAGGCTACATCATGGTAGATATGCCATCGGTTGGGAAACGCGTCAAGTTAGTGGCCGATGGACCAGCAGGAAGTACATCTCATGAAGGAGTTGTATTACCTGGAGCAGCACAAGACCATATTACAATCAAATTAGTAAATGGATACAATGTAAGTTATCCATTCGACATGGTCACAACTATCGAAGAAATTGGAGATACGTCTTCTTCTGAATCTTCTATGTTAACAGTAAAGCAAGACCAGCAACTACCTAAAGTTACAATCATCCATACAGGTGGAACTATTGCATCGAAAGTAGACTATGCCACCGGTGCGGTAATCGCTCGGTTCGAGCCCGAAGAACTTCTAGCAAGCGTTCCTCAAATTCTGGAAATCGCTAATATCGATGCTAAAAAAATAGGCAACATGTGGTCTGATGACATTAGACCAGTACATTGGAACATGATGATTGATGCTTGTCAAGAGGCTTTTGATTCAGGTTCGGTCGGAGTTGTGATTACCCACGGAACTGATACCCTACACATCAGCGCTTCCGCACTGTCATATGCTTTCGCAGGAAATGGAGGGAAACCTGCAGGACGAATTGTCTTTACTGGCTCTCAGCGTTCTTCTGACAGAGCCTCCTCAGATGCAACAGAGAACTTACTCTCGGCTGTATATTGGGCTGCAAATGGGGCACAAGTTTCCGGAGTTGGCGACGCTGCGGTAACGGTAATGCACGCTGGGTCTGGTGACGGAGTTTGTGCGGTAAGTCCCGGAGTAGGTGTTAGGAAAATGCACTCTACCCGCAGAGATGCTTTCCAAATGGTGAACGGTGAAACAATCAGTAAAATTACAATAACTCGTGAAGGTTTGTCTCATACACCCGTTTCTATTTCACATAACAGAGAAATTGCAAATCCTACCAAGTATGATACGGGCATCAAGATCGCTCAATTCATAGCAGGACCGCACCTGCATTCGGATCTTCTAGAAGCCGCTCAGAAAGCAAATTACTCAGCGATTATAATCCATGGAACAGGATTAGGACACCTACCGATTGAGAATTCTAATGGGGATGCTCCAGAAAATGAGGAACTAGCTAACACTATTCAACATTCCACTATACCCGTCATTGTTGCAAACCAGTGCATCAATGGACCTGTTGATTTGAATGTATATTCCAAGGGTAGAAATCAACAAGAAATAGGAGTTTTGGGACATGGTTCAACTGCATCTCCAGAAGCATTGCTAGCCAAGGTTCACTGGGCATTATCAAATGGCAAGGACCTGAGCATATTGTCTGAAAACCTATGTGGAGAGAATCAACCCTCGCTGAGAACCTAACCGTTTCAATCAATAACCGCAAAGGAGTGGACAAAGACATGTCAAGAGATTCAACTGACGCTCTTGAGGACCTGAAATACCGTCGTGAAAAAGCCCACATGGGTGGGGGAATTAAGCGACAAGAGAGCATTCGTGTCTCCGGAAGAGGAACTGCTAGGGACAGAATTCGTAATCTCTTAGACGAAGATTCATTTGTAGAGATTGACACTTTTCTTACTCACAGAACTACCGACCATGGAATGTTCATGCACGAAACGCTTGGAGACGGGGTAGTTTGTGGCCATGGGATGATTGACGGAAGGAGAATCTATTGCTTCGCTCAAGATTTCTCAGTTCATGGAGGCTCAATGGGTGAAATGCACGCTAAGAAAATCTCCAAGGTTGTCGAGATGGCAGAGCGTTCAAAGGTGCCTATCGTAGGAATCTGGGATGGTGGAGGACAAAGAGCACAAGACGGTGTGGCATCATTAGGAGGAACTGGAGAGCTGCTGGACAGGTTGGTTCAGTGCTCAGGACGTATTCCGATGATTTCTCTGGTATTGGGACCAGTTGTTGGTGTTTCAGCATTGGGTGCTAGTCTAGCAGACTTCACAATTCTTGGCAACGATCACGGCCAACTGTTTATGTCTTCACCTCTAGAAACACCAGAATGCATCAACGGAGAAGTTGACGCAGCAGGATTAGGTGGAGCTACACTTCATGCTAGCCGTTCGGGTATCGCTTGTTTGATTGCAGATGATGAAGAAGAGGCCTGTGCTCTAGCAGCCGATATTCTTGGGTTTTTGCCGGACAACAATATGTCTAGCCCGCCAATTGAACTAACCGCTGATGACCCAACTCGGCTTAACCCAGAACTTACATCTCTAGTTCCTGATAACCCGAACAGACCTTACGATATGGTGAAGATAATCGAAGAGATTGTTGATGATGGCATATTCATGGAATTGTTCAACTCATATGCCGAGAATATCATCATTGGATTCGCAAGATTAGATGGGAAAACGATTGGAGTTGTTGCTAACCAACCAAAGGTGTTGGCGGGATGCCTAGATATCGATGCATCGATTAAGGCTGCAAGATTTATCAGAACCTGTGATGCATTCAACATACCATTGGTTACTTTCGAAGATGTACCTGGATTCTTACCGGGTGTTGTACAAGAATGGGGTGGTATTATTCGGCATGGAGCAAAGTTGCTATTCGCTTATGCTGAAGCGACTGTTCCAAAAATGACTTTGGTAACAAGAAAGGCATACGGTGGAGCATATCTTGCAATGAGTTGTAAGCACCTTCAATCTGATTATAACATCGCATGGCCAACTGCAGAATTAGCAGTAATGGGCGCTGAAGGTGCTGTAAATATCATTCATAGAAGAGAGATTGCTGCTGCCGCAGATGACAAGAAAGAGGAAACTAGGCTGCAGTTGGTTGAAGAATACAAAACAAAATTTGGCGACCCATATGTTGCAGCACGTAACGGATGGTTGGACGATGTTATCGAACCTGAAGAAAGCAGATTGCGCCTAATCCGTGCCCTTAGAATTCTGTCATCGAAGAGAGAATGGTCTCCTCCTAAGAAGCATGGTAATATTCCGTTGTGATCAATCCTTTCTGGATAGTATCATGTAACCAATCAGTAGTAGAACTACTAGACCAAGTCCAATCGGTAAAACCCACTCGCCTATCTCAACTTCGGATTCAGCATCATCTTGAGAATTGGAATTTGTGACAACTTCAAACTCTTGCGATGCATTATTTGACCAGACCTGAGCAGCACTATCCCAAACTTTAGCATCTACTGTATGTACCCCTACCGATGGAGTTACTGCAGTGGTCAGGCAGGTAAGAAGTACTGTTCCGGTACACTCGGTTCCGAGTTCAATCGATTGATTATTCATATTCACAGAATACACCAAACCAATATTTCCATCTCTATCTGAAATTGTCCACAATACTGAGACTGTGTTTCCATCAACATCAATTGTTGAGATTCCAACAGTCGGTAAATCGGGAACAGAATTAATCTTGACATTTAGAGTAGAAGAACTCGAATTTAATCCATCGCTGACATTGATTGTGTAACTTGCTACTCCGAATAAATCAGGGTTCCCTGCCAGAATTAATTCGTTCCCTGAAAGGGAATAACCTATGATTTCAGATTGACCGCTAATCGTGTAAACTAGAATATCATCATCTACATTCACTGTGTAATTGTCCAAATTGACCGTCAGTACTCCATCCTCATCCATTTCAATCGAGATTGTGTCTGTAGTGAATTCAATAGGGTCGTCCACTGCTTCGATATTGATTGGAACAAATATTTGCAGATGTTCTGTAACTCCATCTGACACATGGAATTCAATTAATTCGGCTCCATTCCAATGAGTTTGAGGGTCGATTAGAACTGTCTCTAATGAAGTATTTATCCTAATTCCGGGATATTCTCTAGCAACGGAAATAACCAGTAGCTCACCTTCAGGATCAGTAACATAATCTGAGAAATCAACTACTATACTACTTCCATCTTCAATCGATTGCTGTTGAGGGATTGATTCTATTTGTACAACCGGGTCATTAACAGGAATGACCGTTACATTCGTCGTTAAATTGACTGTTTCATCCGGAGTTGCTAATGTGAAATCCATTTGAACGGTTCCATCCCACTCTTGGTCTGCAATATGTGTAATCGTAAGTTCAGATCCAGAGAGTTCAAGAGATAACCTGCTATTATTATCGTTGAGAATATTTGCTCCAAGGAAAATGATGTCTTCTCCATCAGGGTCGGTGGCGAAAATGTCTGTCAACACTGTAACCGATGAGTGCTGGTCAAGAGTAATCTCAGGCAGAGGTGCGGTTATTTCCATAGGCATACCTATTCGGTTGATCAAGATATCAAGCCAATCTGAAAAGGAGTGATCTTGAATTCTAATTTCAATCAATGATGAACCGGGTAGAATAGAAGAACCGTTGATCTCACACGAAGCAATACTACCATCAAATAGTCCACCTATTGATTCTCCGTTAGGTAAAATGCAAGAAACATTTCCTGATGCTGGACTTCCATCGCGCATTGTTACATCTGCAGATATTGTGAATGATTCATTTAGCATTACCGAAAATAACGATGAAGTGATATTCTCCATTTTGTATAATCTTGAACGGCTCAAATCCTCATCAATATAAGAATCTGAATCGGATGAAACAGACTTATCTTCTCGATTAAATGCCGCTTGATATGCAGAATCATCTCCTCTCAGTGAGAGGTTCAAATATGGCAAAATATGCTCTAATGCATGGCTTTGTTGTCCATCTCTACCCATGTTAGAATCTCCATCAGCCAACCTCTCAAAGAATGTATCACTTTCCTGATACCCAATATGATTGGCACCTAGAGGATGCATTATTTGCCAAGCACCTGGCCAATTTCCTAGGTAAGCCATCACATTTTCATTTGCTGGGGCGATATCATCAGTAGTTCCTGTCAAGAATAGAGCAGAAGATGGCCTAGACAAAATCACATCGCCTGAATGTTGAGTAGAACTACCATCCAATCCAAGACCAAATAATCCATCAATTTCGTAATTGGTACTTTTTACAATCTCTGCCGCAGTATGCGCTCCTGAGCCATGTCCACTCAGTGCAATATGGTTCAATGCAAACATATTCTGAGCGTCAGGTACGGAAGTTTGAGAGCCGTTATTCCAACCTATCAATAGGTACTCAATAGCTTCCCAATTAGTTTCATCTTCCACAACTAGGGTAATGTATCCCCAGTTGGATAATCCATCTTGTAACCAAACATATTGATCGACATCCTCTCCACTATCAGCAAAGAATACTACGATAGCAAAAGGACCGTTCTGCGCCATGTTAATCTCTTCGCCTTCTGCCACTGAAGGATATGATAATCGATATTCACCAATTTTTTCGCTTGACTCTGATTGCCAACCTATGAATCCTGAGTTCTGATTTTGAACCGGAAATTCTTCCGCTAATACAGTAGGTAACAACAAAATCAAAACAATAACAAACGCTTTTTTCATTCAAGTTGCACCTCCACTGAAACCAATCGAGTCATCAACAAAGAAAGTGATGGCAATAAATCAGCACACTCCGGTACCCACATATTTGCCCATGAGTGCAAGTGTTGTGCACAAAGTAACCATCTTCCATCAGCATTGTTCGCAAGATACTCAATACGTGAATCAAAATCACCTTCCATCTTTTGATATCTAACGGAAATTTCACCACCGTCTTCGTCAAAGTTTATGCTGAATGAAGGTTCATCATTACAGAGATTCCAAGGGCCATCTTCGTCCAACAGACGATTACCACCAATCTGCTTGATTTTTCCTCCATTCTCGCTCCATGAAGCTGCAACCGAACGGGCTGTTCCTCCGCCTCCAGTAATTCCAAGTACGCTATTAGAATCATACCCGAATGCTTGAGCGACCATGCTCATGCCTGGACCATCGCTTGATGCAGCCCACCATGAAATTCCATCCCATCTTAGTGTGTTGACCGAACGAATATCCATAGCATTGTCAATACACTTAACCGCTGCTGCAGATAGTTGATGTTTCAAGGGCGCAGTAAGTGAAAGCCACACCTCATCATCAGCGAATCTGTGAGGCGTAGAATCAGTTTTTGGTAAAGGAGCGTTAGGAAGTCGATGGTCTCCTTCCACATGTTCCATACTGACATTCACCGCTCTTTCGAGTAGAGTATTCGCTCTGAACTTACCTAGAGGCGACCCTACTAAATCCCAATCTGGAGGTGAGGGTAGTGAACCTGCATATCCCCAAGCCAAGGCATTTTCTACACCATCAGTCGGAATTACAACTACGCCTTTCAAACCAGGCAACTCCACATTTTCAGTTCGAGATAAATGCGCATGTACTATTGCAGTTAGAACAGGGGATAAGGAATGTTCAATCGGGTAGCCCGCAACTCCGTGACGAACCTTCCCCATGGCGCTTAACTCTCGCTTCCAGTACTTGAATAACGCTATAATTAGAGCGAAAAAGTATGGGCAGATTGTGGTAACCATCAATAATGAGTATCCGTTAGAATTGGTATGGCGGTTGCTGAGAGAGGCTCTTTCCTCTGGCTGATGGTGGCTGTAACTCAGGTATGGCTATCTATCAAATTGCTATCTGAAGCAGAAGAGGCCGTAGCAACTCTATTCGGAGGAGGTGCTGCTGCATGTTTTGTTCTAGCTTTGATCGTATTCCGTCAAGAGCAACGTGATTTGCTGCTTAATCCTTTGAAAAATATTCAAAGAGAAGTCCATGATGACGCTATTAGTAAACAAGGCAAGGGAGTTTGGTTCGGAGTCAGTATCTGGGTCCTGACTCTTATCCTTGGTAGCATAATGATCTGAGATGTTCTAATGCTAGATGATGGTTCTGTAGATTTATTTGGCGGAATATGGCCATTCATACGTCGTTTCATCGTCGTTTTTTTGCCATTATGGGTATTCTTGATCATCTATACACTCGGAGTGAATGTAATCATTGCTTCAATTATTGCAGGGGCATCTGCTTCCACAGTAGTGATTTTTGAAAAATTCAAACTAAACCAGGACAACTCAGATTCGTAAGACGGCAATAATGTCATTAAGTAAGGTAGCAAGGGGAGAATGGGGTCGCAATGGGTCTATTGGATTGGTTAGCGGATTTTTTGGGCATCTCTGCTCCTTCTGCAGTTGAATTCTTGTTCATTGGATGTGCCTTCTTTGGAGCAGTATTTTTCATCGTAATGATGGCTATAATGCTAGTGGGCGACATCTTAGGAGGAGTTGCAGATACTGTATTCGATGGAGATTTCAGTTTAGATTCTGATTTATCATTTGAGTTATTCAGTTTGCAAGGTATTGCTGCAGCAATTATGATGTTCGGTTTAACTGGAATGTTCACGATTACTGCCACAGGGCAAGAAGTGATTGCAGTATTTGCCGGTGGAGCTGCTGCAGGTGGTTCTCTTTATGGTGTTAGAACCATGATGAAGGGAATCATGAATCTGCAGGCTGATGGAACAATGAAGCATTCAGATGCAATAGGTCAAACTGGCCAAGTATATTCCCGTGTCAGACCCAATCAAACCGGAGAAGTCCAGGTTGATGTCGATGGCACATTAAGGACTCTAATAGCAAGAGCAAAGGACAAAACATTGCTAATACCTACTGGTGAATTAA
The DNA here is from genome assembly GCA_002715725.1 of Methanobacteriota archaeon. Classification (GTDB taxonomy): domain Archaea; phylum Thermoplasmatota; class Poseidoniia; order Poseidoniales; family Poseidoniaceae; genus MGIIa-K1. The sequence continues at coordinate 17,666 of PAZU01000031.1, read as the reverse complement.
TCAAAGTAGTTGACGTTATTGGAGCAACATTAGTAGTCGAGCCACTTGACGGTGGCGATGAAATAACAACAGAAGAAGAAGAATGAGGTGATATGTATGGATAGTGGATTTTGGCTAACAATGCTATTTTTTGGTGGATTACTGGTATTTGCATTTGGATTTATATTACTTGTAACCCGTTACAAAAGATGTGCATCTGATGAAATATTGGTAGTTTATGGACGAGTTAGTGGTGGCAGGGCATCACGATGTATTCACGGTGGTGCAACCTTAGTTTGGCCATTGATTCAAGACTACAAGAAATTGAGCCTTATTCCAATGACAATTAACATTCCATTGACCAATGCTCTTTCCCAAGAGAACATCAGAATCAATGTTCCATCAACATTCACAGTAGGTATCAGCACAGATCCTACTATCATGAACAACGCTGCTGAGCGCCTTCTACATCTAAAGCCTGAGCAGATTGAATCTATGGCTTCAGAGATTATCTTTGGACAACTTCGATTGACCGTTGCTTCTCTAACAATTAGACAAATCAACGCAGACCGTGACCAATTCTTTGAGTCTATCCGTGACAACGTAGGACATGAACTAAACAAGTTGGGACTGAACCTAATCAACGTTAACATCACAGATATTACTGACGATTCTGACTTCATTGAGAGTATTGGACAGAAGGCTGCTGCAGGTGCAGTTAACGCAGCAAAGGCAGACGTCGCTGCTGCTAACCGTGATGGTGACATCGGACAAGCGGAAGCAAACCGTACTCGTGACATTCAGGTTGCTGAAAACGCAGCTGCTGCTGAAATTGGTAAGAAAGGCGCTGACGCTGACCAACGTAAGCAAGTTGCAGTTTTGGAAGCTAATGCGATTGAAGGAGAGAATACATCTAGAGCAAGTATCGCTGAATATAACGCAACACTTGCTGAAAAGGAAGCAGAAGCAATGCAGAGATCTGAAGTTGCTCGCAGAACTGCGGAAATGGAAGTTCAAAAGGCCCAGTATATGCTTGAACAAGAGAGACTGAAGGCAGAAGAAATTGTCCGTGAAGAAATCGCAAAGACTCAAATCGAAATTGCTGCAGAAGCAGAAGCAGAACGCCAGCGCCGTGTCGCAGGTGGTGAAGCAGATGCTATCCTTGCAAGATACCGTGCTGAAGCGGAAGGTGTACAGGCTGTTCTAGAAGCAAAGGCTGCTGGATATTCCAACCTTGTTGCTAGTGCAGGTGGCGATGCAAAGGCTGCTGCTACTCTACTTATGGTCGAGAAGATCGAAGGTATCGTTGCTCGCCAGGTTGAGGCTATTTCTAACTTGAAGATTGACAAGATCACAGTTTGGGATTCGGCAGGTGGCGGCAATGGAGAAGGCTCCACTGCAAACTTCGTTTCCAGCCTAATTCACTCCCTACCTCCTGTCCACGATGTGGCCAAGATGGCAGGCGTTGACCTACCTGATTACTTGGGTAGTATGAAAGAGGACTGAAACCGCCTTTAGCGGTCCCTAAAGGGACCGTGGTTTCAAAAACCCTCTAAGACGCCAAGTTTCCATGCAGAGCGACCTCGAGATTGCGAGAGACGCAGAAATGGAAGACATATCAGCTATTGCTTGGAAACTTGGAATAGGTGATGGAGAACTAATGCCAATGGGTACCGGTAAGGCGAAAATCACTTGGCCAGCCCTAAAGAATAGAATAACAAAACCACAAGGTTCACTGATTCTAGTTACTAGCGTAAATCCAACTCCATTCGGTGAAGGAAAAACTGTGACTACCATCGGGCTAACTCAGGCCCTTAACCGAATTGGAAAGCGTGCTACATGTGTGATTCGTGAACCTTCAATGGGACCTGTGTTTGGAATCAAAGGTGGTGCCGCAGGAGGTGGACTATCCCAAGTTCTACCAATGGAAGACATCAACCTTCACTTCACAGGAGACCTTCATGCAGTTACAAGTGCACATAACCTACTTTCATCGATGATTGACAATCACCTAAAACATGGAAATAAGCAAAAAATCGATTCCTCACGAATCATTTGGCCCAGAGTTGTCGACCTTAACGACAGGTCTCTTCGAAACGTGACTGTCGGACTAGGTGGCCCAGCAAATGGAATGGTTAGAGAGGATAGATTCGACATTACAGCAGCGAGTGAAGTAATGGCAATACTTGTTCTGGCAAAGGACTATGCAGACCTGCGTAAAAGACTTGGAGAAATTGTGATCGGACAGAGAGTCGATGGTACTCCGATTAAGTCTGATGACATTGAGGCTGCAGGTGCGATGAGCCTACTATTGCGAGATGCATTCTTGCCAAACTTAGTACAAACTTTGGAAGGAGACCCCGCATTCATCCACGGAGGCCCATTCGCAAACATCGCTCACGGTAATTCTTCCATAATAGCAGATAGATTGGCATTAAGTGCAGCGGACTTCGTTGTAACAGAAGCAGGATTTGGTTCGGACATGGGTGCAGAGAAATTCATGCACATCAAGGCGGCTAATTCAGGGAAGGCTGCAGACTGTGTTGTGATGAATGTGACCATTCGTTCAATGAAACTCCATGGAGGGGCATTCGGAGAGAGGGCAGCTAGAAGGCCGTCCAAAGAAGAACTCGAGAAAGAAGACGTAGATGCTGTACGCAAAGGAGCAGAAAGTAATCTTGACCGCCATATCACAAATATGACTCAGTTTGGAATGCCGATTATAGTCTCAGTAAATCGCTTCGCTAGCGACACAGATGCTGAACTAGAATGCTTGATGGAATGTGCTAGGGCATCTGGGGCAGTCGAAGTTTGCCTAACAGAAGTCCACTCCAAGGGTGGCGCTGGCGGTACACCTCTCGCCAAGGCAGTAGTTTCAGCATGTCAAGACCACATAGCAGCGGGAAGACCATTTACACCACTATTCAATAACAATACACCAATCGAAGAAAAAGCGCTACGTGTGGCAACAAGAATCTATGGTGCTGATGGAATTAATATTCATGCAAAGGCAGACCGCCAACTGAAACAAATCAAATCCTGGGGATATGGAAATCTCCCAGTTTGTATGGCGAAAACTCAGTATTCATTCAGCCATGACCCTAATCTTCTAGGCGCACCAACAGGGTTCGAAATACCAATTCGAGAATTCAGATTAAACGCTGGTGCTGGGTTTGTTGTAGCAGTATTAGGAGAAATCATGACCATGCCAGGTCTACCTAAGCGTCCTGCTGCTGCAGACATGGACATGGACGAAAATGGTAATTTGCTCGGCGTATTCGGGTGAACTAATGCAGATAACCAAGCGTGAATTCGGCCTGTATCGAATTCGCATAGACTGTGAAGATGACCTTTGGACACTAGCACGTCTATGTGTCAAGGGTCGCAGTATTGGAATGCTTGGTGAAAGACGAGACCAAACTACAGGAGGGCAAGAAGGAGGAAGAGCGAAAGCCGCTGAAAGGAAGACGATGTGGATTAAATTGGCAATTGAGTCCAATGAATTCCATACTTTCGCTGATAATCTAAGGGTTCACGGGATTATCGAAGAAGCGCATTTCGACATTGGAAGCCACCATACTCATGTCGTCGAAGTCAGAGACGAAGTCGAGCTAACTTCTCATAATGAATTTCCAAAGGTAGACCACGATCTAATCGCTCAAGCCTGTTCCAATAGTGGTAAGGCAAAAGTTGTGATTTTGGTAGTCGAGTCCGATGAAGCCATTCTCTACGAAGTAACCGGCAGAGGGGTCAGAGAAGTCTCAACGTGGACGATGCGTGGTGGAGGGAAATATACTGGTGCAAAAATCAGCGAGGGTGTATCAAAATCATTCTTTGAAAAAATATCCAAGGAAGCCAACGAATCAATTCCAGAAGGGACTCCAATTGTCATTTGCGGCCCAGGTCATGCTCGAGAAAAACTAGCACCGCTAATCAACGGCCCCAAGAAACTGGTTGCAACGAGCATGGGTGGTAGAAGTGCTGCTAACGAAGTAATTTCAGAAGGATTAGCGGGCGATGTACTTTCAGAGCACGCTGTCGTTCAAGAAACGGCTTTACTAGAAGAGGCATGGATGAGAATCTCAACAAATGGACCGGTTGCATACGGTGAACAAATGATTGCTAAGGCTTTGGAAGAAGGAGCGATTGAGACTTTGCTTATCAGTGCAGATTTGGTTAGAGAATCAAAATGGGAATCAGTAGTAACAGCTTTGGATGAAATTGGCGCTAAACTCGTTCAATGTTCAACCGACCACGATGCTGGGGAACAGTTACTTGGCATGGGCGGTGTTGTTGCATTACTCAGATTTAGGGTGTGAATATGTACAGTAAATGGTTCCACCAAGTCGAAGGCGATCTTCGGCAAGAAATGAAAGGATTGCGATGGCTATTGATTCGTGAACAAGACTTGCCAAATGCCACGTCTGCCTGGATGTTTGCTGAACTTGATGGAACCCTAATCGGAATCGACCACCGTGGTTCTGAATTCAAATCGGGGATCCATAATCGTGCAATACATCTCCTATTGGTGGACGAGGATAACGGCATAACAGGAATCACAAAGGTCGTAACTGAAGGTGAACTTGAAGACTATTTGTGGTAATCAAGCGAACGGAATCGACACAGATTTGTGAGTACCCAAATTGACAACAGTCAGCATACAAGGCTTAGGTTGGAATCCAAGCATCCTCTGATAAGAAGTCTGATCTTGCCATGTCGATGAACAAACAAGAGTTGTTCCTCTAAAATCAAGACAGGCGTGCCCATGAACGTGACCAGTAACGAAAATATCCGGAACTTCTCGGATGACAAGCCCGTCTTCTGGTTCTGGAGATAGTGGAGTCTTGCCACCCCATTGAGGGGCAAGGTGTCGTCTTCTCAACATCTGCCTCATAGCCTCAACCGGGTCTCGATAAGTCACAGTACGCAATCCTGCTACGAAATCGTCAATCGATTTACCATGATATGAGAGCACCCTTACTCCATCAAGGCTAAAATCACAAGGATTGCCAACAAATGTGGTTTTGTTGTAGTCTTGTTGAATATCCGGCTCAAGTGTTGGCTGCGGTTCAGCAGGCCTTACTGCGTCGTGATTCCCTGGAAGCATGATACATTCCACCCATTCAGGAAGTAATTCCAACAACTCTGCAAATCTAGAATACTGTCCGTATAGGTCTTTGATTGCTAATTCCTTATCCTGTCCAGGATATATTCCAACACCATCTACACAATCACCTGACATAACCAGATACTTGATTGTTCGAGCCAATGGGTCTGTATTGAACCACTGAACCATCTTATGCCACTGTGCCTCAAGGAAGGTCTTACTACCAACGTGAATATCAGAAAGGAAAGCAACTGAGACTCCCTGTTCAGCGAACTTTTTCTCATGATTGTTTTGCATTGGGAAATGTAAATCATCAACATAGAACATATCTCCATTCTGTGAGAATGTTCCTGAAACACCAACTACATCATCAGGCATTAGTCCTGCTTCGATAACTTGGGCATGCTCGATAACTCGGTCATCCCCTTTACGATTCATGAGCAGACAATTCATTTCACCACTTTTGTCCTCGATTCCGAACATTAGATGACCATTTTTTGTGTGCCTTGGGTCATTCACAAGGCCAATAGCAACTGCCAAGTTTTCACGGCCTTGAAATCTGCTTTTCTCCGCTTGAAGACGGGCGATTTCCATTGGTCTACGAGGCAGGTTAGAATTAGCTATAATCAACTTCCGCAGCCGTTCTAATCGGTCATTGAAAGCATCATTAATGTCGCCCATTTTACCTTCAGTTGTACTGTTTCCAGTAATATCATAGTGAACTTCGATGTCAAACATTGCATCGATTGCATCCATAGGAAAATCTTCTCTTCTCCAATCTGGCATATTGTTACGCATACTGATTTGCTCAGTTTGAGGTGCAGCGATTGGAGCGATTACTCGCCCCGGATTTGATGGAATCATATCTGGCGTTAACTTACCTTTTACACCCTTAGCACTTAGATTTGCAATTAACCCGATTGGATCATCATGCTGTTCTAACTTCTCCTTAGCTCCGCGTGAGACGATTAATCCCGCACCCATAAGATGCTGGAAAATCTCGCCCCAACTAACCGCCATGCTGTCAAGACATAATCGGATGTTCTTGAGGTGTTCGGAAAGATTGACTTAAAATCAATATTTCATTCATTTTCCCATGACACATCTGTATCATCGCCAATCGCCTTTCCAGGGTCTTGCCAAGACTCGTCTTGCCATGGCGCCTCCGCAGAAGCTTCTGCTGCTTTACGTGCTTTTTCTGCATCTGATTTAGCGCTTTTAACCGCTGCTTCTGCCGCTGCTTTCTCTTTCTCGGCGATAGCATCTTTTTGCCTGACTTTTGCCTTATCCCAACAATCAATCGCTGTCTTTAGAGCAAAATGGACGAAGGATACTTTGTTTTCAAATCTAGTTCCTCCCATTTGTACAGACTCAGCATTAGCCCAATGAGCGGAAGCAATTCCAACATAGACCAAACCTACAGGTTTCTTGGAATTAGGTGCTACTGGACCGGCGATTCCTGTAATTGAAATCGCTAAGTCCGCTCCTGATTTATTTCTGGCACCTTCAGCCATCTGAATCGCTACCTGTGCGTTTACAGCACCTTTAGATTCCAATAATTCTCTTTGAACCTCTAATTCATTGATTTTCGAATCATATGAATAGCAGACCCAACTCTGTTCAAACCAATCACTAGCGCCAGAAATGTCGGTCAAGGTACTAGCCAAAAGGCCACCAGTACAAGACTCCGCGATAGTTATTGTTGCATTTACTTGCTTCAGACGGCGCACAAGACGGGCCGCTAATGCTTGGACTTCCTCATCCATTGGTACGATACGGGAGCCTATCCTTCTTGAATGTACAGGGGTATCATTCAAAAAGAGGCGGCACTAGGGAGGGCTGGGCCCGTGGTCTAGCGGTTATGACACCTCGCTTACACCGAGTTGATCGTGGGTTCGATTCCCACCGGGCCCACCACAATTCGCTACACTCATTTGGCTTGCCCATCGGCTTTCACCCCGCAGGTCCCATCTTGCTTCTTACACCATAGCGTAAGCCCTGTGACTGTTTCAAAAGTTCCTCAACTGATGTAATCAATCAATATTGAACTATCACAATCCAAGATACGGACGTAGGTCATTAAGATCTTTTGAATTGATTACAGTAATACCTGCTTCAGCAAATGCCACTTTTGCGGTTTCTCTCTGGGGGTTAAACCCGATAAATGTAGAATCTTCAACTATCATAGACAAATCCATACTTGAATCCCCAACTGAGACTAGCCGGTTTGGCGGGCAATCCAAAATCTCCAACAATCGCTGGATGGAGGAGTGCTTCTGCTTGGAAGGCACTCTTACTATTCCTTCATCCAACATCCATCCTTCTTCATCAAATTGGAATCCATTTGCTATCCAATCATCTGCTTTGACTAAAGCCGCTATCGACTGGACATACAAATCAACACCTGCAGAAACTATTGCAACATGGATTCCTTCTGCTTTCAAATCAGCAACCAATTCTTTAGCACCTTTCATCAATTTGCATCCCGAATAAGCTCTAAAGATATCGTCACGATGTATCTTAGGAGATTTCTCCTTCCATAGAGCAATGTCTGCTGCCATGAATTCATCGTCAGTCAATTCACCAGCCATGAATTTCTGCAACAGATCTTTCGAATCTGTACCAAAGTGATCATGAATTGTTTTCCAAGAGGAGATTGAATCTGCTAGCACTCCATCACAATCGAATGCTACACAAAGTGGTTTGTCCATTATGCCCCCCGTGTATACGGTCGTGGCTATCGCTATTGGACTTGTTGAAAATAAAAGAAGAAAGAAGGTTACAGAGGGGAGGGCCCCAGGACCGAAGTCCTGGAGCCACACTCCTTTGTGGGGCATCCCCCACTCTCTGTTGAGAGTGGGTATTTTTTCTACAACTCTAGAGACACCTCATCCTCCTCGAAAGGAGGATGAGATGAACTCAAGTTCAACCGTCTCAAAGGCTGGTCCAAGTTCTTAGAACTGCACCTGCACCAGAGTTTGGTACATAGCTGACCGAGACATAGACGTTTGTCAACAAGTTGCCATCATCATCAACAGTTCTGATGTAGATAGTGTCACCTGTATCGAAACTAGACTTGGTCGCACCGCCTTCAGATCCAACAGAGTCGGTGAAAGTCACCATGCTGTCGGAGTTACCCGGATAGAATCCGTAAACGGTTGGGTCTGCTAAGTTGTACTGCTCTCTGACAGTCTCTCCACCTTCAGCAGTGTACTCGTAGGTCACTTCAATAGCCTGTGTAGCTAATTCGACTTGACTTCCAGTCACTGTAATTCTGTGGAAAGAATCGTCACCGCCAGCTGCTTGGCTCGAATCGACATCGAATGACATTCGAGGAACACCCTTAGCAGATGTATCTGCTAAACTGGATGCCCAAACATAGATCACACCAGATAGAACCACTGTAATCGCAACCATTAGGATGGTAGCGATAACTGGGCTCACCGCTTGCTCATCGTCTTCTAGAATCATCTCTTCTAGAGATTCTTCTTCTTCATCACGGCGGCTCTGTAGAACCAGAGCACTGACGAATAGACCAGCAGCGCTGATAGCAATCATTGATGGTGCGAACGATGGGACGTCTGCTGTTCCAATCAAGCGTACTACTGTTGGGATGGATTGGTTAGAACCTAGAGTGGTCTTACCGAAGGTACGAGGCTGAGCACAGTCTGAACCTTCTCCCATTGTAGTCATTAGGTTGTTACACCAATCTTGATCTTCTAGCATTGGTCGGCGCTTGTTCTCTAGAGTGACTGGAGATGGGTTACCATCTTCGTCAACACTTGAGCTTCCAACTTCACCAGGACAACTCCATGCTTCTCCTTGCTCACCGTTGCTATCAACACATGCGTGTGCGAATGGGAACGCATAGCCGAAGTAGCGGTCTTCTGGAGACGCTGTCATGTCACAGTTCTCGTCAACACAAGTTAGAACATCTACTTCAACCCAAATCTTAGTGGTTGTAGAAGTGATGTAGACATAGTCCTTGACATCTACTGTGTCACCATATGCTGGTGGAGTTATGTATTGTGTACCTAGGTTCACATATCCTTCAGCGGTTGGATCATCGTCGTTGTATCCATCGCTGTAGAATGTAACTTCCAGCATGTGGTCGTAGTTGTAAGGTCCTTCATCTCCACCGTGACCGATGGTTACAGTTGTTGGAACCATTGTCTTAGGCATGATGTTCGAAACTTCGTTGTAGTCGAATCCTGATACAGTCTCTAGGAAGTAGTCAGGTACGTTCTCAGCAACATTGTCAACACGGATGTACAATGTTACACTGTCTTCGCCTTGCTGATAGTTAGCAGTGCTCATTCCNTAGTTAGGGATGTAGCTTGGCGCAGTTGCAGTGTCNTGTAGGTACAGTGTGATTGGACAGAACTCACCAGATAGAGGATTCTTCTGGTGNATACCACCGTTGTTCAGGTAGTCNACTTCCCACTCTGGAGCGTTGGTTGTNGCATCCTTGATTAGATCGAAGGANATATCATCGCCAGAGATNGTTGCNGAGAAGTAGTTCTCNTAATCACANGTGTCAGACTTNACAATNGNCCATGTNAGATCTGCATCTTNGTGGTCATTGTCNTGCTTCATTGCTGATAGNTCGTAGGTCAAGTTGTCNACGNTCTCATCGTCCTCAGTTAGAGTAACCTTCCATGGGAAGTTTGGAACTTCTCCATTTCCGTCAGAGATNACNACTCCNGCTTGGCGGTCCCAATCTAGAACTTCAGGTGCATCGTTNACNGGGGTAACTGAGAAGTTAACCTCGTATGGTGTTGCATCTGTGTTCTCTCCAACCCATCCGTATGCTAGACAGATTGCCTCTGACATTCCAGTTGGTGTTCCATCTGGTAAGTATGGAGGAACTAGGCTGTTGGTGTAGATGTTGTAACAACCTGTTACAGCAACGACTACACCTGGAGCTACCTGGTATGGGTAATCTACTAGCCATGTGTAGGAAACACAGCCTGCCTTGATGTCTGTTGTGCGTCCTAGGTATGCGTTCTGACAGTATCCACCGTCGTCATTCAGAGTTAGAACGATTGTACATTCGCCACCAAGTTCGTTAATTGCGTTCTCGGTGATGGTCAACTCATTGTTGACTACAGACACACTGAATGCTGGACATGGGTCGTATCCACCGGTTGTTGTGTAACCGTTAGGGAATACTTCATCCCATGTTGTGTCGAATGTAGTGACATCAACACCGTAAGCAACGCTCCAGAAGTCTGTGTAGTTAACTGCGTTGTAAACAACTGCGTTAGCATCGATTGTACTGTCACAACCATCATCGGAACGAACTGCTGTAACCTTGTTACCGCTAGAGTCCATGTATTCTTGATACCATACAGATCCACAGCCATTCTGGGCTAGTAGGTATGTCAACAATGGAACATCGTTCAATGTTGGTAGTGTGTAAGAACCGTTAGCATTAGCGTCAGCCCATGCCATTGGGTCTCCAGTCATTGCAATATCTTGGAATCCACCGTTAGCAGTTACTGCAGCACCAGCTTCAGCGAATAGTGCGGCAACACTACTGAACTTCTTCTGTACCCAGTATGGCTCGACTGTTACTTCTTCAGACTTGATTGAAGCGCCCCATGTGTATTGCTGAGGCTGCTCGTTAGCCATATCGTTGCTTGCCATGTCGATTACATAGGAACCAGTTGCGTTAGCAGCAGATCCTAGGACCTTGCTTACACTTCCAAATCCTTCGTCCAAGACGTTCAGGTTACCTGCACCGTCATCAGCGAATACTGGCATACAATCTGAGCGCTCAGAGTTACAGATGATTGGTGCGTCGTTGACGTTAATCACAGTGAATGTGATTGTTGCACTGTCTGTCAATCCGTGACTGTCCTCGACACCGAAGTGGAACACATAGGAACCGAACTGATCGTTGTCAGGAGTCATTGTCATGGTCTGGCCAGATAGACCGCTGTCAAGTAGCATGCTTGGGCTCTTTGAAGGGTCTGCGTCGTCAGCGACGGTCCAGGTTAGAGTTGCCTCATCATCCTGAACATCGTCTGCCTTGTCGGTCAGAGTTAGTGTGTATGCACCGCTGTCTTCGTTAACGGTGATGTCAACTAGGTTCTCGATAACTGGACATGCACGTAGGATGTCAATTACTTCATTGACATTTGTGCTCATGTCTACATTATTCAGAGTACCCCAATCTTCTGCACACGGTGCATCTACCTTAGCGGAGATGTCGTATGTCTTTGCATCAGTTGGTGTGTTAGAGCCAACGTAACTGCGGTAGATTAGCAAGTGGTTGGTTAGATCGCTACCATCTGCAAGGTCACTGTGTCCCATTAGAAGAGTTAGTTCTTCGTTGAAGGTCTGGCCGACTGCGCCAGTAGCTACAGTCTGGTCAGGGTGAACAGATGATACTGCACCAGTTGATTCATCTTGGATGATTGCAATTACTCTTACAGTGGATGTTGGCTGACCGATACAATCCCATGGAATTGAGATTTCAGTATCAGTGTCACCAGAGTGTCCGATGTAAGACGATAGTGCACTACAAGATGATGTTACGTCAGACCAGCCTGTAAATCCGTTGACCTTCAGACCAGAGTTTCCGTTACCACCATCTTCTGCCCAGAAGACATAGTCTGCTGCGAATGGCAGAGCGTGGGAAACATACCAGCTTTGTCCGGTTGTATCTCCACCAGTGCTCGAATCGATGTAGATTTGCAAGTCAGCAGATCCCATGTCGACACCAGTCAATGCAAGGTACAAGTTGTTAGCATCCCATGTAGCAAGGAAGTCCTCGCCCATGCCATCGCTAGACATTACTCCAGGCATTGCATCGTCAGACGGGTTCTTGGTGTTACCAAACCACTCGTCTGTGTCACCATCAGCAGTCATGTAAGGCGCACGGTAAGCAGGTGAAACGTATGCTGCTTGAGCACCGTCTGTAGACTTGATTAGCAATCCAACATCTGAAGCAGAGCCACCCTTGTGGGTGATGTCTAGGTTCAGTAGGTTACCCTCGTGAATTACTGCTGTAGAGTCTACAACCAACTTGGATGCGTCTACTGTGTTTCCGACAGATGTTACTGTTACGTAGGAACCAGCGTTGATTTGGGTTGTTGAGTCAGCCCATGTGACGTTCTCAACAGATCCTTCTGCTCCACCATCTGCCATCAATGCAGTTGTTGCGTCAGAATCTCCACCGTTCCAGCGGAAGTCTACTGCATCTGTGTTCAATCCATACTGACCGGAAGTATCCATGTCAGTAGCATCGAATGTAGATGTACCAGTTACATACATTGCAGAACCTGTGCTTCCAGCAGTTAGCTTAGCACCGTTGACTACAACTTCTGTATCTTCAGCGTATGCACCGTAATCTCCACCAGAGAGAATCGAGTCTCCGGATAGAGTCATAGTACCACCGAATTGCTCGATAGCAGTGCTGAATCCGGAAACAGATGTTCCATCTAGTGTGATGTCATCATTTGTACCAACTACGTTTACACCGACAGATGCGAATCCACCGCTGCTACCAGTTGTTACGACAACAGATCCATACATCCAGCTGTGTACACCACAGTGGTAGTCATAGGTACCCGCAGTTGCGAAGGTCTTGACGTAGGTTGAACCTAGGTTCATTGTTCCGCCAGATCCCCATGAAGAGTCGTTTGCAACTACACTGTGAGCTTCACCTTGTCCACTGTTGTTGTAGTACTGGTTAGCTCTCCAGCGAACTGTGTCGCCTTCTTTGATGTTCACTGTACCTGGAGAGAATGCGTTAGCATTGACTTGAACTGTGTGAACAGTTCCGCCGCTTCCGCCAATTGCTGCTAGAGTAGAACCACTGTCTACTAAGTCACAGCCATCGGTTACGAGTGCGTTCTCCATGATGCTAATGCTGTTTCCACCAGTGTTTACTACTGATGAACCACAGTCTTCAGCCCAGATACCGATTGCAGCTGGTGCAGTACGGCCAGGGGTCTGAGAGATGTCGTTGTTGGTTACATTAGCATTGTATCCATACTGTACACCATCGATTAGAATTCCACCGTCTGCGTCGACTAGTGTGTTTCCATCAATTACACCGTATCCGTCCTTGACATAGATACCAGCCTTGGATGAATCTCCACCACCATTGATGATGTTGTCCTTAATGTTCCAATCTAGAGCTCCACGCATGTAGATCGCTTCTTCTGAGTTAGAGAAAGTGTTACCTTCGATCGTCAAATCCGTAGTGGTTCTATCCTGTGTGTAGACACCATACATTGGGCTTGAAGAACCAGAGAAGGTGTTATCTCTAATCTCTACACCGTCTGAGTAAGAGTTCAGAGAGAACCAAATATCTAGTGATTCGGTTCCAATGAATTCGTTACCAGCGATGACAGCGTCGTCAGCACCCCAATACGATTGGTTGTGTTGGTAAGAGAATCCTGTTCTTGTAAGGAAAACACCTACACCACAGTTCTTCATGACGTTGTTCAAGATAGTAGTGTTTGCACCACCAGCGTTCAGACACATATCCTGGTAAGCAATAGAAGTCTGCTGACCAGTTTGTCTAAAGTGGGTGAATGTGTTGTTTTGGATGTTGAAGAAATCAGCTTCCCACACATAGCTACCCCAGTAAGACTTGTATCCGAATGTGGTAACAATTGTTGCCAATCCAGAGATTGTTGAATTCTGGATATCTGGTACAACATCGTTCCATCCATTGTATCCAATCTTGACACCTTGAGCGTCACCATTGTCTAGACCCAATGCAACCCACTCGGAGTTGTGAGACCACATTCTTGCACCATATGGTGATGTGGACCAAACCTGAGCAGAGTCTTGAGAGTTGTAAGAACCGGTCGCTAGGATAGTAGAACTATTCCATGAGTTATCGGTATTACCATCGATATAGACATAACCTGCATCCAACATAATTACCTTGTTATCCAAATTCTGTGGTACAGCACCGTAATATCCGTACTCTACCAATCCAGAGGAATAGGTTCTTCCGTTAGGGTTAGATGTTGACAAGCCAGGACAGTTCTGAATGTATGTGAACGAACTTGAACTGTAACTGTAACAAATGCGCACATCTACAGAGTTAGTCAAAGCCATAGAGTAGGTATTACCAGACTGGTCGGCTAGAGTCAAACTGTCCATTGCGTATCGGAAGTCACCAGCGTTGTTTGTTGCACTGTTGTAGTAGTAACTACCAACCTTTGCTACTGTAACTGCTTCGTAACCTGTAGTACTCAATTGATTGAATCCTGTCAAGTCAACAGTCTGGGTGATAAAGGTCATACCTGCTGCATCTCCGTTAGAATCTGTAACTGCAGATCCTGTTGCTTCACCATCGCCATTCTTCAGTATGACGTTTGCACCAACAACTGGGTTTGAGTCAGCAGTAACACTGATATCCACTTGACGCATTCTCTGGAAGACACCTGCTCCTGTAACTTGTACAGTAGTAGCATCTACAGTTCCCTCAATGAATTCCATTGTGGAAGAACCAGAGATTATTGCATCCTTGTTGTTTCCAAAGGTACTGTCAATGAAGGTTAACGTTCCTGTACCTGCAGTCTCGACACCTATGGCGTTTGTAGCCAAGGTCAGTCCATTCCAAGTAATATCTTGAGATGTAGCTGAAGCGAACTTGATACCCGCTCCTGCTGAACTTGCAATTGTTCCAGACAGTTCGCCTCTTAGGTCCTTTACATAGTAAACACCAGCAGAGGAAGTTCCTGAGATATCGACGTTTTCGAAGTCAGCCATACCGGATGCTCCAGCAGCTGCTAGAATACCGTAGGTACCGCCTGCAACAGTCAATCCAGTAACAGAAGTCGATGTTGAACCAACAACTGCTAATCCAGCGTCGTTTGGCGAGTTGACTGTTACATCATTGAAATTCGCAGCTGCGTAATTTCCACCAATCTCGACACCGTTGTCTGCGCCTGTGATTGTACCGCTGTCAAAGGAAGGTACACCAGATTCTCTGATGAATTCTCCCAAGTCAGACGGATCATCACCGACTCTTGCAACAAACTCTAGTCTGTCTTGATAGTTGTCAGCACGGTTGTGGAATACATCGATGTACATCTTCATTCCAGTAATGTTGTTTAATCCTGACAAATCGACTATCGGCATTGTTAGTCGAGAAGCATCTCCTGGAGATGCTCTGTAACTGTATGCGTAGTCAAGACAGATGTTGTAGTAGCCAGACAATCCTTCAGGAGGTGCGTTGCTACCCCATTGCCATGATGGGCTGTAGTAGCCCCAGTAATGGATTGGGTATGCATCATTGCTGGATTCCTCGTAAGAGGTCCAGTCAAATCCAGTAGGCTTGTTGTAGTTGTAGTTCCAGTAGTTAGGGTTGTAACTGTAACCGTAACTGTTACAATGCCAAGATGGGACACCACCAGCTCCACCTAGGGCGCCGTCGTAGTATCCATCAGCAGTTGAACTAGTGACGTTCCAAGAGTTTCCTGCATTGTCAGTCAATTCTACATTCAATCTATCGGTGATCATGTAGTACTTGGAAGTAGCCCAGTTGTATGTTGGGTGTGCGTTTCCTCCACCGTAGACGGAGTTGTATCCAAGTTGGACGTAGTCACCATCACTCAAGAAAGTAGACAAGTCGATAGCGTATGTTTGCCAACCACTCTGTCCAGATAGCAATGTGCTTCTGTAAACTGTAGGTAGGCTCATACCACCGTACACATCTACACCGACATCGTTGTCAGTCAATGTGAATCCATTGATTGTAGGTGCGGCATTGTAGGAGTACATACCAACTGCAGCGTTCTTGACAACTATGTTGTCTACAGCTGCACCGGTCGTCTCAAACATAATTCCAATACCGGTTTGTCCGGAGTTTTGGATTGTTGAGTCATCCCAATCTAGAGTTCCACCGTTAACGTATAGTGTTGCTTCGTTAGCAGCAGCACCAGTGTTTCCGTAGATCATTGCTGAGTTAGCAACAGTCATGGTTCCAGAATCTAAGTTGATTCCACCAGCGACATCACGGATTATACCACCGTCAAGCATTAGGCTTCCACCATCAATATCCAAGTCAAGTGGATAAGTGCTGGATGAAGCAGCAAGAGTACCGGTTGATGTAGAGATTTGCTCTAGCATTAGAGAACCACCGTTAGAGATAGTCAACTTTGGACTGTTCGTAGCATCAGAAGATACCTTGAACACATTTCTCATTACAATGTTACAATCGTCGATGTTCAAATCGCCAGTCATTGTGACCTTACCTTCCCAAGTGAAGGTGTTGGTTCCGCCAGAAGAGACTGAGCCATCATAACCTAGCATTGCTTCGGTATTTGTCATCAAGTAAGCACAATCCATGTTTGTACCATTTAGGGTAACAGGAGCTGGCTCAAGACGTAGTTCAATAGAGTCGCCGACACCAAAGCTTCCTGGGTACCAGAGATCAGTTGTCATTGTCTCGTTTTGTCCAGATGGTCCGTATGCCACTAGATTGTGGTCAGTGTATGTGTCACCTGCGTCGTTCTCAGTTAGAACCCAAACGCTTGCTTCTCCATTCACACCTGCGGTCTTGTGTGTTCCGACAGTGAACAGAGCTGAACCAGCGTCGACAGCTGTTGCTTGAACAGTGTGATCTGCCTTGTAGTCCTTAACTCCGGATGGGAGTAACTTGTACACTCTGACAGTTGCCAATCCACCGAAGTAGATTGCACCAGATGAACTGGATGAAACATCACAATCGCTTGCACTACTACAATCTGTAGAAGTACCGGATGAGTCAATCTGCGCTACATCGATTAAGACGATTCTTCCATTGGTGGAAGCCTTAGACATCTTGTCGTAACTTGACGGCATTGTGATGTCTCCTTCTCCGATTGTAATCTTAGAGTTACGAGCGTAGATAGCGTTCATTGTTCCAGTGTATGTTGCATCAACATCGGATAGAATGATGTTGTTAGGTGATGCAGAGTTCGAACAAGAACCTGCAATATAGTCTGAAGAGACTGTGTCTGCAACTACAGTGTAACCACATCCAGAGACAGATATTCCATCAGTGTCCCAGTTTGCACCCTTGATTCCGTCGCTGCTCGGTGAGTTACCCATTATGGATAGTGCGCCGATAGTTAGGTCGTCAAGTGTTGGAGCGAATCTGGTCATTGTCAAATCGCCTGCAGTTAGTTCGCTGATAGAAGCGCTTTGTCCGGATGGACCTGCTGCAGTTGATGAAGTGCCACCAGGTGCGATTGCAACATTTGCACTTCCCCAATCTACCATCTCCATCTCAATAGAGTCTAGAGATTCGATGGAAGCATCAGAATATCCTGAAGCATCCATGTTGTAGATGTATAGGGTAGACCCAGTTCCTGAACCTGCTGCACCAAGTACGGTACCGCTTTGTCCAGAAGTGGATGTTGCAGTTAGGTTGCTAATCCAGACATTTGTGAAGTCCACATCAACTAAGTTGACAAGAGAGTCTTCGATGTCAATGTTCTCCATGATTAGAGAACCGGATGAACTACCTGGGTAGTTGATGACTGCGCCACCCCAGCTGTTACCGCCAGAGTTACAATCAGTCATTTCACCGTCGCGTAGAGTTACTTCAGAATTTTCTGCTAGG
>PAZU01000030.1 GCA_002715725.1 Methanobacteriota archaeon | reverse complement strand
AAGACAAACATAAAGTTGAACGTGCCTGAAATGCCGAGAGGCATACCGTCACTGAATGATCCTTGTCCGAAAGGATAGACGAGGAATACAGCAAAAGCTGCGGATACTGGTGCGGAGTAAGCAACACAGATCCAAGGCCTCATCCCAAGTCGATACGACAATTCCCATTGCCGTCCCATATAGGCGGAGATCCCGATGAGAAAATGGAACACCACAAGTTGATATGGTCCTCCGTTATAGAGCCACTCGTCGACGGTTGCAGCTTCCCAGATTGGGTAGAAGTGAAGACCGATTGCGTTGGAGCTCGGGACAACGGCTCCTGAGATGATGTTGTTTCCATACAAGAATGAACCTGCTACTGGTTCACGAATCCCGTCAATATCAACGGGAGGAGCAGCTATGAAAGCGATAATGAAACAAGTTGCTGCAGCAAGTAGACAAGGAATCATTAAGACTCCAAACCAACCAACGTAAATACGATTGCTAGTAGACGTTGTCCACTCACAGAACTCGTCCCACCCCTTCAATAAGCTGCCACTTCTTGTTAAAGAAGAGCTAGTCATTTAAAGTAATAGTACGATTGAACTTGTAAGATGAGAGACTTACCCCCATGGTCTCGGTTTGGGGTAGTTAATAAGTCGTAACGACTCAGATCTAATGTTAGCAATCCGTGATATTACCTGTCTTTATAGAACGTATAAGAGTTTCTTAAGCTGTTGGAGTCCAACCCTCCATAGCCTTACGCATCCTTATGCCGAAGTCGGAGTCAGTCGTGATACTTTTAATATCTCCGTCCTTACCATAAGTTTTACCCCTATTAAGTCCTCTATTAGGATCTCCTGCAATTAATCCGCTGAACTTAGCTCCTCCATGGTCAGCAGACTTATTGCTAAAGCTTCCCATATTCGTGCCTCCGTAAGTAGAACTAGACCCATCTCCTCTTGTTCCTACTCCATGAGTGTTATAACTATTTGTTCTGCTGTGATTGCTGTATCCAAAACTTGGATTGCTAGGCATGTTTTTCCCTTGCGTATCGTTAAACCTCGCATTCACTCGTGCTAAAGCTTGATTGATCTTGAAACCTAATCCATCATCGTATGAACGTTGTTGATATTTATTAACCTTTGCATCTGGAGAAAGGGTTGTATTAACAGTTGAGGCGTTATCACCCACAGCTTTAGATATGGCTGCTATTTTTGCTTTTCTCGTTGCACTAGTACCTGAAGCCCTCTTGTTTCCTCCTCCCCACTTCTTCCAACCACCTAATCCATGGTCGTAATCTTTGAAAGTTTCTTTAAAGTCTGCGAAATCTTTTCGAGTAGCAACTCTACTTAAATAAAGAGCTCTTCCAATTGTCTTCGCAATTTCTGCGTCGCTTTTACTTCCTGCTTCTTCTATGTGGTTGGCAAATCTTTTTTTGTATTCCTCTATTGAATATGCCATTTTTATTTTTATTTTAGACATTAAAAAACCACCGCCGTTACAGCAGTGGTTTATTTAATTCAGTCTCAAGCTTCAGAAACTAGAACCTTGCTGCGTAATGCATCAGGTGTGGCTTGGCTAAGTAATTGCCATGCTGCCTGAGGATTCTTGTCGCTAAGGGCTGAGAAGTTTTCCCAGAAGTTATCTCCAGTTGGTGCTTGAACGCCTGGGGTAGGCATTTCAATCTGAGGACGTTGGAATTGCTGAGTAGGTGTTTGACCTGTAGGAGCTTGTGCTTCAGGAGCCTGAGGAGCCTGAGGAGCAGGAGTTTGAGGAGCAGGAGCTTGAGGGGCTACTACACCATTCCTAGCGTCTTGTGCAGCTATTTCAGCAGCTAAACGATCTTGAGGTAACTCAACAGGGTGAGGACCATTAGGACCGAAGAACTCATTAACATACTCAGACAACATGTCTGGGTTAGTCAACATTGTGTGATATGCAGCGTTATCTGAAGCTGCAGCATCTATTACTTTCTTTGCTCCACCAATAGTTGTGGTTAGCTTTTCAATTTTGCCTAGTGCTTCCTGAGCAACAGAGGTTTGCTTAAGTAAAGCATCTTCTACGGTACAAGCGTATCTATTTAATAAAGCTGGTGCTTCTGACCCAAAGTGGTTTAAGACTTCAAGACTTTCGTCGCTTATCTTGCTTAGATACTCTTCTCCGCTTGGCGCTGCTTCTTGCTGTATCGAGGGCTGCGCCTGTACCTGTGGTGTCTGGAATGACGCCGGCGTTGCTTGGGGCTGATAAGTCTGCATCCCCGATACTGAAGGCGCGGCTTGGTAAGCTGCTGCTTGAGCTAAGTTCGCTGGTTGCGTCGGAGCCTGAGGGGTCGGAGTTGAGTAAGCTGCCTGGGGCTGGGAGACCTGCGTTCCGTTCAAACTGGCGCTGAGACTCTGGAACGCCTCCTGCCATGGATTCGCCTCCTGAGCCTGTGGAGCCGCCTGTGGAGCCTCCGGCTGTGCCGAGGGAACCGAAGGAGTCTGGTACGAAGGTTGGGCGTTCTGGACCGGGGTTGCTTGGTAACCCGCGTTCGGAACGGGCGCGCTCGATGGAATTGAGCTCTGCTGGGTCGCCGGAGCCTGTGTCGTCTGAATACTGTCCTGCATAAGTTAATTCTCGTTTTAAAAATTCGAATGCCCTATAGACATAGGGTGTCAAATCAAGTCTAGGATCTGCCAAGAGTGGAAGATCGGGAGCCTGCGGATGAGGCGTTTGACGCATATCATTAATGAGCGCCAAGAATGTTCTAATACTTCCTTGCGTGGCTTGAGCCATTCTAAATGGATAGCCACTGAGCATTGAACTTCGCTCTTCGTCAGTTTTGTCTGGGAAGAGGTATCTAAGGGCTTCGACGCTATCAACGCCAAGCTCTTGTAGGTTGCGAACAACAATACTTGAATTCAGTATATCCTCTGTGCCATCTTCGAACACTGGACCTGTCCATCTCCACTCAACTTTTCGATTTCCATCAGGTATTAAACCAACTACAGAAGGTGGTAAATTTTGATCCCCAACGGCTGCTCGAATAGCAACATCGAGTTCCTGTTCGTATGCTTGTAGTTGTTGTCCATATATACCTACCGCTTCATTGTAAAGATCTGGGTTTTCAAAGTCTTCAGCAATAGGAACTGGAGGCTTAATCAATTGCATTGCAAAAGCAAATGAATCTCTGAATATTTTTTCCTCATGGTAAATAATTAAACCCAGTAATTTACATAAGCCATACGTCAATAAACCTCTACATCTTCTTGCAGCGGTTGTAGCTGCTCGACCATATAAAGATTTAATCTCGTATGCTGTAGCTCCAGAGCTTATACCTAGCTCGTCGACTCCTCCCATTGCCGTTCGAAGTTCTTCCCTATATTGACGAGCATATAAATTTTGATCACCAGAAACCGCGTCAGGAGTTAAGTAAACAGCCCGATCAGATGGTTCAACATTGGCAATAATACGCGGAACCTTCATACCTCCGCCACCTCCTCCTCCAGGCTCGCTCACACGTGTCGACGGCCTATTTGCAGAGAAAAATCCTGCCTGCGAACTAATAGTTGGCCTAAGAGTATCTTCCCCTCCACTCTCCATAAGGTCATGTTTTGGACGACTGGAGACTAAAGTTGGGTTTCCGAAGAACGTAATATTCGTCCGAATGTTTTTCACTAAATCGTCATGGAGAACGATTTGATCACTAAGCCAATCAAAATCTCCTGTTGAATCCATTCCTGTAGAACGCATCGTGTTAAATGCTTCTACAGCAGGAATAAATCCTAAACTGTTGATCAGAGTCCTCGTCTTCGTAGGAGCGAAATTAAAATTAGCGGATGCTCCAGCATCAAAAGAAGGCTTTTCATTCGTAATAGATTCTTTAATCTCATCACGACGTACCTGCAATTTGACCCATCTCTGACTGCCTGAATTGGTACCAGGTAAAGAAAGAGCACCTAGTCCACTCTTTACAGAGAAGGAATAAATTAGTTCTATCTCTTCCAGATCAGAAGAAGCATCATAGTACGCACGGTAGTTATCCTTGCTGAACCACATCAGACGGTAAGTGTCCTGTACTGGTCTGAAATAAAACAGACCCTTACCATCAATCAAGAAGTCATCGACAATACCTTCTAAACGACTATCTATTTCATTTTCTTCAATTAATTGTTGTAGGAATCGACGTCGATACCCAAAAGTATCCTGTGTAGGGAAAAACTCAATCCCTTGACGAAGCATAAATAGCTTCATCTGAGCGAGATGGCTATTAACAACCATCGTGTCGGTTCCGCTAGACCCTTCTCTTTTCCTTGCGGCTTCGAGAATCTGACGGAAACGTTCGGTATTTGGTGTACTCATTTTATAATTTTATCTCCATTCTATTTGAGCACCGCCGCGCTTCATAAGACCTTGCACCACAATGTTCAAGGAATCAGCGCAATCGTCATGAGGAGCGTGTCCAAAGTTGATTACCTCGTCAGTCATACAACTAAAATCTCGGAACTTATTGAAAATGACCTTTTTACGTTGAAAAAGACCCATAATCCCACGCAGTCGAGCAAGCTTGTCGCCTCTAAAACCTTTGACAGGACTAACACTTAAATTATAAAGCTGCCATTCATTAAATAATATTCTTTTTAAGTCACCTTCAAAACTTTTCTGATAAGCCACTACTTCAGGCCAAATCACCACAGGGGAATCTGATTTAAAAAATTGCTTATCCTCATTCATCGACAACAAGTTCCAATCAGCTAGTAACTCACATAAAGCTTCTATTTTTTCTATGTTTCCCATCGACCGCATCCTGCGGTAATCAATGATATAAACAGTATCTTCAACCCTTCCAGCCAAGGTAAAGACAGTCCAATCGTTCCTCTCCGACATGCCAGCAGATAAGTCTATCCCGACTCCAATAATGTCGTAATCATCAGGGACTTCACCTTTAACGAACATCTCAGGTGAAATACCTAGTTCTGATGTTTTAACAGGTTGGTTTAAATACTGATAAGAAAAAGCAACACGATCTTCTCCTTGTAACTTTAAGAGGTATTGAGCAGACCACATAGCAGGCCAATAAGACCTTGGAGTGCCATTATCGTCATAACTTAAAGCTCCTTGGGTTATAACTTTCCACCCACGTTTCTCACAAAAAATTGTAGTAAATAGGTCGTCAAAGTGGAAGCGAGTACCTAGAGCTATAGCACGCGCACCTTGAAACATAGTGGGAACAATAACGTTGTTCCAGTTTGCTTCCATCTCTCTTCTTATATCTGGATTAGCAATAGCTGCTGCACTTTTGATCGCGTCATCAACAATAATTAATGAACTACGTTTGGATGTAATAGTTCCTTTTAATCCAGCGCAGGCAACCGTAAAAGCATCTTCCCCTCTAATATCTATTTCCGCAAAATCAAAATCAATAGACCAAAGTTCATCGCTCGTGCGGGTTTTTGATAAACGAACTGTCGGAAAAATTTCTTGATATTCCTTGTTCATTATGAGGTTTTTTATTGCCGCACTCTTATTCCTAGAAACATCAACGTTATATGAAACATACAAAGTTCTCAATAACTTTTTAGCTTGAGTATGACGACCAATCAGCCAAGCAACTAACAATCCTATAACCGTTGATTTAGCGCTCCCTCGAGGACTTAATAGACATGTATTAGGCCCTGCAATATCTAATAAATGGTCGTTGCTTTCACCTGTTAAAAACTGCTTATGCCATACTTTCATATGGTCCGCAGCCGGTTTACCCATCATGCTGCAGAAATAAGCAAAGTTATTCCTGGCTTTTAAAACATGTGGAGGAGTTACTTCCACTTTCGGTTCAGTCTTAACAGCTTTAGCTGCTAGCTGAGCACTACGTCTCCTTGCGAGAGATACTGAAGCATTTGGCATGTATTAAGTCTAGGCTTTATTCACTATTTCTTCTACGGCAAAACAATAGTTTCTTTCTGTCTCCAACCTTTTCTATCAACCCAAGCATTAAACTCAGCCTTGGCTTCAGGGGTTAAATAACCGAAGAATCTATTCAATGCATGTTTTAGGGCATAATTTTTATCTTCATATTTATCGAGTTCTAGACCTCCGTGAAGAGCGCAACATGCGTCTAATAAATCATAGATAGGCACTTGGATTCGAGCGTTTTCTTGTTCCCTATTCATAAATAGTGAATAAAAATAAAAGAGCTATATTTGTTCACTATAGGAGTAATCTTGGGTTGTAGCTTAAATTGCCAACCAATGCTATTCTTTCCCCGCTATTTTCCTCTCCCTTGACCTCGTGCTGTTCGTGACTAGAGAATAAAGTGAGGTTACCTTCCTTAGCAGGGATGGTTTTGTTTTCTATTTCTAGTGGAGCAGATTCCTCTGAAGTATGAGAATAATAGCTAAAGCTCAATGTAAATGGAAAATGATTATGAGATATAACTCCTTGAGCTCCGTCATACAAAATTCCCCAACAAGCGGTCAATTCAAACGCTCTAGGATGCCATCCGCTATTCTGAGATACCTGCGCAATAAGTTCCGGGGAAACCGCTTCTAAGAAAGAACCTGGCATGTGACTGTTGCTCGCAATATTGCAAGCGACTCGTGGAGTAATCCATAAAACTATATCGAGAATTTTTCTTACATATTCATTGTCATCTGCATGTAAATCCATTCGCGTGATAGATGCTGCCGAAGAAACCTCTCCACTTTCTGGTACTACTTTGTTGTCAATATTCGATTTAATATAATCACTTAACGACGGATTAAATTCTTCCAGATTAATACCAAAGTCTTGGACATTAACTGTTTCAATCAAGCTCATAAGGCATGACGCACTTTTTCAACAACTTGATCAATTACGTTTACATCTAGTCCTAGGAAAGGCGGAATAATACCTAGTATTCGCAATAGTCCATCTAAGAACAGGGCTAGGCATGTAAAGCCTAAAATCATGCTGATAATTGTTGCGTTTCTATTATGCTGTTTCATTGATGCCTCGTCTATAGCCTTCGCTTTGGCTACGGCATCAGCCAGCATAATGTCTACTTCTTCTTTGGTGTAACACAAGTGAGGTAAGATTTCCCGAATTTTATCTTCGGTCATGGAGAGGGAAGTTTTCTTTAGATTACTTCTCTTCTACTAAAGCAGCCCATACAGACTCATATGCAAGCTCTAATGCGTTGATAACATCATCATTGCCTTTGAATATAGATTTAAGTTCTCGCATTACTTTATCTGCACCTGCAAGCACTAATCCTCTCCTATCTGTTACCTTTGACATCTTCTCCACTTCTACAACATGTCCTCTAAGTTCTTTAGATAGATGCGCAATCCTAGTTGCAGCAGCGTCGGGTTTAACTATATCGTTCATTACCTGTTGCCTTAAGAAATCTATATCACCCTCTAATTTGACAATTTCTCCTAGCATTAACTCCCTGCTATTCAGTTTGGGATACTTGGTTACAATCCATTTTTCTAATGCTGAGAATCCACCATCATAACCTAGAACACCTGCATAGAGCCAAATTTCATATACCGAATAGGTCTTGTCTACATAAGTCAGGAAACATTCGCGACGATCTTGATCTAAAGCATTTAAAAAATTCTGTACTAAATCAATCTGGGTTGTTGAACTCATCCAAAGAAACTTGCTCCTGACCTAGTAATAGCACCTCTTGCGTCTGCACGCATATTTCTCTCTTCCATATATTTTTCTCTCTGAGTTTGACGAGTTTCATCTCCTCGTGTTCTTTCTAAGAGCCTGTCTTGAGCTCCTTGAACTTTAGATTGTAATCTATTTTGAATACCCTTAGACATGTAACCTAGGCGATCCTGCTCACCTTCTGTACGTCGTGTTGCACGAAGTTCATCCCCTGAAACACGAGTTCCTCTTCTGTCTTGATCTCCTTGAACCTTCTTACCTAAGCGATTTTCTTCTCCTGCTACACGTAAGTTTTTGCGGTATTGATCCCCTTCTGACCCAGTTTGCAATCGATTAATCCAGCCTTCATGTCCCATTAATTCCTTCGTTATTCCACCTTCAGTAGCCATTAACTTTGCCATATTACCAATCCTTAAGTTCTCTAGAATACTTGTGTGATAAGCGCTGCTAGCCCTCTGAGCATCGTCGTAGTCTAAAGCTAAACCCATATTCGCTAAGGTTTTACCTGTGCTCAGGATGGCTCCAGAAGCTGCTGCTCCAATTGATTTATTATCTGGATTTGCTTTAGCCCAATCATATATTTGTTGCATTCCAATGTCATATCTACCACTCCCTAAACCTGAAGGATTCCATCCTTGGTTAATAACTTGCTGATTTCCTGAGGTTACATTTTTATAAGCGCCACTGTTCAGTAGTGAGCTCGCTAAACCTGCAAAAATTGATGACATAATAGTACCCCTATAAGATTAGTTTACCTGTTTGCAATGGTATTAATCATTCCCTGTCGACTAGCCTCTCTCCTACGAAGAATATCTTTGTAATAATCGGTTGTTTCACTTTCATGTGTTTTGCTTGGATGATCAGAAGTCTCTCCGCTTAAGGATTCTCTGAACAGCTGTTTCTCCCCTTGTAGGGTATCTGCTGCTTCTGCTGCTGCTTCTTCGTTCTTAGCTTGTACATCAGGAGCGACTCCTCTATATCTCATTGCCACTGCTGCATCTGAAGGAGCTTCAGGATCATTATCTCTCCTATAGATAGAAGCACGTTCTCTTGCGGATCTAGTGTCTCCTTTACCCGAAGGGATATCTTTTTTTATATCCTCATAAATATCTTTGCGAACAGTTCCGTAGCGTTCTAAGGGACCACTGACCTCGTTATACATCTGTTTCTGATCCTCTGTGTATGCTTCGTCAGTAGGTTCGGTCCCTGCAGGGTAATCCATAACTACATTTTTGTAGCCTTGATCTTCTCCTTCCACGTCGGTAGGTTCTGGAATATCTATAGAGTAGCTGCTTGGCTTGGAAGTTGGATCTTTATAGATCTCGTCAAAAGCTCTTTTATTCATAATTACTGCATTAAGAGGCCAGCACCAAGAAGTAATCTAGTTACCATGTTCTTAGTATCTCTTCCTCTTTGATAATTCAAAGTCGGATTAACTTTATTTTGTAAGTCCGATATATTCTTCGCGTCATATTCATTGGATCTTTGCATAAAGATATTGGTATGTCCCTTTTTAAAATTTGGATTACTCATAGGAATACCACTATCTTCGTACTTTCCTGTTTCTTCGTTTAAGACATATCCTTGAGGTATTGATATACCCGTTGAATCAACAGGGCCAATAACAGTCTTGTTGATGGTATCTGCACCCGAAGTTAGTGATTTCTCGAGTAACTGCCGCAGCTTTTCCATATTTTCATTCTTATTCTGCATATTTTGAGCCCAGGTGTTCAACGCTGCAGCATTAAGATTCCTGTTGTTTATCGCATTTGTTATATCTTCTACCGTGTTGTAAACTACTACCTTGTCTGACATTGGTTTAAAGAGCTATTCCTTTACTAATAATAGTGGTTCCACTCACCTAAAAAGGATAAGCGTAGCCCGCCCACTTACTGCCCTTTAGATTAAGTTCAGCTTGTTTTTGAGCAGAGCCATCAAGATATGACATGAATATATTTGGATTCACTTTATGATTCACATCCGCTATGTTTACATTCGCAGTTGATTCATTTAAATTCGTAAAGGTCTCTTTGATCATGCCAAGCATTTCCGCGTTACTCTGATTACCAAGGTTCGAGTTGTCAATTCCCGTGCCTTGAACTGCCTCTTTGGTCACGTCGTTTTTATTGCCTAGGACTGAGCTCAATAAAGATGATACGTCTCCATCGTTTATACCACCCATCAAATTACCTATTAAAGCCATTTTTTGCTGTTGCTTCGCTCTCTCATTGATCATCTTCCTCTCTTCTAATGCCTGAGATTTAGCTATCTCCTGCCTCTCGATGCCACCTGCTTCTCTTAGTTGAGTATCAGCAAGATTCATTTCCTCCTTAAATGCTACTTTTGGTATTTCCAATTGCTGCTTCAACATCTCCGTATCCTTGACTTGGCTAAAAGCCTGTAATGCAGGATATTGAATACCTCCTAAGGAGGCTGCTGTGTTTGTGAAAGAAAACGCCATATTAAATGTTAGATGCCACTAAAGCGCTTGAGTTAGCGAAGTTACTTGCTAATCCAGCCATTTGAGCCATTTCTTGCTGTGCCATTAACTTATCAATTCTTTGTCTAAGCTCTGCGTTTTGAATGTTATCTAATTCCCTCTGTTGACTAGCCAACTTCACTCTTCTGTCTTGCTCTAAATCTGGATTAAAACCATACGCAATACCTCTACCAGCTTGCTTGCCCATTCCTCCACCAAGCATAGAACCAAGGGTTGCTCCTGCAAATGTTCCAATACCAGGTAAAACTAAGCTACCTAAGAATCCCCCTAGAGCAGTGCCTCCAATAGTACCGCCAATTTTTCCGCCTGCTTCAAGACTATTTACCCAGCGAGGATCTGCAGTATCTCCTAGTTCTGACATGCCGTCAGCAATAGCCAAGATTGTACCTAGTCCTGCTAAACCTTGAATACGTGGAATTGCATTTTTTCCGAATAGAACGTTAGCTGGTCCCGGCTTCCATCCTCTTACTTTTACTGGACCAAAACCTACAGCATCATCTGCTCTGGATAAAGCTAAAGCATCACCAAAAGTCTGTGGTCTTATCTGTCTCCAATTAGCTCTTCTTACTGCATCACCATAAACCGCTTTGTCTAAACCTTGTCTAAAAGTATCGCCAAAAGCTCTTCTGTTTACTCCCCCAAACACTCCACCTCTTCTGACACCCTCTGATATTCCTAGTCCACCACCTAACTCTATTAAATAATTTCTTAACTGTTTTTGAGCTTGTGGATTACCTCTGGCTTGACTCAGCAGCGTCTGGACATCTACATTGCCAGCGGCATCTTCCTGTAATAATCTAAGAAGTGCTGCATAGTCCTTGTTAACGTTCATCGAAGCCTAGTCACAATATTCCTATGATCGTATTCTAATAACTATTTCTAGGTGGCTACTGAATCCTGCATATACGACAATTTCTTAGGCTCAACCCAATTCACGTATTTAGACATATTTTCAGTATCCATATTTAATTTTTTACATCTATAAAACTGAGGAGCATTTTGTCTGTTGTCTACACATTCAATAGACGTATGAACATAATCAGCATTATGGCGTTTGTCAGGTCTTTCTCTCCATTTACCATTAACCTTCTCATACCTCTTCTCGTCGAAAGGAACATCATAATCTTCTATATATTCCCAAACATCATCATGCGTCCAATCACGTAATGGATACAAGAATGTTGGTCCTTCAGGTAATGTTCTTGCTTCTACCCTCGTACCAGCATCCCCTCCAAGTATGGGATCTGAATCGCAACGCTTGTGTCCAATCCATATTGCATCAAATATTGGTACTTCTAGTTTTTCTTGTGTTGGTCTATTCAAAATATCTAAAGCCGTCACAAAAGGCAAATCATCGACAGGCTCTGTGATACCTGTTGGACAAGTTAAAACAGTCTTATTTATCCTGTAATAATTTTGCACTTCGAATTCATCTCCGCTACGTTGCATAGCTGTAGCGAAGGGATGCCATGTATGAACAAATAAACCCCATTCTCTAATAATCCGATCATGAAACTCATATTTGAAAGGCTGCCATAATTCCCTGAAGAATATGACAGGTACACGAATACCATGCCGTCTTAATAAATGCAGTAAAACCATGCTGTCTTTACCTCCAGACCATGCAACCATGGTTGAAAGAAAGTGGTTTATTGATGTATCAATAATCTGATCTGTGCGTTCTAGCTTAGTAAGCAAATGCGTATCCCCAATACGCTCCTAAATATACCTTAAATTAACGCAGCGCCAACCGTTATCACACCACTAAGTATTGCAGAATTTCTACTAGCTTTGGCTTGAGCTCTTGCTGCTCTTTCTTGAGCTTTTCTCATCTCTTCAGCAGCTTCATCTTCTGCTTTTTGAGCCAACATCTGACCTGCCATCTGTGTGGCTTGTTCTTGTCCTGGAACTCCAAATGAATCCGACTGATCTAGAACATTATCAAAACTCCTTTTAGGATCTTGAAATAGTCGGTCTGCTGCTTGATTTCCATACGCTTTGGCTTGATCAAGTGTATTGTTGAATTTCTGAGCCCCTGATGTTTGGTCTGCAAAATAAGTATCTAATTTGCTGTCACTATCATCCGTATCAGCAAATGCATCTCTAATTGCTTGTGTAAGAAGATCTAGATCTTTGGCTGCCATAACTATCTAAAGGTAGTTTTACCCCTGTTGAATATATTCATTATATTGTCTGAGCTAAATATTCCTTGACTGGTGTTAGGAGTATAAACTTCGGCAGGCATGCTTGTATTCCACTCGGTTGTCGTACCCCCATAAATAGAATCATTACCAAACGGATCATTAATTAATTTGCCGGAAGAATAATTAATGTTTGAACTTGGGTTGTTATAAATAGAATCTGGGTCTCCCGCATCCGACTGATACCATCCTTGTCTAATAGACGAATCACTTGGTCCTGAGAATCTGTTTACCAATGAAGGACCAAACTTCGCCCCTAAACTACTCACAGCACCTATTAAAGCATTTCCCCATATTTGATTAGCACCGACATCTCCTATATATTCAGTTGATTGTGCGTCTCTATATCCTTTATGTTTATATCCTGCTGCTCTTAAGGCAGCAGAAGCCATAGAAGCACCTGACGACCCATACCCAGTGGATCCTAAATCCTCGTATAGTCCTCCCATTAAGCTCATTAATCGTCCGACCCCATGGCTCTTCTTAGTAATTCTAATCCCTGTCCCGTAACTGCGGTCAGAGCTCCTGCACCTAATCCATAGGCTCCAACATTACCAGCAACTACAGCTTGGTTCACTCTGTCAATCTTTTCTAAATCAGCCTTGGTCTGTTTTATAGAAGACTCTACTGCTGCAAGATCTTCTATTGAAGCTTTGCCTGCTTTCATCTTGCCGCGTGTTTGACTTAACTCTTTATTTAGATCTTCAATTGTGTTTCTCATTGAAGCTGTTTTCTTGAGTCCATCTACTGCATTTAACCTAGCTCTTGCCCCTCTACGTAATCCGTAGCTAGCACCGGCTACCCCAGCTATAGCAGGTAATACTCCTGTTGCTAAAGGTACAGACTTACCCATGAAATTAACTTCTGGTCCGTGAATACCACGCACATTTGCTTTTAAAGCTCCTAATAAATTAATCTTTCCATCATCTAATGGATTGAGATCACTCTTCTGATCGAATAAATATGCTTTATATCTTTGGTACTCGTCCTTAGAAACGTCAGGTCTTTCTTTTACAAATTCGTTATAAGGCAATAAACGTCCAGTACGTCCCAAGAAGTACCTACTAACAGATTCTGCGACTGGAGCATCGGACTTTCTAGGGTCAGATTCGCTAGGTATAACGGCTTTGTAGCCTTTTGGTCGTCCAATATTACCAATCGAAGCAGAAAGAAGGGCAATGGTCGGCATTGTTGCTGCTAATCGAAGGTTTCGACCACGCATCAAGCCGTATGGACCTTCTGGAATGACTCCTGCAAACTCTTTTCTAGTTCTTAACTCGTCTGTAGCACTATGTAATCCCTGTAATTGGGATAATTGCATCAATGCTTGNGGTGCATTTAAAAACCACCAAATATTTCTAGCTCCATCACTCAT
Organism: Methanobacteriota archaeon; assembly: GCA_002715725.1. Lineage (GTDB taxonomy): Archaea > Thermoplasmatota > Poseidoniia > Poseidoniales > Poseidoniaceae > MGIIa-K1. The sequence goes on along the minus strand of PAZU01000030.1, from coordinate 20,313 downwards.
TACNTCGCCAGCTACTGCTCCNACTCCTTGNGCAGCNCGNTTNTTNAGNGNTGCNNTACTNGGTAATGCTTCTAAAGTNTTNTGAGCNAACTCAGGATCTGANGCTCTNGCCATTCTCAANGCNTCTTTNCGAGACTGAGANTAACCNCCTAAAGGTAAAGACTGAATATTTTTAGATACTTCTCTCATCCACGCAGGACCTTTTTGAGCTCTACGTAAAAAATCCTGTAAATATTGATTTTTAATATCTGAAACTTGGCCAGGAGCAAGCTGTCTTAACCAATCAACTAAATTTGATCTGTTAAGCATATCCTCGACAGGACTCGCCTGATAAGGAAGGGCTTGTTGTCTTGACTGCCAAGCGTTAAACTCGCTGGGTTGCGAAGTAAATGCTTGTAAAGCTTCTTTAGTTATATCTTTTTGAAACAACGCCATTTAGACCAATCCCTGAGTTCTTGGTTGCAAGATGGTAAGTAACTCTAATAGTGCTTCTTCTTGCGTTTTAGGTTGTAATCCTTGTAATGCTTGTGACTGTTCAGCTGCTTTTCTATACACTGCACTCTCTTTAGGCCTTAAGCCCATTGGACCAGCTGCTAAGTTGCCTAAACCGAATGCCATATCTGCTCCAGTTATTACACGTTGTGCATTCCGAGGATTCTGCATCTTTAACCCCCTGACAAGTAAATTACCCGAGCCAACACCTGCTACTGATAGACCTGATCCTATTAATGCATCTTCTAAGAAAACAGCTAAACGATCTCTAGTAGACGTACCCGGAGGAAGAACAACGCTGGAATTCATCGCTGCATAGCCAAGCTCAGGGCCAAATCTATAGGCAAGGTTTGCTATTTGTTCTCCTCTTCCTAAAGAAGCTGGGCCAGCCAGCATTTCTCCTCCACTCTTCAACCATTTACCTAGTTGACCGGCAAGACGTATTTTACTCATTAAACTGCTCCGGGAGGTGGTCCCATTAGGGCTTGAGGCGGTATTGGTCCACCCTCAGGGAATCCCCTAGACAATTGATCCATAAAGGCATAAGTTCTTTGTTGCATTTCTGGATCCTCTCTCAGTCTTATAGCGAAAGGACTATTAATTCCTAAATTTCTTAAGTCGTATCTTTCTCCTGCAAACTTCTGAACAGCACCATTATCTGTTCCAAACAATACTGGTGTTTCTTCTGTGTCTCTTTTATTTTGAGCAGCCTGCCCTAATTGCTTGGCTACCTCTCCTGGGTTTTTATAAAAATCTGCAGACACACGAATACCGCACCTTATATCTACTATCTTAACGTCTACTTAGATGTAACGTTTTTACTATATTGTTTCATCTCTTCTGCAGAGAATGGAACTTCATAACTAAAAGGTTTATTAGTGCCTAAAGCTTGTGCTCCTCTATATAACAATGAAGCAGGCCATCCGCCTTCGTTCAAATCATATACATTCATAAAAGTATCAGTATCGTCGGGAGTAACAGTCCAAAGATCCTTTAAGACGTAACCACCGTCACCTGTTGGTTCAAAACTATCTATATCACCTACTTGGTAAGTCAGGCGTGGGTCTGATTGATAATCCGAAGTTGGCCTTATCTGAGTGTAAGTATTAAGCCTGTTCGAATCAGATTTGACAGTTGATGGGTGTAGTGTGAATTTTTCCATCCGTTCGTTTACATCCATATCACTGGTCCAATATGTTTCTTTATTCGCATATTTATTTTCTCCAGTTGCAGAATCCATCACATGTCCGTCAGGTTGCCACGCCCACAATTCACTATGTCTATCTAAGTAATTATTGTTGTTATGTGCTTCGACAACTTTTTGCTTTAACTCTTGTGGTAATTCTCTTATAACATCTCCTTTAACACCACCTGTTAGGTACTGAATAAATCTTTTAGCATGAGGAGCTTCATTGTTGAAGTAGTCATTATCCAATAATCGATCCCTCACAGCCATTGTTTCAGAGCTAGTGATTTTATTAGCTAGCCACTCTTTAGCCCTGAGTCGTGCTTGATCAAAGGGATTAGACATTACTTCTTCGCTTTATATGCAATAACTAGTTTCCGTGCTTTTTCATGAGCACAATTATTGCACCCGCAAGAGCCACCACAACTCATTCTTGTACCTCAAATACTTGTGTAACCGACTGCTTCAGTACATATTTATGTAGAAGCCATGTATTCATATTAAACACTAATGTAGAAAGAATAATTACGCCTACAGGTGTGATAGGCGTGTCTTCTAATAAGGCTCCTAATAAAGCAAAACCTTGCTTGGTATGCAATTCCATTTCATCAGGTGTAATTTGAACTTGCACCTTTTTTCTCATTAGCGCCTGAAACGATTGGTATTAATAGGAGAATTAGTCAAGTTATAACCTGTGCTTGCTATACCTGGTTGAGGAGTATTGGACGCAGCAGCTTTTATACTATTAGCTTCTGTTCTTAATCTCTGCATTTCCTCTCCAAATTCTGTAACCAAACGTGCTCGTTCTTGTTCTTGCAACAATAAGCTACGATCTCCTGGGTCTATATTTCTTCCTCCAGTAAGAGCAGCTATAACTTCGTTCAAAGGTCTATCCAAATCACGAGGTAATTTTCCAGTGCTTGATCCTAAAAGTTTTGATTGTAAAGGTAATAACGTTTTATCTCTCATAGTATTAGCATCATTCGCTATGGGAATCATTCCATACTGTGCTGCAAATAATTCGTTAATAGCATCGTAATAAGCCGGAGTAAATCGATTATTTCTGCCGACACGATAAGTTACATAGTCGACCCCATCGGCTCCTGTAGTTGGAGACGCTGGCCAATATCTACCATCAGGACCTAGTTCCTGTAAAGGATATAAAGCAATTCTTTTGCCATCAGGCGTTTGGGTTACGTAAGGAGTATTTTGACTTAAACCATAAGATTTCAGAAGATCATTAATTTCAGCAGCACTATATTGACTGCCATAGCCACGTAAAGCATTTATATCTTTTACCGCTGGATCACCTGCTGCAAAAGTAACTAAAGGTGTTCTATTCTCTTGCTCTAATGTATTTAGAGCTTGAGCAATTGTCATAGATCTATCTATTTTTTTCTGAGTCGTTAGTCCTTTCTGATTCCTTACGGTATCTGCAATCATACCCCTTTCATCTCTTCCTAACGCTTCTTTGCGTCTCATATCATTAGATAAATTGCTGGTATCTAAGCGACCTACATCACCCTCATTTTCTATTAATAAACCTAACCTTGCAGCAATGGCAGGACCTACGGGTTCTGTAGGATCAATCATTCTGACTGTTACTTGGGTAGGATCAAGTTTGCGATTACGTCCTTCAAAGTAAACAGGAGCATTGTATTTGGTTGTTGGCTTTCCTGTTCTTTTGTCTTTATATGTATTCTTGTTAGCACTAGCCATTAAAACGGGAACGGCATAAGCCTCTGTTCGTTGTCTCTTAGGTAATCCAACTTTCGCCTGCCGAGACTTGCCTACAACCGCTTCTCCGCCTGGAGATGCTACTCGACCTTGGTCATCCACTAAGGCAACCGCATCAGGTGCTACTTCTTGGAACTGTTTATCTGGATTCATCTGCTCACGCCTGAGGAAATTAGCCAAATTGCTTAAATCTTTGCTCTTTTGTTCTGAAGCAGGTACGTTTTGTCCTTGAATATTCGCAGATTCACTCCCTGTCTCTAAAGATCCTGTTTTTAAGGCGATTCTTAACGCATTTGTAGCAGGGTCGGGTCCTAATTCGCCTGATTGTCGCTGTGCATTGGCACTGGCAGACGAAATCCGATTGCTACTACGCGATTCCACCGCTAATTCGTAAGCTTGAGCAGTGTCTAGGTTCAATCCACCTGCTAAACGCACTGTTTCAGCAGCTAGTTCAGGTCCTACTTCTCCGACTCTCTTGTTTAAATCAAAAGCAACACGTTGCATCGCTTCTGTAGGCTGCATTGAACGAGGCAACATGCCATTATCTCCTTGCACAGTCGTTTTAGGAGCGCCTTCTTGTACTACATACAGACCTGTATCGGGTGCATTTAGTATGGTTTTTGGGTTTTCTTGGATAACAAGGTTACTAACTGTTTTTCCTGAATCATCATCACCTATAAAATCAACTTTTGTGCCAAAACCTTTGATTGGTAATTGAGTTGCACCGACTTTTTTAGGAACGACTTCAGTCGATTCATCATATTTATTTTGCAATCTTGTATCTTTAGCAGATAACGAAGCAAGAGCGTTGCGTCTCGCGTCGACTTTATATCCTTGCTTATCTGTGCGTGTTTGAGATCTATTAGTTGTAGCTGCTTTCCACTGCTGAGAAGTTACTTTTTTCTCTGAAGTATCACCATCTGCTAAGTCAGCGAAGACTTCTTGTTCTAACTGCTTATCTCTGTCTTTTTGTGTAAGAAAATCATTAAGTTCCTCCTTAGTTGAGAACCAACGCATAGGCTTTGGCGTGCCTCTCCTGTTGTCATTAGTGTCATCGTTCCATAGACGAAACTGCCCAACGCCACCTAAGCCTGAAGCCATTACTACTTTTCCGAGACTATATCTATAACAATTCTATCTGTTTGCTACGTACATCTTATTTTGCTCTTCAAGTCCTTGCAGCGCAACGCTAACTGCATCTTCGGGACTCAGCCGAATAGGTATATCATTCGAGGAAGGTTTATTTGTTTGGAAACCAACTGTTACTTGACCTGTACCGGGCATACCAGGCATGTCTGCTTGTGCATCTACGAACCATGGCTTGTCTTCAGGGCTGTAAGAAAAGGATCCTCTTCTATCAATTCTTAAGCCGGGAGCTATCTGACCGCTAAGTAATAAATCGCGAGCTCTATTAATCTCTGTATTTCCAGTATCAACCGCCCCAGCTAAGCGCAGAGTGTAGTCTTTCATCGCTAATTCCGGATCATTAAAGCTCATATCCATTAAATTTGGATCGACTTGCATCGCTCCTTGTTGGAAATGATCTTTGAATAAATCCACAACTTCTACCTATGGGAATGTACCTAGTTTAGACGCCTCGCCCCGCGTGAAATAGGGTGTAAAATTTTTTAAGAAATTTTTAGGGCTCATTTGTCCTGATGAATCATTTATTCCCTATATAGACGCCTCGTGGGAAAAATCTGATTTTTGTTGCGCCGCGCCCTATACATTAAACACCCGCCCCAAGCTGCGATACCTTTCAAACAAAAAAAAGATACGGCACAAAGCATACGCAAAGCAAGCGAATGTTAATGAAGCACTGACGTATGTTAGTTAATTGTTAACAACCGCCTTCTTTTTTGCACGCTCATGCATACATATGCGCAGTCAATTGTTACTTATGAAATTTCTATGGAAGCTTTCCTATGTTTCGCTTTAGTAATGCACTTGTTCCTCCTTAGCTTCTGTGGATGCAACAGTTATCCAGTGCGTATGCGCATGCATAGCGCGTTTTTCCCGAGGCTCTCGCTTGCTCTGCGCGGTGTGCCAAACCAATTGACATATACTGTTCCCTCCCCACGCTCACGCTCTGCGCTCGCTCCGTAACTGTGCAAAAGCTTCCTATATTTCCCCACTATGTATTATTAATACCCTATGACTACGCTTAGTAGTTAATCCATCCCTTATAGCTACTTTAGTTTCAAACGTCTACCTCTGATGTTAATCCTATGTTAGTTGTCCTCAAATAACAGTGCAACTTATGACTACGCTTGTTTCTCCTGTAATTACCAAGACATCATACATTCACTTCTTCGATGGTACGTTGTATGAATTCCATGTTAATTGCGCTTGTCGTCAAGCAAGGATAACTAAGTGGACCAAGTTAAGAGGTAGGAAAGGCAGCCAATGCACGTCAGTCAGCCTGCAGTCAGCCAAGGCTATCTATGCCAAGCTCAAAAAGCAGGCGCAACTGGTAGGTTACTTTCCTATCTCTTCTTAGTCACCAAGCCCTTCGGGGCTTTTTTACTGTCCTTAACTAACAGTGCAAATGAAGTACTACCTCGACATAGGCGGTTTACCAATGGCAACTTCTACTTCTTTGTTTTACTTAAGAAGTATGAAGAAGAGGCTTGAAAAGTTTATTGGGCAGCCTGGGATCATCAAGAAGATGAATGGTCGGCCTGTAGCAGAAGTCGCTTATATCCCTTTAGATGATGACTGTCCTTTCTAGGATTTAACCCCTTCGGGGGTTTTTTACTGTACCTATCTAACAGTGCAAATGAATTCTATCTTCGATGGTCTAGTCTGGTTTGCTATGAATCATACTCGCAAGTATCTGCTTGCTTGTGTGATCCTTGGCACGCTAATCAGATGGTTCTGGGTCGGCCAATCAGTCAGCCGATTCTGGAATCCACTAGCTCCAGTATTCATGTAAAGCCCAATATCCCTGCTCAGATTCTGTCTGGGTGGGGTTTTTTGGGTGTCCTACATCAACTGTTCAAAATGGGAATCGATTTCAACGCTTACGTGATAGTAGCTTCTGATTCAGACAAAGGTGATTATATCTTTGTTGCTGATCTTGGTAATAGTTGGGCTAGACATGAAATGTTTAAGCCTTATATGCCAATGAAAGAGGTTGAAAGGTCTGGAGAGACTTACAAAGTCCACATAACTCCTAACGAATTAACCATTAATCAAGAGATGCTTGATCGTATGAAAGTTTATATCGACCAAATGTTCCAAGATGCCGAAGAAGTCTGGAAAGCTATGAGGCTTATCGAACGCGATGAGGATAAGCAAGACGAGTGTTCGCGCTTAACCAGCGAATACTTCGATAAACATGACTGGGCCACAACAGTGGAGCGAGCTTATAAAGCTTGGACTACTGCCCTGTCTAATCCTCATTGCACTCCTGTAGTTGGTTACGGCTAACCCGATACCCCTGCTCAGTTTTATGGGTAGGGGTTATTTACTTGCCCTCGTATAACAGTGCATTATGCAAATTCAAAACATGTCTAACATCGTGGTAGGGCTTAATCCAGCAGAAAGAGACAAGATCAAGTATCACGTCAAGAAATGGCAAGACTCTGGAAAGAGTATTAATAAGCTTGCAAGAATTGCTGGTGTTGGCAGGCAGCAGATGTATAAGATGATCGCCCGTCATAGATACAGATTATGCGTCCTTGCCAACCTGCAACTAGCTTTCAATGCCGAACTAGTTGATGACGAACAATTAGAGCAGATGCTGACTCCTGTTCGTCAGACTATTGCTGCTACTAGACCTATTAGAAGTAATCACGGATTAACTGGTGAGCTTGATGCAAATTATTCTCCCGTCATTGTTTGGAGAAAGACCTAAGCCCTTCGGGGCTTTTTATTTGCCCTCATATAACAGTGCAATTATGAGTTTGTATCATGTTTTAATTGACAAATCTCCTGTTTACTCCACAAGGGATTTCTGTGCAGCCTGGGTTGAATACGGTATTTTAGAATCCCTCTTCAGAGACGAAGAACATCGCATTGACTTCGTTTCCATAGAGGGGTCAAAAGCCTATATCAGGAAGCACTAATAATACATCAGTACTACCCCTTCTATCCCAATCCCCTATCCTCGGTCGGCCTATTGCGGGTCGGGCGGGGATTTTTATTTGCACTCATTTAACAGTGCATTGTTGTTTATTTCTACCCTAAACATGGCTTCAACAAAATCAGCTGCTGCAACTGCAACCAAGGTGACCACAAAGGCTCCTCAAAAGGAACTACCTTTGACCACCAAAGTTGTGGCTAAGCCAACCGAAGAGAAGAAGGAAGTTTTCTTCAATCTTCAAGGCCGCATCTGGACTCCAGAGCTACTTGAGAATATCAAGGTTGGCAAAAACCAAGCTGGTAACAAGAAGATCAGTTTCTCTGCTTCACTATCTCGTTATGACGATAGAGCAGGAAAATACATCAGCGGTAAGCTTATCAATTTCATAGCTACTGACAATGGCTATGGCAATCTAGCTACCGCAATATTAGATGCCCATGGTAATAACGAGCGTTTGATTGAGATGAAAGCTCAATTCAATGCTTGGGAGTACCAAGGCAGCTACTACGAGAACTATCAAATTGTAGAGTTCTCTGTTGTCGAAAGACCTCAACAATAACAATCCCTATACCCCATCTAGCAATTCAATGCTGGGTGGGGTATTTTAATGTCCTTATACAACGATGCATCTCATGCTATCTAAGTACGACCAAGAACCTCCTCGCCATCAAGATACATCTATATATATAGGTGGATTGACAGCCGAAGAATCCCTTGAATTATTGAATATTATGCATCTTTCTTCTTCTCGCAAGTTAGATAGATTGCATCACGCTCTTTGTAAAGGTATTGAGCTTCATGTTTTCGGTGTCGAGAACAAGCTCTCCAAGCAAGATCAACAATTAAAGGGATACGCTGAAGCTGCAGCAAGGAACGAGGCGATAGCCGACGAAAAGGCCGAAAAACTTAAGGATTTCGCCAGAGGCGCAACTGAATACTCAACTCTCAACGAAGACACTGACGAGAAATTCCTCCGTCACGAGCCTAATGGAGAGCATCTCGACGATGACCCCGATGAGGGAGTCCTCAGTCATGATGAATTCATTAAGGAGGCGACAGGACAGGTATGAGTGATCGAGATTACGTAATTCGTGGCTTCGAGGAATTTCCTATGAAGCCCAACCCTCATAAAATCGTAAAGAACTCCGATGGTATCCCCGTCGGAGAAAACATTTATGAACCTGACGAGATTCCAGATCTCAAAGGATACGCAGCCGATCAACTCCTGTTCGACGATACCCTTGACGAGTCTCACATATGACTAAAACACCTTCAACTGATAGCTATATCTCCTGTCGTGCTTATATCGGCAGGAAGGCTATCGAAGTTATGCCGGTTGCACCATGCGAGGTCCATAGCGAGTATGAAATGCAAACTCATTATCGAATTGTTGATGTTGTTATTGACAAGAAAGGTAAGGCTGCATTTGAATTACATCGCATCGACCACGAATGCGTTAACACGGTTCCAGAATCCTGTGATTCCGAACACCTCCTCAAGTCAATAGCAATGACTAAGCCCGCGCTATGTCTAGAGTGGCCATCACGTTTTTCAGTTCCTGTCGAGGATGCTTTAGCTCCTCCTAAAGAACGGACCAACGAAAAGTACTGGACACACGCCTATTGGCGCATATTCAGGTAATCATTACCCCGCCGTTAGGTGGGGTTTTTTATTGGCCGTAACCAACAGTTTCAACCGGCCTACACATTATGGATCCCGATACCATCTCATTCGATTGGGACAAAGAGAAAGAACTCCCAGCAGAAGTTTACGACTATGACTACACAGATGAGTCCAATCTCTCTATCTTATATACAGACGTTACAGATTTGATTTTGACAGTCATCTCTAAGTTTGCTTACCTGATTGGATTCGTTAAGAACACCTTGGCTGCCACATTCGATGGCATCCTCCCGTTCGTTATAGGCATATCTGTCAAGATTCTGTACAAACTTCACAAGAAAGATTTTCTACTCAACACAGCCAAGAAACTAGACTCTATCAACCCAAGGAGAACCATCATTTGGTACGACAAAAATGGGCGTGGTCACGGTCTAGATGGACGTGTTGTTAAAGGTTCTTCTAAAAGAACCCAGTCTCCCACTAAAATTCAGCCTGCTCCATGACAGAGTTAACCTACGACAATCTCAAGGATAACGATGACCCTGATATTACTCCTGGTTTACATGAACCATTAGTAATTGATGATGCTATTGATCAAATGGCATTCGTAGAAATTAAACGATGGATTGTAGAAGGTGACTTCCCATGGTTCTTACAACAAGGTGTTGTCAGTGAGACGGAGTATGCCGATGAAGGACGACCGACAGAGGAGATACTTTGCGATCAATACGACAACATCCAATTTCAACATTTGTTCTATTCAGACAAGACTTTTCACACAGAAGCCTGCAACCCCATGTGGGCTCCAGTCTTAGCTCGTCTACGATCTAAAGCTTTAGTCAGGATTAAAGCCAACTTAACGTTGAAAACCGAGTCAGTCGTCAAGCATGGTTGGCATCGTGATGCTTCACCTCCTGAACATTACCCAGGATTGAGGACAGCAGTCTACTATCTCAATACCTGTGATGGCTTTACTGAACTAAAAGAGACTGGTCAGAAAATCTACAGCAAAGAGAATCGCTTAGCTGTTTTTCCTAACCATATGTTCCATACTGGAACCACTACTACCAACGATTTTGGAAGGTATGTCGTCAATTTCAACACCTATTAAGAAACTTCCACTAGGTGTTGCAGTTAAAGATGATTTATTATCTTTGCAATATTATCAAGAGCTTGAGTCCTATATAAAAGGCATCGATATCGACTGGCATCAAGGAGAAGTCAACAAAATAACAGATCCCTCTATGCCTCCAGAAACTAGACAGTATTTCACTGAGTACTATTCTCGAGACCCTAGGAGGAATTGGCAGTTTGTTAAATCCATATACAGCACTCATCCTGTGTATATAGCTGACACTTTTCCTCTCTTCGGTCCTTTACTTGAAGCCCTTGATGTCAAGTCATTAATAAGAATCAAGCTCAATTTAAAGACTGGATCTGAGAAAGTGTTTGACTACCCTTGGCATAACGATCAAAATCCAATAGAACGTTTCGGAGATCATTGCAAAACAACGGTACTACATATAGGTAGTAACGATGGTTTCACAATCTTCGAGCAAGGTGGGGCTAGGGTTCCCACCGTGGCTAATAGAGCCGTCATCTTCCCTAATAAGCTTAAACACGCAGGTACTACCTGTACTGATCAACCTATTAGGGCTGTCGTCAACGTTAACTATTACTAATGACTTCTTTTATCGTTCTTTTCTGCGTAATTATTCTTTTGTATATCTTGCTCAAGAATATACATCAAAACTATTAAGCCCCGTAAGCAGGTTCTGGTTGATAGCTACCATTCAATGCATATTCTGGCTGGCTATACTCCGGAGCCATCTCATTCTGGAAATCTTTAAGCAAAGAACGGGGAATTAATTTATCTCTGCGAAAACCTCTTTTTAATGAGCTTAAATCCCCTATATTCATCTCATCCTCGAAATCCATTTGATCATCGAGGTTGAATAAATCTCCTGCAAATCTTAATCTTTCCATGAACCTAATTCTCTCGCTTGGCAAATGCGAACCGTTTCCTCAAATGCAATGTATTTAGAACCGTGAGTTTGACCATGAGCTTCCATGGAGAACAGTACCTTTCTAGCTATGTCACATTCCGTAGGAGTGGGTTGTTTGATCATGAAGTTAGTTGATTAGCACGTTCGATTACTTGCTCTTCACTAGAAGTCAAGTAAGACATCAGATCCACTAAAGCTGCACCTGAAGCGGTGATACCACTACCAGCTGCGACAGCACCACCTATCCTTAGATTTCTGTTGTTAGCAATAGCTTGGTTCATAGCTCTTAAATTCTCTGGTATATTCAACCACTGTGGATTATCTGCTGCTACCGCTTTCAATATTGAAGCTACTTCCTCTGGTCTAGCTGTACTGATGTACTTAAAAATATCTTCTTGAGCACCTTTCAATACTCCCTTCCCTCTACGAATACTTGCGCCTTCATAAGCATCAGACAGAAGGTAATCTCTTACCTGCTGCTCTACCGCTTGGTTAGGAACAAATCCTTTAGTGGTGATATTAAAATCACTACCTCTTTCCTTAGCTCCTAATCCTCCTAAAATTGCTTCCAAATTCACTCCTTCAGCTTTTCTACCTTGGCGAGTAGCTCTAGCTTGAGCCTGTCGAACAATCTCTGCATCAGCATCACCTACAGCTTTATCTGCAGCTTTAGCTAAGTCTTCCAGATTACGTATGTTCTTAACCCTTCCGTAAAGTTGTTCAAACATCAGAACTTTAATCAATTACTTCTTATAGTTTAAGACTTCTTAATTAAGAGGTCTTTTTTAGTGGCCTCATCCAACAGTGCAATTTGTGTTGTTGGTGGGGTTGTTGTTTACCTCACAACTTTGACTTATGGTCAATTTTTTCTCAAAAAGCAAACCTCTGCATCAAGAGTTCTTCGGTGGCTTTCTCACCTATTCCAGGTGGAGAGAAGATACTGGAACTTGCAACCAATGGAGTAGCAAACTCTTTGGTGATCTCGATAAAACATTCAGAACCTACTGGGCTAACCCAGAAGCAATTCTGAACAACCTAGAGCTCAACGAATTATTAGCTGCTCCAACAGCAGAGGCTGAGTTTACTTATGTAAACAAAGATCAGGAGAAAGTTTATGGCCGAGTGATCGACGGATGGACTATCTCAGGTGAAAATGTGAATTTCAAGATTGAACAAATCAAGAAGCAAGCAGAGGCACTTAAGTCAGCACCAGCTGTTGTAGAGGCGTCAGCCACTTAACCAAAAGCGGGGGCTTCGGCTCCCGCACTTCACAACTCCTGATTCTTCGGCATCATATTCATACAATCAGATACAAAATGACCCGTTATGTTTCTCAACCATCTACGATTGCTAGCTCTCGTGATGGGTTGTCTGAACTACTTGAAGCCATTAAGGAAGCGCAGAATTCCTTCTCGCACACACCAACAGGAGAACATAGGAAAGTTGAACAGCTTATCCAACTCATCGATAGCCGAATCGAAAGAAGAGCGCTATCTAATCAGTCCCTTTCGTGGTAATTTTTGCCACCTTTTAATACATGACCTCAAAACAAACCTCAGATGGGTCGAAGAATTCGACTCAGAAATTGACGCAGGCAACCACTGCCTCTCCTTCTACTCGGGAGATCTCTTCGATGGACGTATTGGCGAAACAGCCCCGCCAAGATGTCTTATCAACACTAGCTGTTCAGATACGCGGATCGATTCTTGCTATTGAAGAGTCAGTCGACTTGATAAACAGCGACGATCCACTGGAGCGTCAACATGCTATGGAGGAAATGGAAATGTTCCTCCAAGGAGTGGCAAACGACAGAGAAGAACTCCTGAAAAGAGCAGACGAATTACTTACCTTTCGGGCAGCCCTTCGTGAGCGTGCTCGCTACAGGAAAAGTGAATCTGACCGTATTAGAACCATGGTCAAGAGTGATACCGACAAAGCTGATCGAATAGAAACCACCGTAATCCGCATGCTTAGGCTTGCCTTAGAAGATCAAGGTGCTACTAAGTTCGATCTACCTATGCACGAGATCAGATCAAGAATGACCACCCAAGTCATCATTGATGATTACGAATGTGCTATGGAAGCCCTCCCTGAAGATTGCAGGAAAGTTGAAATTAAGCCTGATAAGGCAGGTATCAAAAAAGCTCTGCAAGATGGCAGACAAATCCCAGGATGTCGGTTACATACCGATAGATCTTGGCGTTCCAATTAACCCTCAAAACAATGTCTAAGTATCTACCTATTCATCAGTTCACTACCAATCCCATGCCTAGCAGACATAGGGATGAAAGAGGTGAATCTTTGTACTACGCACGCTTTAACTTCTTGCCAAAAGGTAAAGATAGTCAAGCTTGTGTGTCATTCAAACAGAGTAATGCCGACCTTATTAAAAAGGGAGGTTTATTCAGTACAGATAACACACAAATTGCTGGTCAACGTTATGTCACCAAAATTAAATGGAATGATGAGTGGAAAACAGAAGAGCTTGTATTTGAAAACCAGTCATCCGGCAGCCACACACAGATGGAAAAAGATTATTCGGAGTCTCCAGAAGATTTCCGTGAACAAGGCGGATACAACGATGATGATGCTATTACTTCCGAGCCACCGCAAGCGAAGATAAAGCCTTCATCTCAAGCAGGATGGAGAGATCGTACTACTAGCATCGCCATGGATGCAGAGCAACGATTAGTCTCTCAAAGTCCTGAGTTTAAGTACATCGTCGACCAAGTAATAGATGCAATGATCTATGCGTCTCACCGACTTGGTGTTAAACCTGCCTTTAGCCCTGGCGAAATACAGCGTGCTGTGGTTTCATGTGCAATAAATGGTAAGCACTCGCTATGGCAGGGTCAAAATGAAATCTCACAGAGTCTTTGAACTTGCATTTCTATTTCGCAAGAGATGGCCATTCATCAGGATACGTACTAAAACTTTAGTTGAGTATGTTGATACGTGGCCTCCTAAACCTCCTTACCCAGCTACTCTCGATTCTTATCGAGCTATGGAGCAAGATTAATGTCCTCTCATCTTCACACCCTCTTGTCGATGGGAGTACAGGTCGGGCTCAAGAAAGGAGCAGATCAGTGGGCGTGGCATCCGAAAGGAGATCATGTCATGTCCTACCGATTCACTAAAGGAACAGGAGGGGATGGAGTTAAGATCTCCATGCCTGCTGCACATACAGAAATTCATCTTATTAATTCTCTTCTTCACCCATGAATAACAACAGAGCTTTTAAGCACGTTAAAAACACCTTGGTTTACAAGTCACGTTTAGATGACCGAGGTGTATATAAAGTTGAATATTACGATAAACAGCTTGATCAATATTGGTTAAGAAAAGTATCTACAGGATGCAAGCATACAGTAACTATTGCGAAGCATAATGACCTCAGACTCTATACCAGACGTGATTGTGAGCAAGCAGATAGATTGAAGAAAGCATCATAGCTCTATTACAGAAAACCGAATTTAGTACCATAAGATGCCTCTCTTAGACTATTTTGGATTCCTATCACTTCTCGTAATTCTTTATGGAGTTGCAAGGAAATGCAGACACAAGCAAGGAGGAAAGCACTATGAGCTCGATTTCAAGAGGCACTCTCATTCCTAGAGATGCCACAAAATTAGATCATATCGATGAATACTTTGAGTGTATTACTGCCTGTCCTACCCATAAAGATACAGAGTGTATGACCGAATGTGTAGATCAATTGCGAGGCAATACTGATCCGCAGCTAGACGTTCCTTCGTTCTGATTAATGACATACAAACAAACATGGGAGGTTCATTTTCAACCTCCTAATGAACTCTTGCCGTGCATTTTTATAGCACCAAGATGTACCTCTTCAGAGGCTATGAACCTCTTTCAAAAGACCATACCACCTCATCAAAGAGGTCGATCTTCTCAATGGAGACTTGAGCCAGAGGATGATTACAGTTAAGCTGAAAAAACTTTCGTAGAACTATGACTTTAAAAGTTATTTACGGTGTCAAACAAGGATATGACTCCGAAGATATAGATGCATTTGAGAATCCCAACGATCTTATGAGTTGGTTGAACTCTCAAGTAGCGATGGAAGCTAATCCAGCACATGTCGACAAAGTTCAGTTTCCTATAACTATTGCTAAATGGTTATATGACGATGAGAATGACGAGCTCAAAGGCAATCCAGTAGATCATCAATTACCTAGTGATCCAAAAGGATTGAATTTTACTGTCAATGTTGAAGAGTAGCTCTAATCATCCAAGAAGCTTTACAAGTTTCTCCTAGTAACTCGCCTAAGTAATTAGCAACATCGTAATGCTCTGCGGCTTGAGCAGCGGGCTCAACCATCTTGATAGTTTTCTCGAAGGTTCCTAAGTTGTCATGATATGTAGTCAACATTCCTGTTGGCTCATAGCAATCACAATGTTTAAAGCAAGGACCCAGAGCATCTTTCAGTCCTACAGAACACATAGGCATGTAATAATTCAAAATCCGAACGTATTCACCTAGTTGATCGAATTGAACAGTATGTGTTTCATACTGAGCCTTGAGGAAATTATGTACAGCTAAAAAGTTAGGAGCACAGTAATTGAAATGAATTAAATGAGATTGCGTCTGCAACTCTTTAGCGAAGGATGCAAGCAATAGCAGCTTTTGACCTACGGCAGCATTACTATCTGTTGGCTTATCTTCAGTAGTTACAACAATCTGTAAACCAGGATCATGCCCTTGATCTTGTACTTCCATTTAAGAAACCTTGACTGACCTTAGTTTAGGTTTCTTTTTTAATGCGCTTATACAACAGTGCATTGGTGTTACTTATCTTCGCTTATGGATCTGGATTCAGCTGTCGAAAAATTCACGGGAAGACCTCCCGTTTACAAACCTGCTCAAGAGATTGTGACCACTTATGGTATCGATCTCAACGGTTGCTTTTACCCTTGGACAAAAGATCCAAGTGAAGCAAAAAGAGCTCTCCAACCTAATCAAGGAATTGAATTCTTTGGTACTCCCAAATTAGTGCTAACTAATGAATACATCATGTTCAAGTTTGCACAACCAATCATGAGTGATCAATGGCAATGGTCACAATTAGCTTTGAAATACACAGGTTCTACCAACAAAAGAACAGGTGAAATCAAAATTCAAAATCATGTGGCTGGCCTAATTGGTACTCTTAATCATTTAGTACAAACTCTTGTAAACCCAGAGGTTGACTTAAGAGGTTTATCAGGCACTATATTTGCGGAACGTGGTTCTGGAGTTGCTCTCAGGAATACTGAGACAGGTAAAGAGGAAAAGCATAAAGGAACATTCGTCTTACTTTTCGTCCACAACGAACAAGGAGAATTGGAACAAGTTCCTTATACGCAAGTCAGTCGCAACCCTCAGGAGTTTGAACAATCAGTTAATCAACTGTGTATCAAACTCAAACAAAGACCTCTGTTTCCTCAAAACCTCATGTCTAATCAAAACGATGACATCAAACTTCCCGAACAAGATCTCGATAGCTAGTCTGTCTCGCTATAAGCAAAGGAAGCAGTTACTCAAACAAGTACTAAGAGAGAACCTACCTCCAGGGGGATTAATTCCTAATCTCTCTTATGTACTAGATCGAGTCCAACGATTAAAAACATTGCTCACTGGATCTCAACTTCAAGAGATTACATCTATTGAGCAAGATTTGCTTTTGTTACAAAAACGTATCCAACTCATCCATCCCACAAAATGAAACTTCAAGATTCCATGCCGACAACAGTAACAGGTCTTTGTACCAAGGATGTAGAAGATCCAGGGTCAGAAACTTTTAGACCTGGAAAACTAACTCGAGCAGACGCTCAATTCTTTCAAGGAGAAAAATCTGAATGTCGAGATTGGCAGTCATCAGAAGAACAACTTAGTTCCATAGGTTGTAATTGGAAAGTAGTAGCAGAACCCCTGCACTCCCAAAGATTCAATAGGACTCACCCCAACATCGTTCATTGGTATCAAAGCAACACCGGAGATCCACTTGGTCAATTCTCCGACGCAAGGCATATCATTCATCCTATAGATGGATTGAATTGGTATAAGGATTTTATCCGTCAAACCAAAGCAGCATTTCTGCAAGAAATAGGCTTGGATGTTGTTGGATTCCTTCCTGATCAGAAAATCTTGTATTTTGCTTCCAAATTGACGGATATGAATCCAGAGAGACTTAAGGAAGTGGGTGACACCACTGACTTCTTTCTGATGTTCACCATTAATTACATGGAAGCAAGAGCAATGAAAGCTTCGATTTGGGCAAATGAATTAGTGTGTACAAATGGTATGCAACGTAGGATCGTAGATGGAAATTCAACCATTAATCATAGATCCGAACGTAATAGTTATGACGTATATAAAGCGTTAGAAGCAGCAGTACTCGAATGTAAACGCCATATCCATATCAAGCAAGAGATGATTGATACTCCTTGTGATGAATTGCAAGGAAGGAAATACATCCGTCAGTTCTTTGATTACACCATTCCAGAGGAGCAACGATTAGAAGCTGTTAACAATCCTTCTATGGCTGTTGACTCTCGAATTATTAATCAACTAGAACGTATATTCATACATGGATTAGAAGGAGGAGATCTCTCTACTAGGCAGGACAACCTCTTTCGTGTTCATTCCGCAGTAACTCAATGGACAAGTCATCATAAAACTGTTAAATATGGCTCGGATTCTCGCTTCGCTAAACAATTGGATGGCGACATAGCAAGGATCAATACAAAGTTCACTGAATACCTTCAAGAAAAGGTGACTGCCTAATGCAACAACGTAGTGGAAAAGTTAAAGCCGCCAAGTTTATTCTTGGAGATCGGGTTTATAGAAGAACCCTAAGGACTTCCAAAATAATCTTCGGCAACAAGAGGAGAAGAGAAGGAACTATCTGCGGTAGACAGGATGTCACCTACAAAAACGACCGTAAGCATAAAGCTTATTGGGTGATATTTGACAGGGAAACACATCCAGTGCATATTGAGCAAAGTATGCTCAGAAAGATAGAAGATGGGGAAACACAAGACCAGAAAGACTCCTCCTCAAAAATATAGACTACGAGAAGGTAGCTATAAGCGTTCGCTAAGACACCAGCTTCAACCAGACGGAACACGTCTCTTCACCGATGGATCTATTGACTCACTCGACATCAATTATCAGAGAAAGATTTCTCAAAACAATAGAAGAAGCAGCTAAGTCTGTTCTTCTTTTTCCTAACCCAATTTGTAACATCTACCCATCATCATCACAATGCCTTATACAGCACCCGATCCAGACTACGTCTTCGAAGGAAGAAACCTAGAAGCGGATGAAAAAGCTTTTCATAAAGCCATCAACATACAACACGATGTTGAATATTCAACGCTAGAACTTATGAAAATAGTAGAGGTCTTTGAAAAATACCCAGCTACTACTGAAGAAGAGATCAACGTAAGAAACAAGATGGTTGAAAAAACCAAGCAGTTCATGTCTGAGATTCTCTATAAGCAGAGAGGTAAGTGGAGAGAAAGAGCAACCCTCAATAAGCTAGATCGTATGGACTAACCCTAGGCAGGAGTACATGTTTGAGGAAATTGATGTGCTTTGTAAGCCCTGGGCGGCTTGAGAGAGGGTACTCAAGTCGTTAAGATTCCCTTAAGTGTTGGGTGGAGACTTGAGGGGATCTTTAAAAATTTGATACTATCCACCTAGAGGTAAACACGCCCTTCCAGAGTCTGCACTGGAGGGGTTTTTTATTGTCCTCATATAACAGTGCAATTATGTCTTTGCTCAAGCTTGGGGCTGGTAACGCCAAGCTAGCAGATACTATTCTCACCTTCAGTACTCCAGCTGGTCATACATGCCCTGGAGCTAAACATTGCCATGTCATCTCAGACAAGGTAACAGGCAAACTGACTAAGTCTGCCAACCTTTTATACGATTGCTATGCAGCACGTATGGAGGCTCGTTATCCCAATGTTCGTAAGGCTCGTTGGCATAACAAAGATCTTATAGATTCTTTAACTCTTATAGATCTCACAGACCTGATGATCATATCGATCAACAAACATAAGGCTTACAAGAAAGCTGAAATGTTGCGATGGTTTGTTTCAGGTGATTGCGATTCGGTCAAACTCCGTGATGCAATCTTCAATACTTCTAGAGAATTGAATCACCTTATTCATTACTCTTACACCAAAAATCTACCTCTATTCTTAGACATTAAAAAACCTGAGAATTACAGATTAACTGCAAGTATCGGAGGTCGTTATGACCGCCTGATTAATCCTGTGGATTTTCCACGTTCAGCAAGAGTCGTTCGCTCAAAGGAAGAAGCTGCCAAGCTTAATCTTCCTATTGATAAGAAAGATGATCTTGCTTACGGTCCTATAGACCAACCCTTTGCTCTTCTATACCACTAACCATGTCAAATTCCACCACAATAGTCCCATTGGACTTTAAAAAGAATCGCGACGAATCACTCGCTGAATACTTTGAACGTCTTGATGAATATTTTAAATATGAAAACTCAGCAAATGTCGTAGGAAGAAAGAAGCCTAGATTTCCTGAGAAAGAAGGAGATTGGAACACCTTTTGGGCTCAATCAAGAGCATGGGAACATGATTTCTTCATGAAAAAGATGCAAGCTTTTAAGCATGCCTTGAATGCAATCAGTCTTGTCCACCCTAAGTTGGATGCTATTAATATCCAATATGAAGGTCAAGGAGATGACGGCCAAGTTGAAGATGTTGAATTCTATGACAGAAAAGGCAAAGTTATTAATATATCAAGCGACGATCTTATCTATAAGCACATAGAAGAAGCGGGATGGTGGATAACACAAGATGTTTCTCCTGGGTTTCATAACAATGAAGGAGGTCAAGGTGAAATTGATATCAAAAAAGATCACGACAGCTTAGGCGAATGGAAGTGTACCTGTGATCACGAGAACAATGTAATCACTACTGAAAAACATGAGGTGGAAATGTTCTGATGTCCCACTACCACTATCACTGTGTCAGTTCTGCTAAAGCTTTTGGTGGTGAACCAGAAGATTATGCACCACTACATAAGTGGATGGATAGAGGACGTGCAGGTACCAGCAAGATCCTTCATAGGATGTTGTGTCATCACACCCAAGGAATAGCGGATGGTGTTGCCTTATTTGGCGACACCTTCACTAATTCCA
>PAZU01000029.1 GCA_002715725.1 Methanobacteriota archaeon | reverse complement strand
AAGACAGTTTGCGGAACTGTCAACCCGGGTTCGAATCCCGGTACCCTGGCCATTCAAGGTGATAATATGAAAATGAAAATAGAAAAACAAAACACAAAACAAGCGATAGCTCCAGTAAGGAGGTATTTAGAATGAGTAAAGAGTTTGATGGGTGGGATGAAATCGACTGGGATATAGACATTGATTCAGCGAGATTTCAACTCCACATAATTGAAGCTTGGAACAAAAACAATCCTAATGTCAAAGATAAATGGATACAATGGCCAAATGAATTAGGTGAGTTGAAACTAATCTTGCTACCGTTGGGATACATTCCTTCATCATGGGATAAAAAGGCTATATTGACAGATGAAGAATCTGAACAATTAAAGAAAGATTGGCTAAAATTGGCTCAATATATTTCTGAATCAGATTCGATTGAAATCGAAGAAAACACTTTCACGATAATTGGACAGCATGGCTCAAAATTTAGATTTGATATTAGTTTAGAATTCCACAGGTGGTTGCCGCCAAATTCCTTAGATAGGCATTACACAGCATTGAGAGATATCAGAAATGGCGCTAGAAATAAACATGTTTTAGGTAATCATATTGCAAATCTAGAAGCCTGTTTGGCGACCTGGGAAATCGAGACCAATTCTGAAGGAACAGGTTTTGGATTCCTCAGCTTTCCTGAACATATGTCAGAATACAAAAATATGGAATATCAAGATGCACATATTTTTCCTCAAGGCGAATCTTTCCCAGAATCTTTACTGATGATGATTCAACTTCTCGTTGAAGATGTAGAGATCTGGAATATAATCCATCAGCAAGAACTCGAAAGAAGAAAGTCTGCTGAAGAGTTTGACAAAAAGTGGCCTGGTGGCAGGCCAGATGATTGGATGTATTTGTGAGGTGATAAGATGGTAATGAAAGAAAGAAATAACGAAGATGTAGCAAGTGAATGGAAACCGAACGCTAGTGCTCCATTGTGGGATGAAGAATCCGAATTTGAACCCAAAGGTCCATTTTTTAGAGATTTAGAAATTGAGCACATCAAGCAGATTGGGCCCTCTTGCGTCCCAACAACATTAGCAATGTTAGCAAGAAGTACAGGCGCTGATGTGGGTCCAGATGATTTCAAGAAAATCATCAATTCACAATCGCCGCATACGTGGTCTAATGCTTTACAGCCTTATGGTTTGCAACTAGCATACTGTAATCATGATTTGAGAAGATTGAGCTACATCGTTGATGAACTGGTTGAGCATGATGATTTGTTCCTGCTTTGCTTCTATTCGGTCGACCCCCCTTCAGACCCGGATGATAGGGGCAAATTATGCACAGCACATATTGTGACATTGCACAGAGACAAAATCATCGATACGGCAAAAGGTGTTCCTTACGGAGTGTCGCTCGCTTCACAATATCCGAGATTGAGAAGACAGAGTAAGAGGATATTCAGAGTCGTTCCAGTTGGTCATTCAAGGAGGGTTTAGGTGGTTTCTATGATGTGGAAAAATGGCGAATTATTCTCCTCAGTACCTTTTCCTGAAGTGAGGGACAGACCCCTAATTGTTTATCATCCTGCAGCTGACATGAATTACCTAAACTCATGGTCCATAATGGTGGAAAACGATCAACCATTCATCCTATTTTGCGATGAATTGGGGCCGAGATATCCCGATGATATGCCATTCCTTGAAACCAGTTTGAGAATGGAATATTTTGCTAGGATAGCAAACCCCCTGATTGGAGGAAGGGCGTATAGGCACCCAGAATTAGGGTATCAAAATATGTTAGCGATGAGGCAAAAGGATGCGAGTAAAGGAATCAATGATTTACCATTAGTCGATATTCTCTATCTTGATTGGTTGGAACCTTTTGTTGAGAATAGAAAAAGGAATTCTTATTCAGATATCATTCCAAAACTGGCATCCCATGTTAGAGATGGGGGTTTGATAATCCTAGATAGAAAGCATGCAGAAGTTGTGCCGGAATGGTTCACTTATTCTCAGATTATTTTGAGCACGAAGAAGGATGTTTGTGTGGAACATATTGGCAGGGGTGAATGGCCGATACCGTACCTCGATATCGATGGAGTAAGAGAGGTAGAGGCTGAAGTATTCAGAGTCAAGAACCTTGGAGGTGAGAAAACAGATGTCAATGATTTCCTAGCATCACTAATCCATGAAAGGAGATTGACTCAGAAGGATTTGAAGAAGAAAATGAGAAAGTTACCTGAAAGATGGCCCGGTCATCCAGATAAGGATTCATGGTTTCAAAGATACATGGATTATCTGGATTGGCCAGAAAATGGGGAGCCATATTTGCCTTGCCCGTATTCAAATTCATGGACATTTAAGGAATATTACCATTGGGTCGACTCATTGAGTGGAAACCCAAGGGCTCTGAGACCAATTCTCAGAGTTGAAAGGAAATACAACTTCGGAATCAAGGTCACATTGGTTCACGGTGATATTACAGAGCATCTAGATTGGCTATATGTTGAAGATACTAGTCTGATACTGAGGGGTAATTTGTTGAGCGATTGTCTTTCCAAATGGTGCTGGCTTCAAACCAAAGCTGTAGATTTACAACCAAAATGGGACAAAAACCTGATTCCGAGATTGAAGTGGTCGGGCCACGATTCTACTCCCAACCTGACGTTGGAGTTATTGAAATTGTCAAAGAGTCCTGTTGCTGCAACAATAGTTCACGGAAATGCGACACTGAAGGAATTGAGAAAGCAGTTGAGGAATTATTCAGGAGATGTCGAACATCTGATTATTTTCCATAAGGACGCCGAAGATTACTGCGATTAGGGAAGTTCGGTTTCTTCGGCAGAGCCCGAAGACCAATCATAGATTCCTTTACCGGATTTCTTTCCTAGGCGCCCTTCTGCGATTAATTTCTCTAGAAGCGGATGAGGAGTGTATGCATCATCATTGAATGATTTCTTTAGATTGAGTAGAATATCTCTGCGCACATCTAGGCCAACGAGATCGGTCAGAGCCAGAGGGCCCATCGGATGTTTGTACCCAAGTACCATCGCAGTATCGATATCTTTTGCACTAGCAACACCGTCTGCAAGCATTCTAATCGCTTCATTTCCTAAGACTACACCAAGTCTTGAAGTCGCAAATCCTGGGACATCCTTTACCAGAATTGTGGTTTTACCCATTGCTTCACCTGCTGCAGTAGCTGCTTGGATAGTCTCTTCAGAACATGAGTCGTGTTTGATTAGTTCTAGCAATTTCATGATAGGTACAGGGTTGAAGAAATGCATTCCAATAACCTTGTCAGGCCTTCCAGATGCAGATGCGATATCAGATATCGAAAGAGAAGAAGTGTTGGTCCCTAGGATGCAATCTTCTTTTGTCATGTTTCCAAGTTCAGTGAAAATTTTGTGCTTTAAATCTGGAATCTCTGGTACTGCTTCGATAACAAGGTCAGCGTCTTTTACTGCGTCATGCATATCAGAAATAGCATGAAGATTGGCAGCCCATTCTGTTTTTTGTTCGGCAGTGGTCTTACCTCTAGCGATGCCTTTGTCCCAAAAGGCATCAATTGTGTTCATTCCACGTTCCAATCCTTCTGGAAATGCGTCATACAGGTTGGTTTGCCAGCCTGCTTGTGCACAGACCTGAGCAATCCCTGCACCCATTGTACCAGCGCCAATAACTGCTACATTTTTGATTCCCATGTTAATGTCCGATGGGATTTAGGTTGATGACGATTCCTTTGATTGAGCAAGGTAAACACCACCAACTATCAGAACGAATGAAGCAATCAGCGAAAGACCCAATTTTTCATCAAGGATTAGCCAACCGCTCATAATTCCGAAAATTGGGACTAGGTAAACATACATCGCAGATCTGCCTGCGCCGATGATTTTTATTCCATCTGCGAACCATACATAGCTCAAAACTGTGGAAAATAAAGCCAAGAATGCTAACCAAGCCCAAGCATCCATCCCGGCATCTATTGGGAATCCAACCTGAGAGTATTCCCATATCACTGCAGGAGTTTGAATCAGTAATCCCACGGCACTAGACCAGACAGTCAGGTGTAGAGGGGATAGTGCATTTTCACCACTCATCGCTTTTTTCATCAGAATGGTTGTGCAAGCCCAAGATAGTGCTGACATTGCAATCAATGCATCCCCCAGCAATCTCTCATTTACGGGTAGGTCAACATTTGGAGAATACCATGCGATGACTACTACTCCGCATACTGCGAAGAATAGCCCTGCTCCAAGCCGAACATCGAATTTCTCACCCAAGAACGGAACAGCAAGTATCGCTGTGAATAACGGATTGAATGTAATCATCAAAGAAGCATCTCCTGCAGCGGTCCACTTCATTCCGTACATGAAGAAAGCCTGATAGAGGAATGTGGAAAGAAATCCTATTGCTGTGATAATTTTCCATTGTTCTCTAGACGGGATAATCCACTGATTTGTTATTTTTAAAAAGAGGAAAAAACATCCTACTGCGAGAATGTATCTTGCCCAACCTGCTGTGAAGGGTGGTATATCTCCCGCAACAACTCTACCAGCTACCCAGCCAAGGCCCCAGATGAATGCAACCACCAGCAATTTGGCGTGTGTTGATGCGTTTTTCATATCAGAACCGCTCCAAGCCGAGTTGTAGAATTCGGGCTCTTGGCAACCCGATTTCCGGCATTCCTTCGGCTGGTGCGTGGAGTTTTAGTCCTTCTATTCGTTGAACATACAGTCCATAAGATGCGATATCTCCTGGTAGGAAAGGTGTAGGTAGTCCCATTTTTCCTAATCCAAGACAAGCCTCTTTTGTGTAGATTGGATAGACATTTGTTTCAAAGTGCATCCAGATTGAAAGTCTCCTGCAATCGACATGTTCTAGAGTCATTAAGTGTTCAAGTAATCCTACGTCTGGGTACTTGATTGTTTGAACGGCCATGCCAACTTCCATTGCAATATCTTCGGGCCAGATAAATGGCGTCTGGTTATCCCAACTATCTGCGATCGTGATATGTTCTATTGCATCGTTACCTGTTATTGCGAACAATGTTTCTTGATATGGTCTATCATCGTAAGCGTCTTCAACAAGGCTCGGTAATACCGAAAAGAAATTGTCTACCTCGGTATCATCGGCCCCATAAAGGGATACTGGGAGCATTTCAAACACCTCATGCAGTTGCGCCAATACCACTAGCGATTTGGCCTGCTGACAGTGGTTTGTCCTCAATCCACTGTAGCTTCATTAGTTCGACTAGTGCTTCTTCATCCTCTGTAGTCGGGAGTACCGTCAACAAGTACTCTTTGTACTCCTCTTCGGTTCCTTCGAACAGGCTACCATCTGTGTAGCAATTCTTTCCTCCGAAATCTCCGATGTCACGATGGAAATTTTCGTGTGGGATGGTCATTGTGAAGTCGACATCATCTGCGATTAATGTGTTAAACTTTGCAACTTCTTTTGCGATTTCTTCGTGGTAATGTCCACGCGCCTCTTCATTCAGAATTTGCTTGTCAACATCGACTCCACCCTTGTGTTTCTTTCTTTCATCCCATCGACCTTTGACTCCCCAAACGTATGCCCAGTGAGCAGAGGTTGAGGAATCGGTTCCAAATAGGTCGTGAGCTGTAGCAACCCACTTGTTGATGTAGCGCTGAAGTAGATCTAGAGGAATAACTCCTGCTTTGATAATTCTTCTTAAACCGCTTGACCCAGTTCCCAGGTGAAACGCTTCTTCTTTGAGCATTGGTCCCATAGACGCTGCTAATGGCCTGAATGCAGATGTTGATAGCATGCCGAGTTGGAATTTACCATCTCTATCCACGAACATTGTGTAGCAGAAGAAGTCTAGCCAGTGAGTCATTGGCCTGTTGAAAGCACCAAGTAGTCTGTCGCCGTCTTGTGCGTTTCTTTCAAGTAATTTTTGAGCTTCACGACGTCCTTGCTGTCCGAAGTATGTCATTAGAAGGTAAGCCATTTGCCAACCATGTCTCTGTTCTTCAGCCATGATTCTTGCTGCAGAGTAGCGATCAAAATCAGTAGGTGCGGTGGCTAACAAATGCCTTTGTTGTTCAACAGAAGCAAACTCTGTATCGCCTTGTACTGTAATCATAGATATTAGTGCATCACGGATATTTTGGTGAGGAACTTGTAGCGCTCTTTCCCACTTCGCTCTTCCAGCGTAGTCTCCAAATTCAATAACATCTCCAGCGCGGTCCCAATCAAATAGAATTGAAAGGTCGAAATCGCCTAACCATTCTCTATCGAAACCAACTCTGTCTTGCCATTCGCCAAAGTTGGCGACCCAGTCTTCCCATGTCTTAGGTAGCTCTGCCATGTCACGGGGATAGGGCTCCTACTATTCATTAATTTGCGAACATGTTCGTATTAACCAGTTCAAGGAGAGTTTCGACGTACATCGTCTGCGAAGGAATTGAGAACGATTCCCTCTATCTTGTGTAGATGAACGGAAATTGTAGATTTGCTCAATCCAAGTAATTCCGCTAGAGCGCTTAGAGTAATCCTGCGTGGAGTATCCCAATAGCCTTCATTCAATGCAGAATCGAAAATTAATCTCTGCCTCGGAGTAAGCATCCTTGAACCCGTTGAACGGGTTGAAATGACCCGATATGGAACCCCGCTTTCACGAAGTAACTGTACGAGTTCACGGCTTTTCTCTGCTGAGCATTCAATTGTCCAGTCAACCCATCCGTCTCTTACCTCGAACGGAGATTGAGGAATAACTCCAACCTCTCTAACTTCCTTGATGTATCCTCCACCCTTAGGGGCGATATCAACTTCGTAACGATTACTTCCTAAATTTCTAACTTCATCTATGCCCGAATGAGCATTCAATTCATCTATCAACTCATTTGATGATGAAATCTTTGCAGTTCCTCTTCCTCTCCCCAAAGGCATAGTCTCTTCAATTCGCAAAACAGCCTCAGGACGTTGACGAGATACATCTCCTGACCAGTGCCCTTCAGGCAATCGAACTTCAATACGTAACTGGTTTACCATGTGATCACAAAGAATGAGTACGGTCATGACGAGTAACTTCGCCGGTCTTTACATCGATTAACTCAGCAAATGTTTGCACACTATCTTTGCCTACTACTACTCCAGGTAGGTATCCATCACAAACTCCTGAAGCCGCAAATATTGCATCATCTGAACGGCAGAGGTCTGTGGCATCCCACAATCGGGTTAGGTCATCATCAACCATTTTTTCCGCACGCTTTTCTTCCTCATCTGAACGAAAAACCAGTCTTCCTTCAAAGACACCACCGATACCACGAATTGCGGCAGCAGTAATCACTCCTTCAGGAGCGGCACCTATGCCCAATAGCATATCATACGGGCCTTCAGGGCGAGCAGCCCATATTGCTGCAGAAACATCTCCATCTCCCATAAGGTGCAGTTGTGCTCCTGCTTCTCTAACTTCTTTGAACAACTCAGCATGTCGCTCTCTATCCAATGCAACGACCTTCACCTCAGACATTGGTTTGTCTAAAATGTCAGCAGCTTGTTCGAGGTTGTAAGTGACTCCGCCATCGAGACTGATGTGGCCGGCAAGTTCTGGTCCTGCGGCAATTTTGTCCATATAGCAATCAGGAGCGTGAAGTAGAGTACCTCTTGGTGCTGCAGCTAATACGGCGATTGAGTTAGGTGAATTATCAGCGCAGTTGTTGGTACATTCTAGCGGGTCAACAGCGATATCAATCTGTAGTGCCCCCTCAACTCCAACTTGGTTACCAAGTTCTTCACCAATGAACAACATCGGGGCCTCGTCTCTCTCCCCTTCACCAATCGCAACTCTTCCATCGAATGGTACTTTGTCGAAGGTTTTGCGCATGGCTTCTACCGCAGCAGCATCCGCTGCATTTTTGTCACCCAATCCACGCCAAGATGCACTAGCAATTGCCGCTTGGTCTACCGCTTCCAAGAAGTGATGCGCTAAATCAGCAGTTCTCGCCATGTTCTTTGCGATAAGCAACACCTCCATGAATAAAGCGCTTAATCCGCTTTGTGTTTTTCAAGCACGACTATGTCTGTAATACGTGTTTCTGGGTATTGGCCTTCGGAGTCTTTCTCCATTGATTTGACCATATCTAAAGCGCACAAAAGTCCCGCAGAAACACCGGTAAGAGCTTCCATCTCAATGCCCGTGCGGTAGTGGGCACTTACCTCTACAGTGCAACGTAAGGCGTTGTCTTCCCATGCCCAATCCACCTTACATCCCTCTAAAGGGATTGGATGACAATGAGGAATAATTCGGGGTGTATCTTTGACCGCTTGAATCGCTGCAATTGTCGATGCTTCCAAGACATCTCCTTTCTTGACATTACCATTTATGATTGCTTGTTTAGACTGGCTAGAAAGGTGTACTAGACCGGTGGCGCTTGCTCTTCTATGCACTATTGGTTTACCACCAATGTCGATAACTCCCTGGATACTTTTCTCCAAAATTTCACCCCAGCCCTGCTTTCCAAGTCGCCCCGCTCGGCTTGACTTCTTTCTTCCACAGAGGGGCCTGCCGTTTGAGTTCATCGATTAACCAAGAGCACCCCTCGAATGCTTCTTTTCTATGTGGGCTAGCAACATGAATAGCAACAATATCCTCGCCCGGTCCAACAGAACCAGTCCTATGGGCCATTGCTACAGATCTCAAACCGAACTTCGAGATTGCTTGTTCAGCAAGGGTATTGAGTGTATCTGACAGTTTATCTTGCCAAGCATCGAACTCTAGGCGGAGGACTTCTTCACCACCGTCTTGTCCTCTGGTAATCCCAATGAATGAAACAATTGCTCCGCATCCTTCAGTCTGAAGATGAGTGCGTAAATTATCTACATCGAGTTGTTCAGGGGCTTCTTGGATGAAAATATGTCCCTGCATATCAGTCGCAACACTGCCGCATCCTTGAAACCATCCACATATGTTGTGAGATTACAAGTCCATCGGTCTCTCCAAAATAATATGTTAGCCATATGTACAATACAATTACTTTTTTTATCTATTATCTCAGCCTGTGGTCATGGGAAAGGTAAATCATGCAACAATCCTTTCTCTAATTTTAGTATCAATGGCATTTAGTGGTTGCATTGGCAGTGAAGATAATTCGGTCAACGACCAAGATGAAAATCCGATAACTGATAATTTTCAAGGATTAGATTATGTAGAATGTTTGACTCACGAAGAACTTGAGAGATGCTGGAATGTATTTGTGCCAAGTACTGTAGATTTGTCTAATGAAGTTCCTATGATTATTGACTTACATGGAGCAACTCTTACGATGGAAGATCAGAGAAATGTCTCACAATTCGATGATATTGCTGAAGAAAACGGTGTGATTGCAGTATGGCCCCAAGGATTCGATAATTATTGGAATGTTTCTGGTGAATGTTGTGGGACGGCATGGGAATTACAACTAAATGATACGGGGTTTTTGCTGGAAATGATCGATATAATCGTTCTTAATCACTCCATTGATGAAGATAGGATTTACCTAACAGGTTGGTCAAATGGTTGTGCTATGAGTCAGAAATTGGCAAATAAACACAGTGAACGTTTTGCAGCAGTAGCCTGTATGGCACACTACTTACTAAATGAGCCCAACCCTGATTATTCTCCGATTCCAATAATGGAGATTCATGGATTCTTGGATCAAATCGTGTGGTATGCTCAATATTGGAGGACTATGGATTTGACAAATCCAACTTCACTTCAGGAACATGGGGCCATTCAGAATCTTGAACTATGGGCAGAAATGAATGGGTGCCAGGGCAACTCGCCAGATACAAACAATCCATCTCCTTTTTATTCAGTTCAATCTTTCACAAATTGCGATAATGATTCTGAAGTCTCCCTAGTCACGATATATGCTGCAGATCACAATCCGTACGAAGAAGAGCAAGGTTTCACAGGAAATGGAGGCACTGTAGATACTAATCAGATTGCATGGGATTTCATGAATCGTTTCTCAAAATCTCAAGCCTAGATTGGAAAAATTCTCGCTGTTGAGTAAAGTGTCGACCGCGTCAACAACAATTAGTCTATCATTAAGAATACAGGCAGGGATATTACCTAAATAGAACTTTAAATCCGGTCAAACAGGGGAAAACGATAGCCATGTATGCAGATTTCAAATCCCTTGAAGCAATCTCTGCACTGGTCAACATTGTACTTGCAGTGATTACATTTGTTCTTGCTAAGAGAACGAAGACAAATGCATGGAATGAATTATTTGCGGCAAAATTACTCGCATTTTTCCTGTTTTTCTCTGGACTTGGGTTGTTTAGTAGCTACATGCAAGGTGGAGAATTGTGGACCGGTCCAAGCACCTACAGTTTGTATCAGATCCCAGAACAAACTGATTCTGTACTCTTTTTCTCGATGCTTGAGAATGTAGCAAGGTCTGCTGAAATAGCAATCCTGTGTATGATACCTCTATTCTTTCCGTTCCCGTTTTTACAAACAGCAAACTCTAAGAAAATTGTGTCTGGATTTATCTTAATATTCACCTTATTTATTTCAGGTCTGCATATTTTCTATCCCTATGAAACTTGGTTGGTTAGGCTAGGACTACACGGGATACCAATTCTTATCTTTGGATTTGCTTACGTTAGGTTTTCATTGAAGGAATTACGATATGGAGATGAAAATGCCAGAATAATATCTTCGGCTTCAGGATTACTTGCAATCGCATTCGTTGGCTATTGGTTAACTGATTGGTTACTCTGGCTAACAATACCTGAAAGGTGGTCAACACCGGTTTGGGTAGCAAACATTGCTACAGATCTGAATCCAACATACTTCTTTATTGCAAGAAGTGTACTTCTTGGATGTGCTGTAACTACGCTATTAGCTATGTTTATTGGAGAAGGTGTTCGCGCATCAAGAAAAGGAAACAGTGTCTTAACTAGTGTTATCTTTGCTTGGTTCATTGTAGGAATTATCAGTTTCATTGCCGATTACAGTATATTTGACACACTTGAAGATTGCATATACGCTACATGCGATGGCTTGCCTGAATCGTGGTTAATTTACAATACATTCACTAATACTACGGCTGGATATCTTATTCAACCATTACTGTTGATGTATGTTTTACTAAACTATAACTTAGTTGATACATCAGAAGATGGGAATGGACTCTTTGCAAGAGCCATGGTAATTGTCCTGGTAGTCATTGCATCCTCAACACTGATCGAAATGATTCAATCAATTATACCGGTTGGTGAAATAATTACATCAGCAGTATTAGCAATTGGAATTGCTGCTGCAATTGGATGGGAAAGAAGAATAATGGAGAAATTCTTGGAATCTAAAGAATCAACAACTTTGTATTTGGAAAATTTGGGAGAAATACAATTAGCTGATTTTTCTGAAAATGAAAGTGATGTTTTGCAAACAACTGCTTTGACTATCATTATTTTTGGATTGATTTTGTCGATTCTTAATTCGGCACTAAAGTTGGGGTGATTAAATGGAAGAAAAAACGTTCATTCAAGATTTGATGAAGCCTACTGCAACGTTTGTTGGTGACAAAGATTCACGCACAGCGTTAACTGTTTTTTGCGTTGCATTTCTTTTGATTACTGTAAAAATTTACTACTCATTAGGCATAAAAAATTCTGAATTACATGATGAAGTTAGATTCCTTGATGACTGGTCAGTCTCATTTGAAGAATCAACATATGCAATATCTGAATCGGTTATAATTGCAGATGGTACAGAAGAGGTTTTAGATTTTGAAATTGATTTATCAGAATTACCTGACGATTTTAGAATTGGTATGATACAAGTACAAGTCTCATACAGTGAAACATCCCAAAATATTGCAGATCCTTGTGATTCTGTACAAGCTACACTTGTCCAAAACGATTATCCAGCGCAGTGGCTAGATGAAAATAACAATTTGAATGGCGGTTCGAATTCGTGTGAAGCGATTAATCTCGAATTACTGACTTATCCTCAATATAGCGGGGAGAGCTATGAAACAGAAGCCGACAACAAAGTGATTGCTTTAGACCCTTGGAAACTTGATGGCTACGGAGTTGGAACCCTCACTTTAGAAGTGAGTCTCGATGTACAAAGTTCTCAAATACCTACACAAAATAATGACAATGATGAAACAGTACAAATCGATGTCACCGTAGTAGGATTCATTACAAATGTTTCAATCATAGATTGAAGATATGTCTTATCTTCTAATAATTCAATGAAAGAAACATGCTCCGCATCCTTGAAACCATCCACATACATGGGATGTCATGGCACAGGCAGGCCCCATCCACATCATGGGCGCGGGCTTATCTGGTTTAGCGGCTGCAACTACGCTGGCTAANGCTGGAATTGAAGTTCATGTGCATGATACNNGGGGAGATTCAGGTCAGCGCTTTGATGGCGATTTCCAAGCCTTAGAAAACTGGTCAATGGATGCAGATTTCTTTGACCAATTACGTTCATGGGGATATGACCCCGGCGAATTCAAAGCAACCGAATTTATGGAAGTAGACTTAATCCACCCTGATGATGAAATTACGAAGACTCATTCTCCAAAAATAGCATACAGAATTGTTGAGAGAGGAACTTCAGAACACACGATCGATCAAGGGTTCAAGAGAATGGCCTTAGCGGCAGGAGCCAATCTACATTACAAGAGTAGAGTCAAGGAAGAAGATTGCCAAATTATTGCATGTGGTCCTAAAGGAACAAGTGCAGTGGCGTATGGGGAAATTTTTCGCACTAAGCATCCTAATCATATTGCCTTTCAGATGAATGATAAATTGGCACCGGGGTCATACTCTTATCTGATAATAATCGACGGAATTGGATTAATTTGTACCTGTTTGTGGAGAAAACAAAGAGGCTCTGACAGATTCTTGAATGAGACTATCGCTTGGTATCAGAAGCATTATCCAGATATTGACATAGAGCCAATAAAGAGAGTTGGTGGAAAGGGAGATTTCACAATCAACAAGAATTATTTCCAAGATGGACGCTATTATGTTGGGGAGTCAGGAGGTCTGCAAGATTTCATGTGGGGTTTTGGAATGAGGATGGCCGTATGGTCTGGACATTTGGCAGCTCAGGATATATTGGGCAATTGCGATTATGACAAAGAAGTCAGAAAACAACTCATGCCTTATGTCAAAACTTCGGTTGCAAACCGTTTTTTGATGAATCGAGTAGGAAATCGAACCTTCAAGTACATGTGTAAAGCATGGATGCGAGACCAAAAAAAGAGAGGAGATGGCCTTGTTTGGATCGGTAAATTATTCCGTCCTAAATGGTATAAATCTCTGATTTATGTTATGGTAAATCGCTTTATGCTGAAATCAGACCCTAAGGCAATGGGCCGAGGAGTAAGGCGACTACCGTTTAGAAAAGCCAAGAAAAGAGATGTCTGGGAGCAATCGGAATCTGCAAAAAAAGTCGGCGAGAGATGGGATAATGTTCGACGTTCAGGCGGCAAGACTTCATTCAGCGAGAGTAGCGATTGACTCATTAAGCGGACCCTGTTGGAGTGTCACATGAGCGACCTATACGGACTCAAATTAGAACCAATGCCAAACCGTTTAGTTAACTACGGGACCACAGACAATGGTATCGCAGTTATCGAACTTGCTTCAGACTCAGCAGGAGCTCCTTTGGAAGGAGACGCAATGGGTCCTAACACCTATACTCACGGTATGATGTGTGATATTGATACAGCGATTATCAAGGCTCGTTTCGATGATGATGTCACAGTGATTGTAATCACTGGAAACGGTTCCAAGTTCTTCTCTGCAGGAGCATCAATTCAGATGCTGAACAGTGTTTCACCTGGATTCAAGTATAATTTCTGTCTTCACGCAAACGAAACCCTCTCTCGTTTCGAACAAACTACCAAGTTGGTAATTTGTGCAATGAATGGTCACGCAGTTGGTGGTGGTCTAGAAATCGCTATGGCTGCTGATATCAGAATCGCCCGCAAGAACGCTGGCAAGGTCGGTCTTCCTGAGATCAACTTGGGTGTTCTAGCAGGTACTGGTGGAACCGCTCGCCTAACTCGTTTGATTGGAAAGGCGAAGGCGCTAGAGATGATGGTAACTGGAGAACTGATGTCTTTCGAAGATGCACTTGATTGCAACTTGATTAACCACATATGGGAAGGCGATGCAGATGATTTCCGTCGTGACATTCTAGATTGGGCTAGCCAATTTACTCTACCAAACAAGGCAACAAAGGCTGTTGGAAACATCAAGCGCTCTTGCCAGACAGGACCAGAGATTCCATTCGAGTACCACTTGGCACTTGAGCGAGAACTTCAGGCTGCTCTATTCGGAAGCAGCGACGCTAAGGAAGGCATTGCAGCATACGTCGATAAGAGAGTACCGTCCTTTGAAGGCAAGTGAATTTAGTCTAACATATCGATGCTTCGACATCGATTTTTGGGCTCCAATATGTTCAATTCCGAACGATGTTTTGAAGTCCTTGAAGTAAGTCGCCGCATTTGATGGCGAGTAAGTACCATGTCCCAGCCGATGTTCCTGATGAATTGATTGAGACATTCATCGACAATATGGATGCAGCAACATGTGGAACCGGAAAGATGAATTTATTTGCTTGTGACCAAAAAATCGAACACTTGAATGATGATTTCTATGATGGCGGAAACAAAATTCCTCTATCATCAAATGACCCAGCTCATCTTTTCGAAATTGGAGCCAAAGCTCACGAGCAGGGAACTATTGGTGTTCTTGCCGGCCAACTAGGATTAATTGCACAGTATGCACGTGATTATCCAGACATTCCTTATTTGGTAAAACTGAATTCAAAGTCTCACATGGTTAAGACCGCACAGAGAGACCCTGTGTCTCAGGCGTTATGGGATTTGGATGATGTGTCTTCTTTGCTACACAACGGAATCAATGTTGTTGGAATTGGTTACACTGTCTACATTGGCTCTGAGTATGAGCATGAGATGTTAACCGAGGCTGCAACTTTCATTCGTCAAGCGCACGAACTTGGGATGATTGCAGTTGTTTGGATGTACCCACGTGGCCAAGCTGTTACGGATGAAAAAGATCCACAATTAATCTCAGGAGCAGCGGGTGTTGCTGCATGTATTGGTGCAGATTTTGCTAAAGTGAATTATCCTAGGGCATTCGATGGAATGACACAACCTGAAAGTTTGGGCATTGCTGCTGAAGCTGCTGGACGATGTGGAATTATTTGTTCAGGCGGGGGCACACTACCACCAGAGGAATTCTTGCAACGTCTTGTTGACCAAATGCAAATTTCAGGTTGCCGAGGTGCAGCAACTGGTAGAAATATTCACCAGAAGACAACAGAGGATGCTGTTAGGATGGCTGCTGCGTGTAAGGCGGTTATCTGTGATGGAGCAGGTCTAGAAGAAGCATTAGCAATATACAGCGGCCAGTAATTTTGGATTGCAAATTCATTACGGTTATTGATTAGCCAATTTAGCGCTTTTGTTTTGAAAACGCTGTTGATTAAATCAATTATTACTGAACCATTCCACATTCAGTGCAAAGGCAGCCAACAACCAGTCCTCCACAGAACATGCAGACACCTGCATCTGTCATCTGACGAATCCAGCGCATGTTAAACAATCAGTTACGCCTGATCAAATCGTTGGTCTGAACATTGCCTTCTGAATCGATGATTAGAGGCTGTCCTTCTTCCCAATTAGGGCAGTTGTCGGAAACCCATGTTCGTGTAGCCCATTCGCAGATGTCATATCCGCCTGAGAGAATTCCGGAGCGCTTGATGTATCCTACTTTGACGATGTCCTTGTCCTTAGATAGAACATTTCCGAGTTGCTGACTAGTAGTGCCGTGTCTCATGGTGCTGTTAATGTGCTCCAATATTTCAGCTGTGTTGCGTGGGCGATCACCCAGGAACTTCTTGATTTTTTCACGTATTCTTACTGTTTTCATTTGCAATCTCCTCTTCGTCATCCGGCCGATTCCGTGTCTCGGGTGGGCCGTTAAACAGGAGGAGCGAAGCAGCCCATATAACCGTTCTCCCAACAAACGCCTTGAAGTTACATTAACTAACTTGGTTTTTCGGCAAAATAGTGGTTTCATTGTTAAACCGAGTGTATATTTTCAATACTCCAGTGGAAATGTGTAACAAAATGTAACAAATTAATGTAATGTAAGTAAGAATCTTCATATGTAGGCAACAATTCGGCAATATTGGTGACAATGGTGCGTAGTAATCGTATTCGTTCCACTTACCAAAGAAGGGTTTTGGATTGGTTAGCAGATGGTGGAGGAACAGTTACTGAAGTTTCTCGAGCATTATCGATCAGAGTTCCTCACGCATCTGCAGCACTGAAACAATTGAGAGAATCGGGGGACGTAGTGCGAGATGATGCCAGTTTGCGTGGTTCAAGATATCGCCTTTCTTCGCAAGGATTGAGCAGATTAGAGTCTGATGGACTTGCTAGGTTGAATGACTTAGTAAGGTGGCCTCCGCCCCCTGGAGCAGCAGGTGTGGTATTGGCTCGCGAAGGCTCAATGCTGTTACTTGGTTACGCTTCACAACCTGCTGGGCCTCTACTTGGACTACCTGAAAGGCCAATGGATGATGAAAGTGGAGTGTTACTAAATTCCAATGGAAATGAGGGGGAGTCTAGTAATTGGAGATGGGCAGTACAAAGGGGAGATGGTCCTGTATGGTGGGACCTTGAAACTATGCGTAGGAGTTCTCCTCCAAACCAACCAAGCCCAACAACTCTGACAGCTTGGATGGAGCGACCAAAAGTGATAGGCATTGTTCGTGCAAGACTTTTGGATGAAGATAATCCTTGGCCGCTAGGAGTAGGAAGTTGGTTTTCTCCACTTCCTACAGGGTTTTGGCCAGAACTGCCACAAGCACTGCGTGATGGTGATGTGGCAATCGGTCACGCTGGTAATTCGGGGCCATTGGTTAGCCCCAGGGGGGGAATACATGCCAAATTAGGTCGTAGAATTGATCGCTCAGTCATTGTCAATGGTATTGGTAGCAATGCGATATTGATAGTTGATGGGGATTTAATTGGCTTGCCATTAGCTCCTTTGCCTTATGGTATTCTCAGGAATTGGTTGAAGATTAATCACCCTAGGCTTTCCTCTAACTCAATTGAAGAAAGATTCATTAGATTAAAATCTGATTTGAAATCAAAATCTTCAAACTCTCTCACTAGAAAGGTATTGAATGATTTTCCAGGAAGGGAATGGACCCAGAAATTCAATGGTGTAATCGATACCCGTTCACTATCACAGCGAGGTGGAGAAGCAGCCTTGCTATTTTCCCTTGAGGAAAACGAGTTGCCAATCGTCGTCGATTGGAGATGGAAACCTGTGAAATCTCTCGATAGGCTGGCAAGTGATAGTAGATGCAGACTGGTAATCGGAGAATCCATCGATTTAGATTTACCATTCAAATTAACTTCTAGCGGTGGACATGGTAAATTCAATCTTGAAATGCAAGGAAGATTACATTTGCCAATTTCAGTTGTTCATGAAACGAAAATGCCAGTTGATTGGAAACCCCCTCAATCACCTGTAGAGATTATCCGTGGAAATTCTGGCTCGGTTAGAAATGCAGAAAGTGAATTGGAAGCGATATGGCTTGCTTGTCAATTAGAATCCGGGGATGATGTTTGGGCAGACAAACACGAAATGCAATATCCACTAGCATCATGGATTGCATCTACAACAAATAGTCACACGGCCAGGTGGAGAAGAATAGGGGGATTATTAGATCCCAAATGGGCCGGTTTAGCAGACTTACGAAGTTTTGATGATTCAGACCTAGCAGATTTGGCTTCAGTAGACGATGCTGCTCTATCGATACTAGTTGAACGAATTAGAAATAATCCATTTGAAATACTTTCAAAACAGATTACAGAACCATCGGTAGCAACTGCAATTTTGCTTAGTAAAGAATGGATTGAGGAGAAACCCGACATTGTTGATCTGTGGTTAAGCCAGCCATTGAGGGCTAGCGAAGTTCTGAGACGCAATTGGAATGAGCCAGAAATTTCTAGACTTGTTGAGGCTTGTGCTCATCACAAGATGTTATTCGAAAATCAAATAGTTGAACGCGAAGAAATGTTAGCATTAATGGAAGATGTACATTATTCATTGTGGAAAACAAATGCTACGTCTTGGCTCTCTATCTGTCTATCTTCTACTATGGGAAGAGCCGCTCTATCGATGTTGGATTTACCGTGGCCAGCTATTCTTTGGGAACAGGGATTGAAGTCTGAAGAATTAGTTTTAGTTCACCACATGCCAGAAGGTATCGGAAAGGATTCTCTTCTCGACGTTCTTGAAGGAATAACTGCTGCTGAGCAAGGAATGAATCCTCCCCTTGGCAGAATTCATCCTTATTCGGGGTGGCTGTTCCAGAAATCCGTTCCAATCATACCTCTAGCAACCGAATACAATCTGGATGTACATTTAGAATTACACCGACGGCTTCAACAATGATAAGCATTGAGAACTTTTTGACCGCACATGCAACATCGCAGGGAGAGCGTCCGCTCAGTGAACTGTGATACCAATGATTGCGGTCATGTGCCATCGACGAAGACCAGGGTGACTTTCGGGAATGACCTCTGATGCAAACCGATGGACTATGTGGTCGGTAATGGGTCCTCGCTGGACGAGAGAGTGAGAGTGAGACAACCAACCGGCTGCACAGACGCCCTGACCCTGGGTCAAGCCTCCGAGGAGACAATGACAGGGGCTGTTACGGGTCGGGGCACACCTTTCTTGCGATTCATTGAATAGCCATCCAAACTCAGTAGTGTACATGGCGAAGTTGGAACGCTGCTTAGTTGGCGGCACCTTCGACAGATTTCATCAAGGCCACAAATCCCTTCTAAATGCGGCTTTAGATGCCGCCGAATTTGTTGAAGTCTGGATTGCAAACAATCCAATGTCAGCAGCAAAATCCCCGATTATGCAGCCGTTTGAAGATAGAAGAGAGGCAATCATTGCATGGGCTGATGAAAGAATCACAACCCATGAATTAGAGGATAATTACGGGCCCGCACCTGTTCGCAAAGATTGTGATAGTATCATCTGTACTCCCGAAACACTGGGTAATTGCCAGAGAATAAACGAGATTAGGCTCGCCAATGGATTGCTACCTCTAGAAATTATTGAGGTACAGCATAGCATAGACGAAGTAGGTGGTATAATTTCTAGTTCAAGAATCAGAGCTGGACTTATCGATTGTGATGGTAAGCAATGGTTGAGTGAAGAACAGTCAAATCAAACATATCACTTTCATCGAGGTTTGGATGCCGAGTTGAAGGAACCTAGTGGTGAATTATTCACTGGCCCAGAAGATTCACCAGAGGTTGCAATGTCTGCAGCAATGGAAAGTATTGCACCTGGTGGTATTGTTGCTGTAGGGGATGTTTGTGTTGCAACATTGCTGGAAATGGGTGTTGTTGCAGATATAGCAATTATTGATGGCATGACTAAGCGTGTTGAATTAGATGACAAAGTTGACTTGACCGAGTTCGATGTTTTACTTAGTGCAACTAATCCCCCTGGGCAGATTACTCCTTCCTTAATCGAAGCTGCTGCAACAGCATTACGTAATGACCAAACAACTTGTATTCAGGTCGAAGGAGAAGAAGATTTAGCGCCTATCGTTATACATTTACTTGCACCTTTAGGGACTAATGTGGTATATGGTCAACCGAATACAGGAGTTGTTTTACGGATTACAACCTTGGATGCCAAAGAAGAGTGCAGAGGGTTGCTTTCACGATTTGAGGTGAGGGATTGACACTTGTTTCTGTAGCTGTATGCGTTAGAGACGGTATTGATTGGATCGATGGATGTATGGAGTCTTTGGTAAATCAAACCCATTCACCAATTGAAATTATTCTAGTTGATGATGGTTCCATTGATGGTAGCAAGCAGAAGGTTGAGGATTGGTCGAAACATGAGTTGGTAACTAGCATCACTCAGGAAGCCCTTGGATTGTCAGCAGGCAGAATGGCTGCATTGAGTTCATCGAAAGGAGAATGGTTCGCAATAACTGATATCGATGTAAGGCCTGAATCAGATTGGATACAAAGAATGCTTGAATCTTCTAAATCCAGAGAAGGCGAAGAAGTCGTCGCCGTTACTGGGAGAACAATATTTGGGCGTTCCGATGATGTAATTTCAAGGATAAGGTCGATTGAGATTGAGCAAAAATACCGTTCTAGACCGCGTCGAACCAAGTTAGCTAACGGGCCCTGTTCTATGTTCAATCGAGAGCGAATACTAGCGATTGGCGGATTCGATCCTTCTTGGTACCATGCAGAAGACATGGAAGTCTCATTGAAACTTATTCAAGATGGAGGTACGATTGTTTACACTCCTGATGCTGTTGTAAATCACGTTCCAGAAACGGGATTGCGCAGATTCTTGAAAAAGCGAAAAAGAGATGCCAGAGCCCACGTTAGAATTCATCGACGTTACAAGGGAATAAGGCACGACTTTATCGGCTCATCTTGGA
Organism: Methanobacteriota archaeon; assembly: GCA_002715725.1. Taxonomy (GTDB): domain Archaea; phylum Thermoplasmatota; class Poseidoniia; order Poseidoniales; family Poseidoniaceae; genus MGIIa-K1. Next base: position 20,343 of record PAZU01000029.1, on the reverse strand, counting down.
TTGTACTTTGGATGATACCATTGTTGGCGCTTGGCACGGTTGGATTAGTAGAGTACATCAACAATCTTCTCTCATATGACGAGATTAATCTCAAGGTATTGTATTATTCACTTTCAAGAGAAGTTCTACTGATCACAATAATCCCAATGTTTTGGTTAATTGCGTTTATGCGAAGTCATTTGCCAAAGAAGAAACCATATGCAAGTTTAGTTCTAATCTCATGGTCATTCGTGCTTTGGCAGGGAATCCTACTAGGATACCTAGACGCATTGTTAGGTCGAAACGGACACTAATCATTCATCATCTTCAACAGATGAAAGCATTCTCAATACGATACCGGATGCCATAAGGGCAATTGCAATAGAATAAACTCCAGGGTCTATCCAAGCCATATGCATAATTCCCCAATAGAAGTAGAATACGATGCTTGATAGCATGGACCAAGTCCCCAAGACTAGAGACCATCCGCCTTCACTATCCAGTAAATCATTATACCAATCATTGGTAACCATGTTTTTGAACCATTCAACCACATCGCCATCACCAATTAGATTACGTGCTCCTAAGAATGTAAGTCCACCGACTGCTGCAATGAATATTGCATCACTTGCTACGAATGCTGCAGCACCTTCTTTGTCACCAAATGCAGCATTGGTGTACTCAAATGTCAGAAGGCCGCCCCAAGATAAGCGGTAAGTGGGGTGAATAACACCCATAATATTCAGAACAGCTAGCATTAGACCTAGCAAACCTAGCCAGAAATACCATGTTGCAAGAGTGTTGGATGGATTGAACAGAATTGTTCCCAGTCTGTTCTGTGCATTCTCACCGTCATCGCTCATGCGCCGTGCGACCTTAGACGCGGTTAAGAGTCTTGCCAAAGTCAGAAAAGTCCAGTTCACAGCTCAAAGTTGAGACTGATGGCGATATTTGGCTGAGAAAACATCGGTCAATGCAGGTTCAGCTTTGGCCATCACATCACTTGGGTCGATGTTGGTCGGGATGCACGAATTAATCTCCTTACTTCTTCCATAGCGACCTCGAGAAATCGTTTTTGCAGTGATTAAACCAAGCATATCTAGATTTGAAATAATTCCAGATATTCTTCTTGAAGTGAGGAATTGTTGTCCTATATTTTTACAGGCTTGTTTGTAAATATGGTAAACTTCTCCTGTTTGCATATTTCTTAATCCGTTATTCTCGTTAATCAATACTGCAGCAAGTACCAATTTTTGCTGAGTAGGAAGTGTGCGGATAACTGGAGTTACTTGGTCGGATTCGATTTGTGCTTGCGCGATTCGAACATGATTTTGCTCGACTATGTCCAACCCTTCTTGCTCCGCCTTTTCAGTTGAAACACGGAGTAAATCTAGAGCACATCTAGCATCGCCATGCTCCTGTGCCGCAAGGGCAGCGCACAACTCAATCACTCCGGCACCAATTGCATCTGAGTTGATTCCGGCTTCTGCTCGAGAGCGCAAGATGTCTTGCAGTTGTTCAGCATTGTAAGGGTTGAAAACAATGTCTTGCTGTCCAAGACGACTTCTGACCCTTGGGTCAAGGAAATCTGTGAACTTCAAATCGTTTGAAATTCCAATGACACATGCTCTAGCATCCTTCAACTCAGCATTCAAATTAGTAAGGTTGTATAGTAGGTCGTCACCGGCTTTCTTTACTAGGTGATCGATTTCATCCAGTACCAATACATAGACTCCTCCTCGGGCATTCATTCTTTTTACTAATTCAGAGAACACTCGGTCGGTAGGCCATCCTGTGAAAGGTATTTCATCACGCTCGTAATCTTCGAGTAGAGCATTCCCAAGGTGAGATAGTACTCTATACTGTGTGTCAATTTGCCTGCAGTTAACCATAACTGGATGCACCATTCTTCCAATGGCTTCTCCTTTACTCTGAAGTTGATCACAAACGTATTGAGTGACGGCTGTTTTTCCTGCACCCGTGACTCCGTAAAGAATCATATTCGAAGGAATATGCCCTTTGAGAGCTTCAACCAAGTTGAAAGAGAGTTGGTCTCTTTCGAGGTCACGGTGCGGTAAAGTTTCAGGTTGGTATGTGTGGCGCAGTACTTCTTTTTGCACGAACAGGGTTTTCTGGTTGAGAATACCATCGAAAATATTTCTCGTCAAAAAATAACACCTTTCCGTTTTTACAAGTTTGTTGTTAGGCCGCGCCACACCAAGCGTGATGCCTACGGGGAGTCCGAGTCCACCATATAAGACTAATCCTAAGCAAGGGTTTGAAGGTGAGGATTTGCCTACTAAATCGAATTCAATTGGGGATATAAAAAGGGAAGCGTAATTTTACGCTTTAGGTTATAAAAAGAACCCACAGAAGGCCACAATTTTCACAAGCTCGCCGAATCAAAAAAATTTGTCGCCGACATAAGATTTCACATTATTTTTTTCGAAAGTCATGTTTTCAATTTTTTTTTTGCGAATTTCAGTTTTTGAAATTGAAAATTTACGATCCTAAATTCCGATAATCCCTTGGAATCCATATCGGACAAATAAAAAATGTTATTTTAATAGTATTTTATTCTAACAAACTGAGCCTTCATAATCTAGTTTGAAAGACATACCATCTTCACCATGGATTACATTCCTAGGGAATTCAGGTACATCTGTAGTTATGATTTTGTAATCTGAATCGATATATGTGTGGGTCAAAATTAGTTGCGTATTCGGACACTTTTCTGCTAAACTGATGATATCGCTTGGTTTGTGATGTTCATCGGTATTTACCCATTCTGGGACTCCCATCTCTACTACTGCAAATCTACACTTCTCTATGCGTTTCCATAATTCATCACACGGTCCAGAATCACCAGAATGTAGCATCGACCAACCCTGTTCGTGGGTCAACATCCATCCGTGTGGTTCAACCATAGGCTCATGACAAACTTCGAATCTTTCCATGCTCCAGCCTTTTACTTCAGGCGTGTCTACCCAGTTAATGTTGTTTAACATGTCATCCAAAGAGCCAGGATATGCTAATTTACACAATTCGGTTAGTCTTTCTCTAACTATACTGGAGCCGGCTACAGTTAGAGGTTTACTTCCATCTCTATCTGAGATGTATTTTCTTTCAAGTAGGAAGAATGGGAACCCGAAGACGTGATCTCCATGTACATGGGTAACCAAAATCGTATCGATATCTGCGGGACTAAGTCCCGCTTTTCTCAAACTAACTAGTGCAGTTGGAGGGCAGTCCACAATCATGTGTTTGTCGATTAGAAGGAATGAATGAAGCCTACCAGAAGGCAAGAAAGCATTACCGCTTCCGAGCAAATCCACTTCGACCATTGGTGCTTGCAAGTACTTCAAGTCTAAGACACCATCGCACCTAACATTCATCTATATCTTTCATCTGGCGAAAAATCGGGGTTCATCCCTGATTAACGGGAGGTCTTACTATTTCTTCGGAAAACGACAACAGTATTGCAATATTTTTTGGCACGCAGACAGGAAACGCCGAAGATTTGGCAAATCAAACCAAGAAACTTGCCGAGAAGAATGGACTTGAGGCAAGCGTATTAGATATGGACGGATATCCTGCATCTGAATTATCGCGTCACAAGAGAATTTTGATAATCACTTCGACTTGGGGTGAAGGAGAAATGCCAGATAATGCCGCTGATTTATGGGACGAGACATGTTCAACTAATCCTTCATTATCTGGAGTAAACTATTCTGTTTGCGCTATTGGAGATACTTCATACGATGAATATTGTCAAGCTGGGATTGATTGGGATAACAAATTCCTAGAATTAGGTGCAACAAAAGTCGTAGATTTACAGACTTGCGATGTTGATTATGAACCTGAATGGAAATTATGGGTAGACAAGGTAATTCCTGCTATGGCAGCAATTCAAATTTCGCTACCTTCTGAGCCTTCGACTCCAGTCGTAGAAGAAAAGCCAGCCGTTGTAGAAAAACCTGCAGTTAAGAGCGGTTGGAGTGCGAAGAATCCATACCCCACTAAAATCACAGAATGTTTCGTTTTGAATGGAGAGGGTTCAAGGAAAGAGACACGACACATCGTATTTGCTTTGGGGGATTCGGGAATGGATTACAAGGTTGGAGATGCATTAGGCGTAGTTCCAGAAAATCCTCCTCTGACTGTTGACTTGTTAATAGAGAAAACAGGCTGGAATCAAGACCACATTGTTCATACGCACAACGGCGAAAGAACATTGTGGGAAGCCCTCAAGAAGGATTTTGAAATTCATAGAGTAAACAAGAAATTTGTCAATTCATTGACTGAAAAGGTCAGTTCAAGTGGGATGAAAATAACCGTGAAAATGATTGAAAGGTATCGTGAATCTGTAGCAGGCCAAGGTTCAGGATGGATGAGCGGAGATTTAGAGGTTAAAGCCGAACTTCTACCTTCGATACCAGGAGACGATCCTACAGAAAGAGTCGAAAATCTGACTACAGACAAAGATGCAATGGAAGATTACATCTGGTCTAGAGATTACATCGATGTCATGAATGACTTCGATGTAAATTACACTCCTGAAGAGTTCATTGAATTAATTGACAGGTTAAAGCCGAGATTGTATTCAATCGCCAGCAGCCATGATGCTCACCCAGGATTTGTTGAGTTGACTGTTGGAATAGTTCGATATTCACACCACGGTAGAGACAGAGGTGGCTTGTGTACTGTCTATATGGCTGATGAAGTTAAAGTGAATAAGACCGATGTTGGAGTATTCATGTCTCCAACAAAGTCATTCGTTCTTCCTGAAGACAAATCAACTGACATAATCATGGTGGGGCCAGGAACAGGAATTGCTCCTTTCCGTGCTTTCATGGAACAAAGAGTTCACGATGGAGGTTCTGGTAAGAATTGGTTATTCTTTGGAGACCAGTCCTCAAAGACCGAGTTTTACTACAAGGATGAGATTGAGAATTGGTTAGATGAGGGTCACATGTATAGATACACTACAGCTTGGTCCAGAGACCAAGAAGAGAAAATCTACGTACAACACAGACTCAAAGAGCACGGTGCAGAAGTTTGGGAATGGTTTGAGCGAGGAGCATATTTCTACATTTGTGGCGACAAACAGTACATGGCAAAGGACGTACACCGTGCTTTAATTGAAATTGCTATTGAGCATGGTGGAATGTCGGAAGCCGATGCAACTCATTTCATTGAGAAGACAATGATGAAAGAACAGAAGCGTTACTTACGAGACGTTTACTGATCTGCATCCCCTTCAGGTGGAGTTGGCACCGAGATTGCAGGTATCCCTTTTTCTCTTGCACGATTAATCATAATAGTAGTCCATTTAGACTTAGGTCCAGGGAATGCGATTAGGTGTGTGGCACGTTCCATCATCTTATCGCCGAGTGTGGGAGCTGCCTCAGGGCGTCCTGAATCTTCTAGCCCAATACGGGGCTCATTCCAGGCTTCAGTGAAAATTGCCATTGGAATTGCATTATTATTTGCCCATCTTTCGACGAGGTAATCTACTCCGCTAGCGCCTCCAATAATTATCAAATCCGGATAATCATTCCATTTTATCCACTGTTCTAACTGGTCTTCAATCCATTCATAATTGTAGAATCTAGAGTTCCCACATATTACTAAATTGATTACTTTTCCATCTTGATTAAGGTCACGCCCCGCCAATCTCTCGACAGTGGCTGCTCCTGTGATTGCGTCACCGGACATATTATCCAATTGTTTAGGTACCCTATAACAAAGACCCTCAAAAGTTCCTAATTTCGACAGAAAAGTGCACTTTGTTTCCGCAATTCGGTGAAATAAATCGNATTTAACGAGAAATTTTCAACCGCTTTCATCATAGAATAGTTAGGTTTGGGGGTTAACATGGCATTCAAGCGCGTGCTGATTGCGAACCGTGGAGAAATCGCTCTTAGAATACTCAGAACGCTGAGGGACATGGGCATTGAAGCTGCGATTATTCATGGTAGAGAAGATAGACTATCTCTTCCGGTTAGGATGGCCGATGTCGCTTATCCAATAATGAGGTCAAATCCTCTAGATTCATATTTGGATATCGAGGCTGTAGTTCAGGCTGCTAAAGATCTCGAATGCGATGCAGTTCATCCGGGATATGGTTTTCTTGCTGAGAACGCTAACTTCGTAAAACGCCTTGAAGAAGAAGGCATAACTTTCATTGGTCCTGCATCAAATGTAATCACTTTACTCGGAGATAAGATAGAGGCTAGAGCAGCAATGGAAGCAGCAGGTCTACCAACTGCAAAGGGTAGTAGCGAGCCGATATCATCTGCAGAAGTTGCAAGTGAATTGGCCGATGTAATCGGTTATCCTGTGATTATCAAAGCTGCAGCCGGTGGTGGCGGAATCGGTATGCAAATCGTCCATGCTGCGAATGAATTTGAAGGTGCATTGAAACTATGTCAAGGCCGTGCAAAATCAGCATTCGGTGATGATAGAGTGTTCGTTGAGAAATATATTGAAGGTGCACAACACGTTGAATTCCAAGTTTTAGCAGATGGCGAAAAGGCGATACATTTTGGAGAAAGATTCTGCTCTATTCAACGCCGACATCAGAAATTAATCGAAGAAGGTCCGTGGCTCACCGATGAAAAGCGAGCTGAAGTCGGTGCTCTTGTTTGTGCAGGCGCCGAATCTGTAGGTTACAAAGGTCTAGCAACATTCGAATTTCTGCGAGATAAGAATGGTGATTTTTACTTCCTCGAAGTCAATCCCAGAGTACAGGTAGAGCACACGGTTACTGAATTGATAACTGGGTACAACCTAGTGGAGCTGGGTATTAGAGTTGCACAGGGTGAAAGTCTGCCGCTAACTCAAGATGATATTACAATTAGAGGACATGCAATTCAATGCCGATTGAATGCTGAAGATACAACCAATTTTGCCCCATCTCCGGGCCGTTTATGGGAGTGCCACTTTCCTTCCGGATTCGGAATTAGATGCGATACACATGCTCATCCGGGGTATGAGATGCCAGGTTGTTTCGACAGTTTACTAGCGAAATTATTGGCTTGGGGCCCAGACAGAGAATCTGCGATTCGGCGCATGAGAACTGCTTTGGACGAGACTATCATTACCGGTGTTGACCATCTTATTCCATTACATCGCAGGATTATGGACGAGAAGGATTTCTTGGCAGGAGATATTACGATCGCTTACATCGATGAGCATCAAGAATTGTTGGGATGATTCTATGGATGTACTAATCGTTGGCAGCTTGGCCTACGATACACTCGAAACCCCGATGGGTTCGCGAGAAAATGAATTGGGCGGTTCTGCATCCTATGGTGGATTCTCTGCTGCATTTCATAATCGGAAAAACGGAGGCAAAGGTGTTGCTTTAGTCGGAGTGGTTGGTCAGGATTTCAAATCTGAGCACCTTGAATGGTATCGGCAATCAGGATTAGAAATAAGTGGAATCGAGGAATGTGAAGGAGAAACATTCCGTTGGAAAGGCTCCTATCATGGAGACATGGCCGAAGCGATAACTCATGAAACACATTTGAATGTGTTTGAGAGTTTTCAACCTAAAGTACCAGCAAATCAAAATGCGCCGAAAGTTCTCATGTGTGCTAATTTACCTCCTAGCCTACAATCTTCAGTCATCTCACAAACCGAGGTAGGGCGTGTTTCGATTTTAGATTCCATGAACCTTTGGATCAATATCGCAAATGATGAATTGCGTAATGTCATGAAGAAAGTAGACATTCTGATATTGAATGATGCTGAAGTAAAGATGCTAGCGTCCGAGGATAATTTGATTCAAGCAGCAGAAAGCGTCCTAGAAATGAAGGAAGGAGGAATATTGGTTATCAAGCGTGGTGAGCATGGAGTTTTGGCTCTACATCCAGAGGGTAAAATCTCGATGCCTTCCTATCCTACTTCACAACTCAAAGATCCTACAGGCTGCGGAGATAGTTTTGCAGGTGCAATGGCTCAGTTTTTGTCTCAAAAAACGGGAGAAATAAGCCGCAACGAATTGGCAGAATCATTAGTTCATGCTACTGTGACAGCATCATTTACTATCGAAAATTTCGGCACTGAACGTATCCGCAATCTGTCCATTGAAGAATATGAACAGCGCCTTTCAGAATTCAGAAGCATCACAAACACGTCTTGATTGCAGTATGCTCAAGAACAGTCCCCAACTCGCAGTACCATGACAGTACTGAATATCGCGATGATCGGTAGCGATGAGTTGGCTAAGGCAGTAGCCAAAGCAACTGACCAGCGTGATGTACACACCTACGTTCACAAGGAATCTGGAGCCGAAGGTCCACGTATTCTGTCGATAATCAGGCCTGCAAAAATGCCTGAAAGAATTCGCCCATTCTTCAATTCATTATGCGCTGCACGTGTTGGTTTGCTTGAAGTAACCGGCATCGATGCAACATTCGGAGAAGTTTTGGTTGGATTTGCAGCTGCAGGAATTAGTAAGGGAATTTATGTCATCAATCCACCACAAGGTGAATGGATTGATGAAGATCAAGTCAAGGCATTCATTGCTCAAGCAGGGCTATCATCGTGGCAGCAGTGTAGCGATGACGGAATCGAATTACGTGGAGCATTGTATGGCCTTATGGATAACATTTCGAGTGATTTAGAATCTGCGAAACAAGAGCCATTGGTTGTTCCAATCGACCAACATTTCAATGTCAAAGGAATTGGTTTAGTTGCGATTGGATATGTTCAATCTGGCTCAGTATCTGTACATGATGAATTGTATCTATTGCCTTCAGAAGGCCCAGGTACTGTCAAAAGTTTGCAGGTAATGGATGATGATGTAGAACAAGCGGTCGCCGGTGATAGAGTAGGTATTGCACTTAGGAATACCAAGGAAGAACACCTAACCGGTGGTTCACTGGTCATTCATCCTTCAGTTGAAGACAAGAATAAGGGAATCTCTATTCCTCTTTGCTTAGACAAACACGATAAAAGTTCTATCCAGTTAGAGATTTCACCGTTCCAGAAAAGGGTTCTTGCGGTAGGGGATGTAGTCCATGCTAGTGTTGATTTGCAATTCATAGTTGGAAGGGTTGAATCGATAGACTCGGGGTTAGAAGTGTCATGGGAATCTCCACTTTTCATTCGTAAAGAAAACCCTCCAGTAGTACTTCTTGCTCAACTCGATTCTAAGCCTAGAATAATGGGAAGTGCGAAACTAACTCGGCTTTCCTGAACTACCTCAAAGAACGGCCCCTCCATAGGAGGGGAAAACGGTGGGTTCATAACCTCGGGTTCGACTTCGGCAGTTCGGGATGCTTATGGACACGAAGCCAGAGGGGCTCAGTGTCAATGGAGCGGGGATAAAATTCCGTTCTTTGTCACTGGGGGGAGTTCGCGGTAAGGTCAGAGCTACCTTAAACGAGAACCAGGTCTCATTTGAATCCCGAAATGGACAAGCACTCGACATCCGTTTGAATGCGATAAAGAGGGTCCATCATCACGATACAACATTAGTGCCAGGCTGGCTTGCATTTGTTGGTTTAATCTTCGTTTGGGTAGCGTGGAGGGGCATCACAGGTAAATTTCAGGCTTTACTTGGCGCTGCAGGAATTGTGATTTCAGCAGCACATTATATCACCAAACAACCTACCCTCATTATAGACACAAATGCAGAGGATTGTCACGTAGTTTACGGTCCAGATCTAACAATTATGCGATTGTGTGCCTTGATACAGCGTATTCAAAATGGCATGACTTTGGAGGAAGCCAAAGCAAGTGTGGATAACATTGTAAGCGATTCAGACTATCCGCGTTCGATTAATAGTGAGGAATTGGAAGTAATACCTGAGCCAGTAGAAGTCTTCCCTTCAGCGGTTATTTCTCACTTCCTAGATTCGATGGATGAGGAAGAATTATTCGATGCTGAAGTGATAAGTCCAGCGATAGTAATCGAAGACCTAGATATTCCCATTTGGGAGGATGAACCTGAAGTTGAACCCCAAATCTCTGAAGGGTTATTGGCACGCTCAAAAGCCAATCTCTTTACCCAAAGAAATCAGGTTATGGAAAATGGTTGGCAGCAACCTGCTAATCAATCGGCATACAATCAAGTACACAGAACTCCGCCAGCAGGAGTCCCTTCCTATGAAATGTTAAACCAACAAAATGTCCCTTCAGGTTTTTCACAATCAATGCCGCCCCAACCAACACCAATCCCTACCGAGTTTTTGCCTTCATTCGTGGGATCAAATGGTGCACATATACCGAATGCAGGGCCCGAGTCTTTCTCTTCTCCAGATACTCCATTACAACCAATTGTCGAGGAAGAAGTTCCATCTCTAGTCGCTTCTGCCCGTAGGGAAGTACCGCTTGAAGCGGAGATTATCCCTGAAGAAATCGAATCGCCTCGTGAACGTTATCCTAAGATGAGCAAATTGGTCGCTAAGCCAAAGACTCGTCGACTAAAGGTCAGAAAAACTAGCGGAGGAACCTTGCGCGGCAGGTCAGTTATCGCTGAACTAATCAGCCCGACACTGGGAAGAGCTAGCAAAATATCGAAGAGATTTTTACGAAAGCGAACAAAATCTCAAACAAGTGATGCAATTCGTCTTCAAGCAGAAAACAACCGTCAATCTCAAGTTGCTGAATCTATTCAAAATCTTGCCAAGAGCAAAGGTGGAAATGTTAGCGACGAAGAAGTTGACAAAATGATGGAACACATTAGTCCTAAACCAGATATACCATCTAGTTTCAAGGATCTAGTTAGTTCCGATGCTAAGAATCCTGAAGATGTAGCATCAATACCGAGAATCGATGATTGATTACTTGTCTCTTTGAGAAAGCATGTGCGCTCTAATCGCTTGTGCAGTTTCCCAATCGGCCTTTTGCTCATCTGATTCGGGATTGAATTGTGGAATTGGAATCGGACGCATCATGGAATCTATTGCAATCATGAAGAAATAACCTTGACAAATTTCAGTTTTTGTCCAATCCGATTTGCTCATTGCCCAGGCATTTACCTTAGCGCAAGCAGTTCTATTCGAGGTGAAAACAATCTTTGCAGTTACTTCGATTAAATCGCCTTGCTTTGCTGGAGCTTTGAATTCCAAAGTATCGATTGAAATTGTTACGAATTCACGGTGCGCAAATTTTGCGCAAACAATTCCCGCAGCCTTATCCATAAGGGATAACAATCTTCCACCAAACAAGGTGTTGTATGAATTTGTATCCTGGGGAAATACTTCTTCAATCAAGGTTACAGGTTCGGTACTGTAAGGTTCCATTGAGTGATGCTGAGGGCATCAACTCCTTGAATCCATGTACTAATTACCCAATTTATACTAAGATTTGATGAGGTATATGATTCACCATCTAAGTATGGCCGGTGTGTGTATCGCTCTTGTAAGCGGGGGAATAGACTCTCCTGTAGCAGTTGCACGCATGCTGATGCAGGGGTGGAAAATCTACCCTGTTCATGCATCCCAGGAGCCTATTACCGGTCCAGAGGGGGAGCAAAAAACCATTGCATTACTCAGGCATTTGCTTGAGAGTGAAGGCAAACTTGGAGAACTAGCAAGAGAAAACCTCTCTAGAGAATTAGTAGTAGTTCCCGTAGCAAAAAATCTTGCTTTGTTTACAGAAAAATGGAATCATACAGAGTATTTTATTCACATGAAGAGATTATTCAATTCTATTGCAACGATTAGGGGGCAGGAAATCAATGCAACTCATGTATTAACTGGAGAAAATTTAGGACAAGTATCTAGCCAAACCCTTGGTAATTTAGGCGGAGTAGAAATCGTAACCCCACTGCTCCCTTTACGTCCGTTACTTGCATTTGATAAGGTGACAATAATGACTATGGCGAGGAATATTGGAACTTTAGAAATCAGTGAAGGGCCAGAGGTATGTGACGCGCTTGGTCCGAGTAAACCAACAACTGTTGCAAATAAGGAGTGGTTAGAGCGCTCTGAAGAGAGGGTAGGTGGCTTGCAGCACCTCGCTTCTGATTGTTATTCTAATTCGAGAATAGTAAAACTCTGACAGATTACGGGTCCCCCCCTTAAGGGGGGAACCCGAATAGACACTCCCCCGTCGGTCTTTTATGCCCGATTTGATTGGGCAGGTAAGAGGGTAGCCCCATGACAGACAGAAAAAGTGCAATTACCGCTTTGGTTTTCACATGTATTATGTTGATTGCTCCAATTGCTGGAGCAGCAAATGTGACAACGTTTAGCGGCGGAGATAGCGAAGTAACCGTTGAAGTTAGAGATGGTCCAGATTATACTAATATTGTTGATGGAACTGTAACTATCCCTTCAGGTGACACGGTTACAAGTGCATCGGTGAAAGTTTCTACAGACATGGCTACCCACGAAACTTACAATACAATCAATTCTGAAACCTCGCAATTTGTATGGGATCCAGTTTACAATAATCAACAAACCGAGTACTCAACACTCACAGATTTCACATATCACGACGAGACAGTAAGTTTAGTCAGCGGTGGTTTCTCAACAGACTTTGAGAGAACAGGATCTGAATTCATAGACATATCTCCGCCAGTGGCTGATGGCTTTGGATGGCAGCATGGGACTCTAGCCGAAGGAACTGTACTAAATGATAATTGTAACACTGGAAATGATTGTTGGGGTACAAACATGTACGATTTCAACAACGATTACACTGATGACGACTTAGGTTCTGGCTTTTCATACAGTATGATAACCCCTGAAATGGAGGTAGACCCAGGGTCCTACATTGCACGTTTCTCAAGCTGGCACGGAATGCATTGGACGCAGACTAATCCAGGTGCAAACCCAACCAATACCTACTTTGACTGTGGGTACGTGATGGTTAGGAATTCTTCATCATCTTCATTCCCTCCTCCTGAGGTGGGCTGGAGTTACATTCCATTCGATATGACTAACTCTACTGGAGTAAGTTACGCAAATGGGCTATACCCTATTGGTAGCGGAAATGGTAAGATTCAGAATTGTGACAGTCTTACAGGAACTGATTACGCATTGGGCGGAGAGTCAACTCATCCAACTCAGAATCCAAATGGCTGGTCAACCCTCGCAATAAATCTGAATCAGCACATTCACAAGTATGTGCAAATAAAATTCGTTTTGAGCCACAACAGTGGCGCAGGTACTCCTGAGAATACATCAATGCCTGGATGGTTCATCGATGATTTCCGCATTGGTGACCCGCTGCCCCAATCTGGTTCTATGACCGTGAAAGGTTTCACTCCAAAGCAATCTCCTAGCCCTGGCTTCCCAGACGGATATGGTGTATTGACATTGGAGCATGAAACAACGCCAACAAACTCATTGACAGTTTCCGTTCTTAGAGCAGGAACCACTGAAATCGCTTTGGACAGAGATGGAAACCAAATGACTGGTCTTGAAGGTCCAATCATTGAACTATGGGGCATTGAGTCATCTGAATATCCAGTAATTGACCTCCGCTTTGATTTCGACACTGGGCAGTATAGGCTCTCTACTGCGGTACTTCATGGCTTATCCATCGGTACAAGAGTTGGAACGGGAATGAACGATACAGATGTTGTTCAAAGCCCGATGATAACAAATGGGGTATGGCAATCTCCAGGTGGAGACATTCCATTATTCTACAATCCAACGATAGCAGATTCTTCATACAATCCAACTCTGTATACATCTAAATTTTCTCAACCGATTGTTGGAATAACCCCGGTAGTAGTTGATGATTGTACGGAAATTCCGAAAATTGAGTTGAACCTCAGGGACAACTCAAATCACAATTTGACAGTCGGGCAAAAGTGGACTCCAGCGGATCCAATTTTTGGCTTCTCTTCGATTGTTTCATACTCTAACACATGTGGCTTATCCGAAATTTGGTTTGACCTAGAATTCGGCCATAGCGCTACTGGTGTATCAATTGATATTGCTAACGACGGAGATATTGAATGGGCAATGGAAGAACCTGCTTTCGGTTCCTTTGGTCGCCAGACAGAATTCTGGGCAGGTTCATCTCTAGGTGTTAACTATGGTATGGATGAATCCACCATTACTCTGAATACTAACGGAGAAGCAAGCGGTGGCAGTTTCATGTTGCCAATTGGTGCTGATGTTAAAGTTGCAGATGTAGTAATGTCCGACAATACAGCAGGTGCTTTCGACTTGTCATTGACTGCAAGTGGCCAGGAAGTATCATTGGGTACAATGCCAAATCAATCCGTCATAGCATACGAGACTGTGTTCCCTATGTTCGCATTCAAGTCTGCAATCACCTCTTTGATGAACAACCCACTTCTTCAAGCATCACACGTTGATGCTTACGGAAATGAATGGGCAACATTCCACTTCAAGATTTCAAATCAAAATGCAGCTAGCGGGACTCATGTCAAATTAGATAATTTGGATGTCATCTATGACTGGGAAACCTCATTGGCAGGTGCAGATAATTTCGATAGGGAATTGAACCAAGGTATTGCTTTAGGTACAGGAGCTCAAGTTGATGTTCCTTTGGCTATGTCTGCTAATTCTGGAGGAGCAGTGTTGCTATCAGACCTATTGATCACCACAGCATCTGGATATGATTCTACTCTCTCTCTGACCGGTAGTCCGGAAGGCCTCTATCCTAACGGTGACATCATTGAAGCAATTTCTACACATAGTGTGTCACAGTCAACCGGAGCAGCATTCGCGGAATCCAGACTGAGAATGGAATCCTCAAGCGGTGTCGTTGAACTCGCATTCTCTGAACTGTCTTTGTTCACTGAAGCACATGACCCAGAAAATTTGGTTACAATGGAATCTTCATCATACAGTTGGGCTGGAGATGAAATTACAGTAACTTGGAGATTCAGAATAAACACTGCATGGGAAGATACCGCAGAATTGCGCCTATATGCAAGCCTTGTGGCCGACAATGGAGTAAATGGACTTCCAGGTGCCATAGTATTGGCTCCTGCCAATGGAAATGCAATCGAAAACGATGCAATGATTTCAGTATTCGAACTGAGAAACAATGCTGGCGATGTTCAAAATCTAGGTTCTGCAAGTTCTAACCAGAATATCAACCTAGTCGGAAGTATCAGGCTTGAGGGATTAGACGTTGCACCAGACCCAACCTCCTACAATATGACTTTGCAGCGCTGGGATGTTCAGACCGTTAATGGGACAGTGGTTTCCGAATGGATTGAAGTTACCAACACTACTGGTGTAATCGGCGGCGACTTCGACTGGGCAATCAATTTGGGAGCAACAGCTGCTGGACAAGCCACATACCGTTTCATGATCGATGGATATGAAGGAGGAGATACTCTATGTCCTCCAGCACCACTTGTTTCGGATGCAGATTGTGCAATTCCATTCAACTTGTCTATTGATACATATTCACCTACTTTGGTTAATATCTCAGTTCTGAAAGCAGCAAACTTCGATCAAACAATTTGGACGAATTGGAGAAGTTTGGTTGATGATACATGGGTACTGCCAAGTGCTCAGCAGAAGGTCAGAGTTCTTGCACAGGATATTCCTACACCTCCAACCAGTCTAGACATGTACTACTGGGTCGAGTATGACCACGATACAGACATGGACGGAATTGCAGACCCTGATGAGTATGTTGTGCTAACTCTTTACAGTGATGGAAATGCGCCTACTGCCAACTATACTGGAACCTTTAGCGATGATGCGAACAAGGGTCAAGACCCGCCTGGAAAGGTCAGCATCTACATTGAAGGAACAGACCTTGGAGGAAACTCAATCGAGGCTGGAGTGCCAGGTTTCGACTATGATTTGGTCACGTATGTTTCAATGGATGCAAAGACCCCTAACATTAGGAATTTCTTCATAGAAAATTCCGATGGTGAGCGCTTGCACAATCCTAGCGAAGGTGCACCATTCTATCAGGGGCCATGGAACATGACAATGTACGCTGGTAACCAGTACCATCTGATTGTTGAAGCGACAGATGAAAACGGATGGAGAGATATCAATTATTTCGAAATCGACCTAGGTGCACAGGACATGGTTGTCTATTATTCTCCTAGAAACGAAACTGCATGGACTGAATCGACTGATATTGAAATCATAGAGGCCGGAAACGAGAGCGATGGACCTCAGGTTCTGCGCATGGACGGAGGTCGACTAATCGACCCATTCGAAGATGAGTTCTATCTTGATTTACCAATAAGAATGAACTGGGATATCATCGGTATTGGTGGTGGAACAATGATTCCTCAATTGAGAATTAAGGATATGGATAGAGATCCATCCATCATGAGCGAATCCGGCGGCCGACACAAGCAGCGCTGGGTATACAGCGACGGAATTCAATTGGATTTCCGAAGTGGAATTTCTCCATCTTTCACTGATTTATCCTACCCTTACTCGCAGGATGTTCAAGTTGCATTCGTATTCCCTGGTGACACCATCTCCATGGAAGGCCAATATGCATATATCGATGGAATAAACTTCGGAGTTTATGTTCTACCTGAGGGTGATTTCACACTCGAAGTTACCCGTCTAGAGGCAACGATGGACGGTAGCAAGGGATACTTCGCGTATCCTGCTGGTGGAGCAGATGGTTCAAAGACAGACGGACCAACTCTTCACTCAATTGATGGCGGTTCATTCAACATCAACATTACAGCACCTCCATTGAACAACGAGTACACATACACCTTCAGATTGGTTAACCTGCCTGATGGCGCTACTGATTCAACCGCAAACATCTGTGATGGAAACAGTGCATTCGGTTGTGCATCATTCAAGATTAAGGTTGATGCAAGTAAGCCAGAAATTGATGATGATTCATGGTCAGCAAGTTCTGGAATCAATGGGGAAGTTCTTGGAAACACTATGCCGTCTTCAACTATGCATTGCATTAACGTTGAAGCAGTAATCGAAGAGAACGCAGCGCTACTAGCTGGAGAAGTCAATTTGATGTGGTCCTTCTACTCTGATGCAGACTCCAACCTAACATGGCCAGTATATGGGCAGAAGTTCGGAGTCGATGCTCAATCACATCCATTGGATTTGAAGATTCAAGGTGGCGATTATCTAGTCAGCGCAGAATGTGTTGATTTGTGGCCAGATCCGCAAGATCCAACACAGGCACAGATTACAACAGTAGATCTTGTTATGTGGATTGAAGGTAGAGATTCTGCAGGATGGGATATTGAAGGCGGCGGGCCAAATATTGCTGGCGGAATAAGTTCAATCTATTCGAGCAATCCTGTGCATAATTCACAGTACAGATTGGTTCACGAACAGGCTAAGTTCAATGTCATCGATGTCAGAATGACCCCAAAGAGTCCAGAAGTTGGACAGACTCCAGAATTAGAAATTTCAATCCAGAACATTGGAACAAAGGACGGAAACATCACTCTTGAGGTTCAGTCTGTAAAGGATGGCGGATTCCCAACAACTGAATTGACTTGGACAACTGAAGAGATTGCACAAGGAACAATGGCTAATGTATTCGTGACCGACCTCGAAGTCTTCGGTACTCCGACTAGCGGAATGTACTTCCTAATCGTAGACTCTGAATCCAACGAAGTTCTATGGAATGGTTCACAGAATTCCAAGTCATTCAATGTAGCAGAAGCTTCAGACGATGAAGGGTTCCTTTCCGGTTCAGGAATGTTGATTGTAATTGGTTTAGCAACACTGATTCTGATTCTTTTGGTTGTAGTTGTAGTTCTAGCGAAAAGAAATTCTGGCGATGGAAATTACGAGTATGAATACGAGTACGATGAAGAAGTTGAGAAATCCTATGCTGAAGTGCCAAGAGCGGGTCCACCTTCCGCAGGACCGCCCCCTGCAGCGGATGTAGATCCAGTTATGGCTGCAGCAATGGCAGAATTCCCGCAATGGGACCAAGCAACAATCCAAGGCTACTTTGACCAAGGATGGGACATTGACAGCCTACGTGATTGGGTTAATAGCAATCAGTGATTCAAAATGAATCTTGACTGGCTAGACGTACATTGGGAAGACCCTGATGGTGGCACAATCGTGCTACACGGGGTTCTGCCAACTGTAGTTTTACCTAACGGAATGAGGCCACGTCTCAATTGGCATGGACTGGGCATAATGGGCTCAAGCGAAGAGATTGAGGTCTGGGCAGAGGAAGAAAAATCTGAAGCAAAGGACTCAGGAATAAACTTGGACAGCGCTATTTTGAATGGTGGATTGGACGGATTATATCTCGAAATGTTGGCTTATGGAGTGGAAGGTTTGCAAGTTGGCAAATTCCCAGATCCAGAACCTAGAAGGCTACACAAGGCAGCAGTTAATCACGATCGTCCGGTATTTTTTGCAGAACCCGATATGGATGATGAAGACTGGGCTGAATTCTTGGGTAAAGAGGCTAAAGCAATGACCAGGCCATTCAAATTAGCTCGAATCATATTTACTTCTAGGAGATGGCGAAAAGGTATCAAAAAAATGCGAAAACATGTAGTTGAGCAACCCTCTCGTGAACCTGATGGATTGCAAGCAGCAAGCGCATTAGCAGCAACTTGGTGGAAATTAAATAGAGAAAATTCTGAAGAGGAATTGAATCATGCAAAAGACAGTAGATTCGCCTCTAGATTGCGTGGCGCTCTTGCTAGTTTACGAGCCGAACACGGAAACGAAGCAGTATTGTTAGTTCCTATACAACAGGCTTGGCGAAGTTCAATGTTAACCGCATTGGAATCATTGCCTGATGCAGAGAGTTCTTCACATGACGCCCCATCGGATGAAGAGGAGGAGTGACTATGGCCGGTGCAAGTAACATCGATGTCCGAGTAGAAAATCTACTGGTTCGCTTTACTCCAACGCCGCGAGTTGACCTTGAAGAAGCCATTGAAAGGCTTGGGGGAGTTGCTAACGGAGATGTCATTATCAAAATGCTCGACAAACCTAGGGCGACATTGATTATCGATGGTGAGGGAAGAATCGTAGTTCACGGTACGCACCGAATCGAAGCAGCTAGAGCGGCTGCAAAGGAGATGATGCTGCGAATGGGCCGAGATGATACTGGAATGGTCACTGAATTAGGTCCAATTGTTGCTTCATTTGATTTTGGTGAAGAAATTCCAATCGACAACATTCGAATGAATTTAGGGAGTGGTACTTCCTCAATGGATGAGAGGCTCGGTTGCCTAAGAATTGATGACACTAGACATGATTTGGAATTACTTATCTGGCCGACAGGTAGGTGTGTGGCATTGAAGGCCCGCCATCCAAACATGGTCACGATGTCTGCAGTACATTGGAAAGCGAAATTTGCTGACAAGAAATCATTCAAGGCGTGATTTTAGTGGATTGGAATGGCCCAATCCTAGATGACCACTTTCATCTGAATCGCAATGGTCGGTTTTTGGATGCAGCGAGAGATTTTTTGCGCGTAGGTGGAACAGATTTGGTATTGGTCCACTGTCCCGACTTCGCATCTCCTCCTGTGACAAGAAAAGGACATGCAGAAGCATATGCTGATACAATTGCAATGGCAGAACAGGTTCGCGAATTAGGGTTAGGCGTTCGAGTGATCTTAGGACCTCATCCTGCAGCATTTGCTCACCAATTCGAGCCTTTAGGAGACAGAGCCGAAGAAAATTATTGGGATAGTATCGAGACTGCTTTGCACTACGTTCACGAGGGTTTAGCGCACGGCATAGGGGAAGTAGGGCGACCTCATTGGCCAGTTTCTGATGAAATATGGCAGCGCTCAAACACATTACTTTTGGAAACCATGCAGTTGGCTGCTAAGGAAAACATTCCTTTGCAACTGCATGTTGAAGGAGAATCTGATGAAACCTACGGTGAATTGGCTCAAATGGCGGATAAAGCAGGTTTAGCAAGAGAGAAATTAGTCCGACATTATGCACCTCCAAGAGTTGATGAATCCTACACTCATGGCCTTACTCCAAGCGTTTTAGCAGGTAGTGGCTCGATTGAAGAATTGATGAATACCTTTGAATCGGCTTCTCATGGATTCATGTTAGAAACCGATTACATGGATGATCCTAGACGGCCGGGGGCCGTTCTAGGGCCAAAGACTGTACCAAAGCGCACTCGACAGTTGTTAGCAGCCGGGTTAGACGAAGACATTCTGTATAATTGTCACAAAGATTTGCCAGACCGAATTTATGGGTGTCAGTGAATTTTCTCCCAAAGAGTTCATGACCATCCCTCCCTTCGGGAGGGACGATGCAAACCGCAACTAGAGTGTTTTTAGTATCCATTCTAGTGCTTTGTTTGTTCACTCCCATGAATACTCAAGCCCAGTTAACTCCTGTTGGTGTAGAGGTTGAGTGTGACGAATCTACAATAAAAATCAACGTTCATCCTGAACAAAACGCACCAGTTTCAGTAACATGTACTGTGACTAACACAGGCTCCTTTG
>PAZU01000028.1 GCA_002715725.1 Methanobacteriota archaeon | reverse complement strand
GGCTTGGATTGATAGAAGATAGTCCTGGTCGGAGTCGAACCGACGTCCCCGGGACCAAAACCCGAGATGATGGACCACTACACTACAGGACTGTGGTAGTCCGCCGTGGAGGATTCACTTCAAGTTAGTTTCCCCTATCACTTCACGAGCAGAAGCAATAAATTCAGACAAATCTAAGCCTTGATTATCTTCGTATATTCGTGCCATTAAAGCCATGTCGAGTTTGTCTAGATATTTGACAAACTTTGCCTCATCTGTAGTTTGCGCTTCGTATTCCTCGAACAGTTCCAACCACTGAGGTGCTAATCTTTTCATTGCTCGATGTTCGTCCTCACCTTTTGTCGAGGTATCGTCATGTGGAGTGAGGTCACCGACTTCAACTTCCGGCAAATCATGGACAAGACACATTTCCAACACACGCATTCTGTTAAGTTCAGGAGGGCACAGATGCATTGCAAGAACAGACATGCCCCATGAATGGGCTGCTACACTTTCTGGTGAGTCAACTCCTGCTCTTACCCATCCTTCTCGCAAAATATGTTTGAGGCCTAACCATTCTCGCATGGTTCGGGTAAATCAGAGTCTAATTTGAATCATCTTGTCAATAAATTGCTATGAAGCCAATTATCATGAACATGGAATTGTTCGGACAGGATATGAGCATCGAGAAAATGGCGGTATTAGGCGCAGGTCAGATGGGGAATGGAATCACTCAAGTGGCAGCATGCGCAGGAATTGAAGTTGTAATGATAGATATCAAGCAGGATTTTGTAGATCGAGGAATCGCAACAATCGAGAAATCATTAGCAAAACTCGTCTCTAAGGAGAGAATGTCTCAGGAAGACGCAGATGCAGCAAGAGCTAGAATTAGTACAGCAATCGATAGATCATCCTGTGCTGATGCTGACCTTGTAGTAGAAGCAGTTCCAGAAATTCTTGATTTGAAACTTTCAATCTTTGCTGAACTTGATGGCATATGCAAACCTGAATGCATTTTAGCCACGAATACTTCCTCAATTTCAATCAGTGAAATTGCAGCAGCTACATCAAGACCAAGTAAGGTCATTGGTATGCACTTCATGAATCCAGTTCCAATAATGAAACTGGTTGAAGTCATCAACGGAAAGGATACTTCAGAGGATGTGACTACTACTGTTTTAGAAGCAGCAGAAAAGATGGGAAAAATTCCTTTGATGTGTAATGATTCTCCAGGATTTGTATCCAATAGAATACTATGCCCAATGATAAATGAAGCGATTCTTACTCTTCAAGAGGGAGTTGCCGAACCAGAAGCAATTGATGGAATCATGAAACTCGGAATGAATCACCCGATTGGTCCTCTAGCATTGTCCGATCTTATCGGAAATGACACTGTTTTGCACATCATGAATGTTCTTCACGAGGGGATGTCTGATGATAAATACGCTCCAGCACCTCTTCTTATAGAAATGGTGGAGCAAGGAAAATTAGGCAGAAAATCAGGTAAAGGCTTCTACGACTACTCTTGATTTTTCACTCATTTTAGGCTAACTGTTTAGACCTTGAATGACTTCGCATACCCATGCGTAAGGCTATTCTTTTGTCTATCCTGATGATTGGCGTCACTCTTACACCCTATGCATCAGCATCTGATGGCGATGGTGATGGTATCAACGATGATGTCGATATTTGCCCTTTTGCAGCAGGTTCTGCAAATTCTACTTTAGGACTAGGTTGTCCAGATTCGGATGGTGATGGCCTCGCAGATTTTGAACAAGCAATAACTCATAATTGGGGAGATTCCATTAGAGAAAATTTAGATTATGGATTCAGTGGAGTCGGTGACGAAATATATGGATTAGCTTGGGCTACTAATGGTTCAATCTTCTACGCAGGAGGTAAAGACAACAGTGTACATTCATTCGACGAATTAGGAAATCATATTGCCCAAATGTATGACATGCCCGGCGACATTTACGACATTGATGTCTCTCCTGATGGAACAATGCTTGTGGCGGTCAGCGCTGGTGGTGGTTGTCGAGTTATTGATTCAACTACAGGCACGTTAATCGCAGATTTGTGGAATAATTCCTCGAATAGTGGAGTCTTCGAGGTAGCATGGTCTAACGACGGTAGCATGATTTTTGCTGGAGGACAGGACGTCAAGGTAGTTTGGTACAACACCACAGATTGGTCGGAAATTCGAAACAACTCAGTACTGCCTGGCTGGATTAGTGGAATAGATACCACGCCAGATGACCGCATGTTACTTTTCTCTACTAACAACAATTTGCGTGGCTATTGGACCAATAATGGGACTATGGCCCTCAATATGACTAGCCATACCGAATACATTCGTACTGTGAAAGTTAGCCCAGATGGCAGGTATGTTGCAACAGGTTCAAACGACAATTCTGTCAAAATTACTGATCTTTCAAATCAAACCGTTATTGCAACAATTTCGGCTGGGTCCGATGTTTACGATATCGATTTTTCTTCAGATGGGGGAACATTGGTGGTAGCTCGAGGGAGATCTTCCTCTATGTACGCATATCAAACAGACACCTGGACTTCTCTTGGTGAGATGGAAGGCTTTGGAAGCAATGGCCAGAATCGAGGAGTATATTCTGTTGAGTTCCATGAAGATGGAGACAAGTTAGCTGTCGGTTGGCGTAGAGGCTATGTTTCACTACACATGGCTGCAGATGCATTCATACGTGTGCATGGCCTTTACTACACCTCGCTAATGGAGAGCCCTTGGAGGTCAACTTACCCAACAGTTGACGAATCGGTCAGAGTTTGGAATTATGATAGAGTAACATCTACCTTAGATGTATGTGATTCAAAGCATTATATTGGTTCGAGTACAAATGGTGTAAGTCCACAATATGCCGATAAAGCTGCAAATTATTCCGAGACTGGGTTGTGGGATTGCAAGTATACAGAAGGACAGATTTTGGAAATACCATATGGTAGAACTGCTGGTGCTCTGATGGTTAAATCAGGCGGTAACACTGAATCCTGTATGCAAACACTTGGTGGATTATCGATGGCACAGGTTAGATGGATTGTGTCTGGCTCTACCAAGAATTCATTGACTACAGAAGGTGGAATGCCTGCATTAAATTGGAATTCAGTAGTTCCAAATGATGATGGAAATGGTATACCTGAATGGATAGATCTTGATTCATCATGCCCAGATACCGAGATTGTGTTGTCTCATCGCTGGGAAAATAAGTCAGATACAACTATTCTACACGAAACGGTCCTATGTGCAAATTGTGCCCAAACCGATTCCATATACTCCTCCAGTTCTTCGCGATACCGTGCTATAGCAGGAGAATTTAGGTCTGATGTAACACAAGGTGTTTCAGCATCAGCGGGAGAAGGTTCAATTGGATTTACTGAAATGGTTTATTCATTAGACAATGGCAATGGGGTCTACATTGTACCTATTGTAGATAATTTCACCCACGGGGCTAGTGACGCAATAGCTGATGGTGGTTATGCTGTAAATGCATCAATCAATGCTTCACGCACTGGTGAATGGCCGCTTCAAACAGATATGCGGGCGTTTGTTTCAGTAGACGAGATTCCTAAGAATCTTAATTTCTTGAAATTCCTGTTGACGGATTTAGGTCAATTGAAGTGGGAGCAAATGGGATTCGTAGGACTTGATGCGTGGGGACTTTATTCTTCTTGGGCTAGACTAGGAGTCGACATGTCCTATTTGCTGCCAGATGCAGACTCTGATGGAGTATGGGACGGTGAAGATTTGTGTCCAGAAACTACGTTAGGTTTGTCAGTTGACTTAGAAGGCTGTGCTGAAAATCAACTTGATGATGACAATGACGGTTATACCAATGATATCGATGATTGTGATGATGTAGCAGGTACATCCACATTGGGCAGTATTGGATGTCCAGATTCGGATGGAGATGGATGGCAAGATTCTGATGATAGTCATCCTGGTGATAATACGGAATGGAACGATACTGATATGGATGGTTTTGGAGATAATTCCGACGATTGCGTAAACGAAACTGGTAATTCGACTCAAGATTTGCTAGGTTGTATTGATTCGGATGGAGATGGTTGGTCTGATTCGGGAGATGATTTCCCTGATGATCCAACGGAGTGGAAAGATTCAGATTTGGATGGTTTTGGAGATAATATCGATGTTTTCCCATTCGAGGAAACTCAGTGGAGTGACTCTGACAGCGATGGATTTGGAGACAATAATTTGGGTCTTGAAGGCGATGATTGCGTAAATGTAAGTGGCACCTCACATAAAGAGGGATTATTCGGATGTATCGATTCAGATGGAGATGGATGGGCCGACTCAATCGATGATTTACCATCTAATCCCGAGCAATATAGGGATGACGATGGAGACGGCATTGGCGATACAGCTACCGCAGGCGACTATGATTTGTGTGTGGAAACGCCTTTAGAAGAAATTTCCATGGTTAATTCAGACGGTTGTGGTCCTTCTGAAAGAGACGGCGATTATGATTCATTTACCGATGACATAGACCAGTGCCCAAATACTCCACTATTGCAATCAACCCTAGTTAATACTACACTTTACTTAGATAATGACAATACTGTTGCTAATCCTTTCGTAGGCTGTGCCCCTTCAGAGATTGATGCTGATGGTGATTCAGTAACATCTGACCTAGATTGGGATGACAATAATCCGTATCAATGGGTAGATACTGATGGCGATGGCTATGGGGACAATTCAGATGCTGAAGGAGGAGATGACTGTCCAACTCAGAAAGGAACTTCAATTTATGACCAAGTCGGTTGCTATGACCTTGATGGTGACGGTTGGTCATATGATCACGATTTCAATGACGGTGATTCAACTCAATGGAATGACACTGATAATGATGGATTTGGCGATAATTGGGACAATCCTGAATGGAACGATACCAGAGTATACGGTGAGTTCTTGATAGGAGCGACTCAGCCAGATAGATGTCCTAATGAATACTCAGCATTCTTATATTCTGATACACAAGGTTGTTTGTCTAGTTTGCCGACAGTCGGAGATGAAGAAGAACAGAATTCTGCTCAAGATGAAGAAGAAGAATCCAATCTTGCAGTTATCTTAGGAATTGCTGGTGCAGGAATAGTATTGGTATTGTTTGGTGCAATAGCAGTATTGATTCGTAAGAAGCCAAATACGAAGTCCAGGCCTAACAAAGCGGTCCACCCGTCTCTGGAACCAGAGGCTGAACCAGATGTTGACCAAGTATCTCAGGACTCAGCCAGAGAAGTAATGGAACAAGTCGAGTCTGGAAAGGTACTCGACTTCGTCTCAACATGGGAAGAATTGCCAGAGGGTGAATGGTTACCTAATGATGAAAATGGAGTTAACTGGTACCAAGATAAAGAAGGAAAGTATTGGTATTCTGTAGATGGTGGATTCAAGGTTTGGGATGATTGAAATTATCGAAGAATGAATCATTCCAACAGTACCATCCAAGGTACTTTTCTCGTCACAGGTGCATCTAAAGTATTAGTTTCTGTATTGGAAAATCAGGAAATAATGGTGATAGATTAGATGTATGTAACTTGTGAGTAGTTTATCGATTCAATGGTAACGGTCATAAGCCCTAACCATAGCCTAAGACTCGGGGAGCCATATGCCGGGAACAACTCGTGTAGAAATTAGAACACTGAAGGTAGGTCGATACTGTTGTGTCGACGACAAAGCATACAAGATTAATTCCATTTCAAAATCAAAGCCCGGTAAGCACGGTTCAGCCAAGGCAAGATTGGAATTGGTCGACATTTTTACCGGCCAGAAAATTTCCCATGTTGGCAGCGTTACCGATTCAATCCATGTCCCACTAATTGAGAAGGGCACAGCAATGGTCACTCACATCGAAGGGGTGGAAGTTCATGCAATGAACATGCGTGACCACTCTATGATGATTCTTCCACTCGAAGATGAAATGGAAATCGATGCAGGCAAGGAAATAATGTGGATGGAAGCACTGGGCTTGTACAAGATTATCCGAGATCACTGATATTCTCTTCGGGGTGAGGTAATGGGTGTCAAGAAGTCGGCGTATAGACAACCGGTAACGCCGGAAGGTCTCAAAGCGATTGAAAGTGGCACTCTCACATGGTTAGATGACGAGATGTACAACAACCTGAACACAGGTGTTCTTGAACAATATCTCGAAGAAAAGAATCTTGAAGAAGCATTCGAAGTTTCCCACTGGGATACCAAGAAAGTAATGATTGGTATCGGAATCGGTGCTATTTTCTCCGGAGTTACCGCTTACATTGGTCTAAAACTTGGTCTGGCAATATCAGCTGCTTGGTACATCGCTTATGTTCTAGGTATGGCACTAAAGTGGTCACCTTCTGAAGTTAACATTGCAACATCTGCAACAACCGGAGCAACTCACGCATCTACAGGATTCATTTTCACCTTCCCGGCTATTTTCTTACTGGCAGCCGATAAACAGTATTGGTTATCTGATGGTCCGCTGATCGTATTAGGTGCTGGTGAAACGATGCGTCTAGCATTCGTTGGAATTGTAGCATCGATGTTTGCAGGATTCCTTGGTGTGATGTATTTCATCATCTTTAGGCGTGTTTGGTTAGTTGAAGACCCTCTTCCATTACCTGGTTTCGAAGCGACCCTAAAGATGTTGGACATTGCAAGTGATGTCAGTACGGGAGCGGTTGAACATGCTCGTGATTCACTGAAAACGATAGGAGTATGGACTGGTATAACTATGGTTGCTTTGTTCATTATCGAGTATCCATTAATTTGGATGGATGGTAAACGACAAGCAGTTACAGATTTCTTGGCAGAGATGTTTTCAGGAGATACATTTGGTCTTGCATCCTTCTATTCTCACGCCAAGATTCACCAACCAGGTGAAGTCATAGACGGGGTAGCAAAAGGCCCAGCACACTTCAATCCCGATACTGCATTTAATCCGTTTATGTACACATATATTGGTGTAGCATTGACTCCTTCGATGTTTGCTATTGGTTGGTTTATGAAGACCCGTGTTGCTTTCCTTGTTAATCTAGGAACGATTGTGGGTTGGTTCTTCTTGGTACCTTTGGCAGTTGCATTCAACCTTCCAGTGTATGAAGGCCAACTCAGTGCAAATGTCCCTCTACAAGATCTACCCGCTGCTTTGTACTCATCTTGCGTCGCTACTACCGCTGCTTCTGATGTTGCTGCTGGTGCATGTGGCTATGAGACCGGTGCAGTTCAGATGTTTGCATTCGCTAAGGCGATTCGATTCATTGCAATCGGTGCAATTGTTGGAGGCGGTATTTTCGGTCTTCTAAAGATGTGGAAGACTTTCGCAAATATCTTTGTCGATATTGGTAAGGCATTCAAGGGTGATAGTGGTAAAGAATACATGGAAGGTAAGGGCTGGTATGAGTGGCCATTATCTCATATTCCAATTTTCATGCTTCTAACATTTGGTGCAATGATTGTGATTTTCATGCTTGGTGAATTCCCAATAATTGCCAGTATTGTATTTTCATTGATTCTTTTGATGACGACATTCCTTCTTGGAGCAATTGCGGTTAGGGTCATGGGAGAGACAGGAATTGAACCTGTTTCTGGAACATCGTTCATTGTATTGTTAATGTTGTTCGGTGTATTCTTGAACTTCACCGACCCGCTAGGTCTTACCACTCAGGAAGCCGTACTATTGGGACTTGTAGGAACCACAGTATTCGGCTCTGCGATTTCAATGTCGGGAACTGTAATTGGTGATTACAAGAACAGCCTGTATATCGGAAATCGTCCTTATCATATTTCCAAGGGTAACATCATGGGAGTTGTCCCAGGTGCTGTAATCGGTGCCGGTGTTGCAATTTTCCTAGCAAATGAATTAGCTGAAGGAAGAATTGATTTAATCGCTCCACAAGCAAACGCATTCGCTACATTCTCAGTGATTTTCGCTGAAGGTCAAGGTGATCTCACCTTGCTCTTCCTCGGATTCATGCTCGGTGTATTCGTAGAGTGGGCTACTGGAATGGGCACCTCTTTCGGTCTGGGAATGTATCTTGACGTTCCTCACACACTTCCAATGCTAATTGGTGGTGTAGCACGTGACCGATGGGAAGACAAGAAGTTGCAACCTCGTATTGATGCAATCAAGGAGGAAGAAGGAACTGTGGTCGCAGAAAAGAAGCGGGCATTGATTCTACTTGGTACATTCATGGTTGCAGCAGGTCTGCTAACAGGAGAAGCATTCTTCGGAACTGAGAGCAGTATTCTTTCATTCATTGATTCGCTTTGGTCTCCTGAGTTTGGTTCAAGTCTTGAATGGCATATGGCAAGACTTGGAGGATTTGTAGCCCTCAATGCACTAATTGGATGGGCGATTTATGCGCTCTTCAAGAGAGCGGGTGTAATTGGCGGTAAAACCCAAGATGCAGAATTAGTCGAGGTGTGATTATGTCACGCACTCCACCACTAGTGTGGGGTTTGCTAGTTGCAGGAGTTCTAGGTGTATCTTCAGCAGGTGCTATTCTGTCACATGTTGATTCAGTACCGCCATTGATGCGGGCATCATGGAGATTACAAATTACTGTGCTAATGCTACTGCCTTTCGCAATTTGGCAATTTAAGCAGATGGATGTTAAATCAAGAGAGAGATTGAAAGAACGCAGAACAATACTGATTATAATTGGCTCAGGTGTTGCTTTAGCGGCTCATTTTGGAACTTGGGTAACTTCTCTAGATCACACTTCACTCGCCCATTCACTATTGTTTGTTACCAGCCACCCGATCATCATAGTTGCTGGAACAGCACTTCTGGTTCGCAGGCCACATCGATTGGAGACAGCAGGTGCAATAATTGGTTTGATTGGAGCTGCAATCACTTTGCTTGATGCGAAGGATGGTGGTGAAGTTACTCTATGGGGTGATTTCCTTGCATTTGCTGGCGCAGTTACAGTAGTTGGATACATTGTTGCTGGACGCATACTTAGGGAGTGGATGCCTGTGTTTGTCTATGCAGTGCCAGTAACATTACTTGGAGGATTATTGCTAATTCCGGTTTCAATAATCATGGGTGAAGAGACCGCTGCACTTGGTTGGATTGAATCTGAACTTCTAGGTTGGTTCCTATTACTTGCATTCTTAGCAGGTATAGTTGGACACACAGGACTAAACGCATGTCTGAGGTGGCTAGCACCACTAACGATATCATTTGCAGTAACTCTTGAGCCGATTATTGGTGCCTTTATTGGATGGTTTTTCTTTAACGAAGACGTTCCAGGAAAGTGGACTTGGCTTGGAGGTTTGATTCTAATTATTGGAATCATGTTTGTGATTAAAGGAGGCGCTGAAAATGGCATGGATACTTCTGACGAACGATGATGGTATAGAAGCTGACAGTTTGCAGAATCTTGTGAGTGCACTACATGAGCGAGGTCATGGTTGCATTGTATTTGCGCCAAGTGAAAATAACTCTGCTGTAAGCATGAAAATATCATTGGGTAAACCACTCACTGTAACCAAAAGAGACGATTCAAGAGAAAATGTGCACCAATTTTCGATTGGTGGGACTCCGTGTGATTGTATAATTGCAGCCTTGGATGGAGGATTACAAAAATTAGTACCAGGAATAATGCCAAAACTCGTAGTTAGCGGAATTAACCTAGGGCCAAACCTCTCTCAAGATGCATACCACAGTGGAACAATCGCTGCCGCAAGGGAGGCGGGAATGTATGGCATGCCAGCTATTGCTTCATCTTGGTCATCCTTTGACCCAGAAGGTATGGAAGTTGCAATCGATGCAACAATCCAATTGATCGAAGCGGCTTTGCAGGTATTGCCGGATGAACCAACAAATCTCAACCGTCCTCATGTCGATGTGAATGCTCCTCACCTTACTGCTTGGCCAAATCAATCGAGTAAGCCTTGGAGGGATGACCCGATTTCAGCACTTAGAAAATCATTCGCTGCGGGTGAAATGTTACTCAATCTAAATGTCCCACCTGGTTGGAATGGTGATTTCGCTTCAACTCGCTTGGGTATGCGTTGGTATCGAAGCGCAATCACATTCTCTAATGATACATCTACCTTCCAACTCGGAGCTGCTAGAATCGATGTAGATGCAGTTGATAGAGGCGATGTTGACTCTGACATCAAAGGTGTAGCAAGTGTAACTTGTATGCCATCTTGGCCTCAAACTCATCCTCTTGAAATGGATATGCAACTACTTGGATGGTCTCTAGACAATAGCATAGAAGGCATGCCAATCTGGCTTTAGTCTAATATTCAAATTTCTAAATTGACCCCTTCATCTAGTAGGAAGTGAACTATCGCTATGCAAGTATGACCTTGCAACCAGTTCTTTCCTAGACTCCTAGGTGTGCCTCTCTCGCACTCTAGGCTCTTATCGTCACCAAGAATGAAACCAATGTCTTCGATTGAAAAATCATCGGGCAGTGTTCCAGAATATAGATTTGGAGAATCAGCCTCTAATCTGACTGTAGGACATTTCCAATCATCCAAAGTCATGTCCAAATCTCCTCCTCCGTCATAGATTCCCGGGCTTCGCTCAATCCAGTGCCCTCTTGGAGGAATAGGCTCTTTGATGACAGCAGCAACTTTACCGGCAACAGCTCTCTCTTCGGCGTGAATTCCTTTCAATTCATTTGAAACGAATTTTATTCTCCTTGCAGGCCCTGGCCCACCGAGCAAAACCATTGTGAATTCTACATCTTTTCTTATTCCATGACTTGTCAGAATCGATGACATTAATGCCCTAATTAGGACGTCCATTCGACCTGCACCGCCGGCTAAATCATTCAAAGGAAGTTTGCCCTTTGCCATTGCTCGAGTTCCAACAATGACGAAGCGACGCAGAAAAATCACCTGTTGTTTTCGATTACTGAACGAATTGCACTACACATGTCATTCTCAGTTTCTAGAATAAAATGAGCGCCGTGTGAATCGACCAGCCAACCTCTTGGCATCCCTTCTTTACCGTAATCTTCCATTCTGTTAGCTATAGTTGCAGTCATTCCTGCAGTTTGAATTTGAGCGTGGGCTCGATGAACTAGGTCCTTCTGTTTGATTCCACTCTCTAACTTGAATCCAATTCTAACTGCTTCCTTGCACAAATCTTTCAATTCACTGATATGCTTTGCACCTTCTTTCAACTGAATATCCAAGTCTCCTTGGAGCGATGCGATTTTACCTTCAATTGGTTCTGGGATAATGTAGTCTAATACAGCAGCAGCATGAATCCAGACATCGATTTTATCCTTTGTTAACGCCTTTAATTCATCCAACATTTGGTCAGGATCCGGACATTTGATGTCAAGTGGAAGCCATTCAGGTTTCTGTATAGTTGTCACCCCACTGACGCATGTTACATCCATACCATGACGATATAGGTCATCTGCAATTTTGTACCCAGTCTTTCCACTTGAGGTATTCTGGACATATCTAACATCATCAATCGCACTGCGAGTTGCACCTAATGTTACTACTACTGAGGTAGAATTCTTGTTGACTAGATTGCCTAATCTGGCTACGATTTCTTCATGATTAGCAGTTTTTCTTTTACCCTCTTCTTCGGCACCCCATATTACTTGCACACCGTGCTTTACACACTGAACAACTAAATCTTCAGTAACCGGGTCATTTGCTAGGTCATTGTGCATTGAGGGAACCATCATGATTGGACATCCTTTACCTCTTGCTGCAGAAAGGGCCATCAGTAGTGGTCCATTCATCAATCCGTGAATGAATGATGCGATCAAATTGCGTGTAGCAGGAGTTACTAGAACAGCATCAAATCCAGAAAGAGCAGATAAATCACCATCCCAATCTGTAATTACTTCTCCCTGTGAAGCCCATCTTACAGCCATAGGAGTGATTATCTCCTGTGCAGACTGTGTCATGATGACTGAAACTTCAGCACCATGTCGGCGTAATTCCCTAGCCAACCTAACCGTGTCAACTGCAGCGATTCCACCGGTTACTCCGAGTAAGACGTGGCGCCCACTGAGTGAACTGCCGCGAACCTCAACATCGGTGTCACGCATGATACGGGGAAAAGTCCCTGCTTCAATACGGCTTCGCTGGAAAATGCACATTCATATTCACAGATGACCGGTTGTTTCAATTGCAAATATCCACTCGTGTAATCATGTCAGATGCGGATGAGATGATTCTCGCAGGCTCGAGGCCTCAGCATTCTAATCCTATTGACGCCCTTCATAGTCGCACTTCATTTGTTTTCGTGGTTGACTCATTGATAGTGATATTTTTTGTGTACCAAATATTTGGAAATTTGGCACTAGTCCCAGGTTTATTTTTCTTATCGGTATGGGCAGGTTATCGCAGTAGAGCAGCATGGGCATATTGGTTTGTTCCATTGATTATTGCTGCACTAACCGCAATTTTCTGTTTCATCTTATTAATCAATGTTATACAGATGCTTTCTGGTTCTATAACTAGCCTCGTGTTCTCATTAATCATCGGATATGCCATATTTTCCTCTATCAGATTCATTAGAATACATTTCCATCCAGTTTACAAAATGGGCTACAGTGGATATTCAATCTATGATGAAGGACATAAGTTACCTGCAAACGAAATGTTAGCAGCCTGCCCGACATGTTTAGCAGTGTTAGCAGTCAATCCAATGTTGCTGTCTCGAGAGGACAGGTGCCCTCACTGTGATTCGCCTTTAGTTCTAGGCGGAACTGAAGAAGAGTGAACTCAGCGAGATGCTAGAGTCAAGTTCTTCCACATATCTTCTGGAACTTCCATAGCTAGCCTCAGGCCACCCATTGCTCCTAATCTGACTGGGTCATCTACAACGTGAACGTTGACTTCGCCCATATCAGATAGACGGCGCTCGATAAGTGCTCCAAGTCCTCTGATAGCAGAGCCTCCACCTGCTAAAACCATGTTCCTGCGGAATTCATCATGGAATTCAGGGTTTGAACCTGCAATCAATTGCTTTACATTTTCAACGATTGGGTCAACGATTGATTCACAGGCTGATTGTACACAATCAGTGATGTCAAGAGTCATTGCTTTACCTTCAATTGAGAAGTCTACCATGATTGGGTCATCTGGAGTCGAAGTTGATACGAAGGAATACTGCTCTTTCCATCTGCGAGCCATATCCTTGGTGATTTGAGCACCGTTGTACTTCTTTTGTACTTCAACAATGATTTGGTTATCTACATAGTCACCAGCATATCCTGTGTGCATCTGGTCTCCTGGTCCAGGGATTGTACCATATACACGGCAAAGGTCAGTAGTTCCTGCACCAATGTCGATTACTAGTGTGTGCTCAATCATGTCTAGTGCATAAGCAACTGCGAAAGGTTCGGAGATGATCATAGCAGCATTCACAGAGCCTGCAGCAGCATCGAAGATCGAGGTCTTGTCGACGTGACTTGCTTCAGCAGGAGCTCCGATAACTGCAACTACTCTATCGTAGTCTTCAGGATCAGACAAACCAATCAGGTGTGTAATGAAATGTGCAATGAATTCTCGGTCCTCAGGTGTATCCTTAATCACACCAAGTTCAAGAGGACGGAATAGATTCAATGCTAATCTGTTCTTCAATGCTTCATTGCCAAAAAGGACATCTCTTTTCAGGAAATTTCTTGCAATTGGGTCTTTTGGTGTTCCAATAACAGTGAGTTCTTCTTCTTCGTGACTATCGCTGGACACCATAACAGAGCGAAAGGTTCCAAGGTCAATTCCGATGTATAGTACTTCTTCAGCCATAATACTCGCCTATTTGGGCGATTGGTTCTCACCTTATGAAGAATGCCTATGCTACGCTTTACAGATACTTCTAAAATATAATCTATATTTCGCTGTACTAACACCAATTTTCACATGATTGACAGTACCATGCTGCATAGTCGGCATAAAGTTCAGCCATCTTCCCACATATTGTGCATTCTTTGAGAGCGTGGTCACCAAAAATTTGCTGGACTATCTGAACATGCAGATAATCATCGATTCCTAGTTGTTGACGCATTGCCCAAAGCATTTGGTCTTCTGAAGGTGAAATAATTCCATCTGCTAAACAAATTTCAACTACTACTTTGTAATCTTCAACCATTCGAACATCTCTTGGATCCATAGATACTCCAGACTTTTCAGCCACTATATCTGTGCCGCCAGGGTCATCAACGAATATTACCAGCGAATCAGGATTGAGTTCTTCACTACGTAATTCTAGCAAAATCATGCTTCCATCTTGGTTGGCATAAACGAGTTTGGAAAATCTGTTGATGACATTTGTAATTGAACGTGCAGTATCTTCAGCAGTTCTTCCTCTACGCCATCCAGTTTCGCTTGCTTCATCATAAGCATAGAATTCGGTGCCGAGGCCAGGATATTCTAATCGAACTTCTTCACCACCATCGAATCCATTCGCTACAATGGTTATACTTCCAACTGTAGTGTCGACTAAATTGTCATTATCATCAAATGAAATCATAAGTGGTTTTCTTTCTTCAGCAGCAGCATTGAAATGGCCACTCATGCCACTCATCCACTTATCTTCCAAGCGTTGCAAAGAAGCCTCTTGCTCGCCAGAAAGACCCTTTTCAATACCCAATACGTTGCTCAAATCACCAGCTTGCATTTCTTGTTTGAACTCTTCGATCAACTCTGCATCACGGCGATAAGTTTCTGGTGGTCCTCTTTTTTGTGCCACATGGTTTGGGTCTTTCCATTCATAACCGCATCTAACACAACTTAGGTAACCCGGTAGAGAAGATGGCTGGCTTTCACCCCCACAGCGAGGGCAGTCTCCTTCTTCGCTAATGCTTAGATTTTCGAACGCTTCTTTACGCCCCTTTCGGATACCCATATTTTAGGTACAAATGCGATATATGATGAAGGTTATCATTCATATTTACGCAAAACTGTAGCAATTCCCATTCCTCCGCCTATACACATTGATGCTAACGCATATTCGCCATCAATTCTATTCAGTAAAGATGCGGCTTTGCCGAGTATTCGTGCACCACTTGCACCTAATGGGTGACCGATTGCTAATGCTCCACCATCAATATTGAGTCTTTTATCATCAGATTCAAGATCTAAGTCTCTTAATACAGCGATTGACTGAGCGCTAAAAGCTTCATTTAATTCAATCACATCTACGTCATCCATTGAAATGCCAGCTCTGGCTAGGGCCTTCTTTGAAGATTCTACTGGCCCAATTCCCATTATGTGAGGTGGAACTCCAACAACTGCAGTTGAGACAATCTCGGCAAGGCTGGCAATACTATTCTCTTGAGCATACTTTTCCGAGCAAATTAGATTGCAAGCAGCACCATCTGTTAATGGTGAGGATGTTGCAGCTGTAACTGTTCCATTTTCTATGAATGCTGGAGGTAGTTTAGACATTTTTTCGACAGAAGTTTCTCTTATGCATCCATCAATTTCCACAACTTTTCCTTCAGATTTAACTGCCACGATTTCATTAGTAAGCATCCCGTTACTTTGCGCACTCAGTGCCTTATTGTGGCTATGAAGGGCAAATTCTTCTTGTTCTGTTCGAGATATTGAATAATCATTAGCAAGATTTTCTGCAGTCAAACCCATCGAGATATATGCGTCCGGAAATTTTGATTCTATTCCAGGGTGTAGGTCTCTATTCCATCCACCCCTTTTCACTAAAGACATAGTTTCAACACCAGCTGTCAAGAAAAGTTCACCAGAGCCCATTTTTATCGAGCCTGCTGCAGTATGTGCAACTTGCATTGAAGAGCCACACAAACGATTTGTTGTCATTCCAGGAATGGAGTTGGGGAGTTGAGGTAGGTAGGTGGCGATTCTCCCAAGGTTCAATCCTTGAACGCCTTCTGGATATGCGCATCCTAACATTAAGTCTTCAATGTCATTCACATCAATATTATTTCTTTCAATTATATTTCTAACAGTCGCTTCCAACATGTCTTCAGGCCTAAATGACGCTAGGTCGCCCTTGTGTGCTCTGTGGAAAGGCGTGCGCAAGTAGTCTGAAATTACTGCTCGCATGAACTGTCCAATCGGTCTGCTTTCATCATCATTGCCCTGAAATTTATCTCAGTTGATAGAACTGATTATGAAGGGGTTGCTGTCAGCCCGAGATATGTTGCGTCAATGTAAGAAGCGCTCTTGCGCAATCAACAACGGACACTTTACTGGCAGTAATTGTCCAGTTTGTAATGAAGAAGGTAAATTCATCATGTCCGACCGTGAAGCAAACAGTTTGGGAAGAATGTTGGCATTAGTGCTACGTCATGCTCCTGAAAAGTTTGGAGTTGAGATGGACCTAAATGGATGGGTCAATTCCCGTGAACTCTCCGAAGCAATCCAGAATAAGAGAAGACATTTCCACTGGTTACGTGGTTGGCATTTCGAAGCAATAGCAAATGCTGACGATAAAGGTCGATACCAGGTTGAAGGTGAAATGATCAGAGCTACATACGGACATTCCATTGAATTAGAACTGGACTTACCTACTGATGATATTCCCGAAGCTTTGTACTGGCCATGCGATCCAGAAACAGTTGCAACTCACATGGAATACGGAATAACAGCAGGTGATAGAAAGCATGTTCACTTGTCAAAGACAATTTCCAATGCCATGGAAGCAGGGCATGTTCGAATTAATCGTCCAGCAATTTTGGAAGTTGATACAACTCGAGCAATTGCAGATGGATTCACTATTTGGCGTGCTGGAAAGACAGTTTTCCTTTGTGAAGAAATGCCTCCAGACTACTTGTATCATGTTGAAGAAGATGACCCTTCAATCCAAGACATGATTGCAATGTGGGAAGAAGAGTAATTATTCCACATAATTTCCGCAACTAGGACAGAAATCGAGATCTGCTTCCATAGTTGCGCCACAATGCGGGCATAACCCAGTTGCTATAGCGATAACTTGTTTGGCAATTTTTGCTGAATCTGGGTCTTGGGTTGCCAATGCCTGAACAATTTGAATTGGATTTTGTCCGAGTTTAGCTAATTCCTTGAATTTGTTAGCGAAATCAATTGCCAAAAGCAGTGACGACTCAATTTGCCATTGTCGGTTTTGTCTCTCTTTTTTGTCAACAATATCTTCACATGCATCTAATTCAGTTTGCATGTGTCGGATGAACTCATCCACTGTTGGTGACTCGGTCATGTTAGTGCCGTATCCAGACTCCCATGTAAATCCAATGCACACATTAGTAGGAAATGTGTGGCATATGCATGGGCGGCACGGTTGTCATCAAGTGGGGAGGAGGATTAATCACCCACAAAGACAAGTTGTGTACTGTCAATCAAGGAGTGATTGAATCACTTGCAGAGGTTTGTAAAAACTCAAATAAAAATTTGGTAATTGTACACGGTGCGGGGTCATTTGGTCACATGAAGGCCAAGAAATATCGCTTAGCAGATGGACGAATTGAAGGAATCGAACAAGATGAAGCAGTTCAAGATGTACGAAATGACATGTTGGAATTAAACCAAATTGTAGTAACTGCTTTGCAAGCAAAGGGCCTAGATGTGAAATCATTCCCTCCTCACAAATGGGCTAAAGGTACCGGCCCCAATTTTTCTGGTAATCTACCAATTCATGATGGTGTCACAGTGGTTTATGGTGATGTTGTTGATGATTATGTGAAGGATTTCGGAATCCTTTCTGGAGATGATTTAATGCTTAGATATGCCACTGAACTGTCTGGAGTTGAACGGGCTATTTTTGCCATTGGAGAAGTTGATGGAATACTACGTGTGCCTCCGAGTAAGGCAGGCCCAGATGATCTAATCGAAGTGTGGCATCCCGAAATGGAATTTGAAGGTGAGCATGCTGTCGACATAGATGTCACAGGAGGCATTGGATTGAAGGCTGCGAGGGGTGCGATGATTGCATCTAAAGGAGTTGATGTGATTTTAGTCAACGGTGAGATTCCACAAAGAGTTAGTGATGCAATTGAGGGTTTTCCCGTTATTGGAACTAGAATAGTTCTAGGGAACTGTTGATGTAGTGGACGCGAAACCGGTTGTACGGTGAGTGTATGTCAGGCTATGGCATTGAGGATGTTCCGACCATGCAAATCGAGGCTGAAGCCTCGGAAGCACTGGCAGGTTCTGATTCAGTACAAGAGTCATTGATGGCTGAAGCCGTGATACAAGTTACGGAAAGTGACGAGGTCGTTGGCCCAATTTCTAAGTTTGATAGTCACCATGGTAATGGTGAAATCCATAGAGCATTCAGCGTCATGCTCTTCGATTCAACTGGTCGTTTGTTGCTTCAGAAAAGGGCATCTCATAAGATAACATTCCCTAATGTATGGGCCAATTCTTGCTGTTCACATCCACTCCATTCAGAAGAAGAAATGGAATTGAAAGATGCCCTTGGGGTAAAGAGAGCAGCTGTTAGGAAGTTGGAACAGGAATTGGGAATTCATCCTTCACAGGTCCCCTTGGAGAAGTTTGAATTTATAACAAAAATGAGATATCAAGCACGTCAAGATGAAGATTGGATCGAGAGAGAGGTAGACCATTGCTTAGTAATTCATACCGATGTTGATGTAAACCCGAATCCGAATGAAGTTAGTGATATCAAATGGGTTTCTCAAGAGGATTTGGAAGAAATGTTAGTTGCAGATGATCCTGAAAATGTGATTGCTCCGTGGTTCCGCTGTATTGCTGCTAGAATAATGAATGATGACTGGTGGAGGCCTGGTTGCGTAAAGCCAGATGATTTGATTCATGACATGGGTGATGTTTCACATATGTTGCCAAATGCAATTGGTGGAGATTTATCAACCAGCATTTCTGAAGTCAAGGAATTGGTCGAAAGTCGAATCGAGCGTGCTTTAACCCACAGCAAATTAACTCGATTATCTGGCGCTATGATGCATCTTTTAGAGGGTGGCGGAAAGCGATTAAGAGCAACATTACCATGGTTAGTTGCTAAAGCAGTGGGCGATACTCATTCAGGTTTACTTGATGTTGGAGCAGCGATTGAAATTATTCACAATTTCACACTAGTACATGATGACATTATGGATGATGATGATGTTCGCCGTGGTCGACCTGCAGTGCATGTTGCTTATGATTTACCAACTGCGATTAATGCAGGGGATGCTATGCTAGCGATTGCATTCGAGGCAATGGCCGTTGCAGAAGGTATTGAGCCAGAACTATTGCCATTCTTAGTCAAGCGAATTGGTAGAATGGTCCGCAAGTGTAGCGAGGGACAACAACTCGATATCGAATTTGAAAATCGTGAAGTCGTTTCTGAAGAAGAGTACATTGAGATGATTCATGGTAAGACTGCTGCAATGTTCCTTACCTGTGCCGAAGTCGGTTCACACCTTGCAGGTGCGGATGAAGATGTGATTCAGTGTATGCATGACTGGGGTCTTGCACTAGGATTGTGTTTCCAGTTGATGGACGATTTAATCGATGTTTTATCTGATTCAGATACTTTAGGAAAACCTAGTGGAAGTGATGTAGCTCAAGGAAAACGAACGTTGATGGTAATTCACGCACTGAGACAACCTCCTTCACAGTCAAAGGATGATTTGCTTGCAGTTCTAGGAAAGGGTGAGAATGTTACTGCGGAGCAAGTTGCTAGAGGCCACCAAGCATTGCATGATTTAGGCTCAATTGAATATGCAAAAGTAAAGGCTGAATCTTACCATCGTAAAGCACACGACTGTCTAGATCGAATTTCTGATAATCCAGCACTTAGGGCATTAAGAGAGTTGACAGATTACCAACTCAACCGGATATACTGATTTTACCGGTTTCCAATACCTTGCAATACCATCTCGTTTCCCCTGGATATTTCTGATGGGACATTCTGCTGTAATCTCCTTCAGTGAATGAATCTGCTATTTTCCAACAAGGTGTGGCATCTGATACAACCTCAAGTCGAACCTCACCAACATCAAACACTTTCCCTACCTCTAAATTGTAACCCTCAACGAGCATGTTTTCGCCGGTTGTACCTGCTTGGATTGGATGACCTTCGGATTGTAACTTGACCAATAGTTCATTCTCTAAAATACAAATTGCCTTCATTGGACCGCCGTGGTGCTTTTTGCTGTTACAAGCGTCACCAACTATTCCATTGTTGTCTATTTGTGCAGAATCAACTGGAAGTTTTGGGACACCACCATTCGAGGTAAATATCCCCAGCAACCTGCCCATAGGTTTCCCTCATTGAGCAATCAAATCAACTGAATCAATCAGAGTAGTAAGACTCTGGATTTGGTTCTGGCTTCAATCCCTTACGTGTACGGATTTCTCCAACAACCTTGCCGAACAATTGAGGAGGTAGCATTTCGAAACCGATATTTTCCGAGTTCCAAACCGCTCGACCTTGAGAAGCAGCACGGATATCGTTGGAGAATCCGAAAGTTTCAGCCACTGGAAGTGTTCCGATAACAGTTGTAGCCTCACCTTCAGATGGCATATCTTCGATGATACCTCTTCTGTTGGTAATTTCACGAGTGACTTGACCAAGCCAGTCGTTAGGAACGCTGACATGGGATCTCTGCATAGGCTCCATCAATACAGTGCGTGCACGTAGCATTGCACCCTTGATTGCATTTCTAACAGCAGGAATAGTCTGAGCCGGTCCACGGTGAATTGCATCTTCGTGTAGTTTTGCATCGACTAGTCTAACCATCATTCCCATAACTGGTTCATCTGCAACTGGTCCTTTCTTACAGACTTCATTGAAAGCTTCGATAATCAATTCACGAGTTTCGTGAAGTCCTTGAATACCTTTAGTGTCATTGACTAGTAAATTAGTTCCATTAATTGCGTAAGTCTTGCGCATTAGGTCTTTGTTCATTCCAAATTCACCGAATTTGCTTCCGAGTTCTTTAGCATCTCCAGACCTGACAGTTCCAGTTCCGAAGTGTCCTTCTCTTAGTGCAGTTACAACTTCAGTGGAAAGTGGTTCACATTCGATCATGAATCTGTTGTGTCGGTTAGGTGACTTTCCTTCGAATGAGCGTCCCTTGTTGTTTCCTTCTACAGATTCTCTGTATACAACAATTGGTGGACTGACCTTTACCTTGATGTTCTGTTCTTCTTCTAGTCTGTAAACAGTGATTTCAAGGTGCAGTTCTCCCATTCCCGCTAATAGAGCCTCTCCAGTTTCCTGATTAGTCATAACTTGAAGCGAAGCGTCAGATTTGGCAAGTGACCTTAGAGCATCGATGAACTTTGGAAGGTCCTTCATACTCTTTGGCTCAACCGCTACGGTAACTACAGGGTCTGAGTAGTGCCTAATTGCTTCGAATGGAGTGAAATCTTTGTCACGAGACAATGTTACACCAGCGGCTGCAGAGCGGATACCAGTTATTG
This sequence comes from Methanobacteriota archaeon, assembly GCA_002715725.1. Lineage (GTDB taxonomy): Archaea > Thermoplasmatota > Poseidoniia > Poseidoniales > Poseidoniaceae > MGIIa-K1. The sequence continues at coordinate 14,829 of PAZU01000028.1, read as the reverse complement.
CAGCGATATTTCCTGCTACTACCTTTGGTACTGGAATTCTATCTCCTCCAACCATCATGCTCACTTGCTGAACACGTTCTGGTTTTGCAGCACCGATGGCGAATACAGATTCACCTTGGTTGATTGCACCAGAATATAGTCTTCCTACTGCAACTTCACCAGCGTGAGGGTCCATCCAAATCTTGGTAATCATCATGGCAAGTTCGGCTTCAGGGTCACATTTGATCATTGCCTTACCAATAGATGACTCTAGGTCTCCATTCCAGATGTTAGGAATACGGTATGGTTGTGCTTCAACAGGTCCTGGCAACTTTGTAACAGCCATGTCCAAAAGAACTTCATGAACTGGAGCCTTTTTGGCCAGAGTCTTCTGGTCCTCATTGTTACAGTACTCGAAAATTTCAGTCATTGAGACTCCTGACTTTTTCATGTAAGGGATTGTAATTCCCCAGTTGTGGTATGCAGAACCGAATGCAACAGTTCCATCTAGAACGCTTACTTGCCATTTCTTTTCCATACCTTCAGGAGCAAATGAATGAATTAATTTGTTAACTTTCTTGATAGTTTCTTCGAATCTCTTCAACATGTCTTCAGGAGTAACTTTCAATTCATTGATTAAGCGGTCAACCTTATTGATGAATAATACAGGCTTTACTTTCTCTTTCAAAGCCTGCCTTACAACAGTCTCAGTCTGAGGCATTGGTCCTTCAACAGCACAAGCTAGAATGAAACATCCGTCAACAGCACGCATTGCACGGGTAACGTCACCACCGAAGTCAACGTGACCCGGTGTGTCGATTAGGTTGATCAAATAGTCAGTTTCATCAACAGAGTGAACCATAGATGCTGAGGCTGCGTTGATTGTGATTCCACGAGCACTTTCTTGTTCATCGAAATCTAGAACACGGCTCTTACCAGCTAAATCTTCACTCATCATTCCTGCACCTGCAATTAGGTTGTCAGAAAGTGTTGTCTTTCCGTGGTCAATGTGAGCAGCGATACACAAGTTGCGAATCTGTGGTAGGATGTGCATAACTTCAGTTGCTTTCTTGATGTTGTCTTCTTTACGGCCCATGGTGAATCACCTGACTCTCGTCTGTTCTCGCCACCTTGAAGGGGTTTATCAAATCAACTCCACAAAATTTGCGAAGTAGTTTGCTGTATGCTGATTATGCTATCATCTTGCACTAGCCGCAATACGTTGAACTTCTTCCTTCTTGGAAACTGCGAAAGATGTTACATCTCCAGCACTAGCCTTGGTTAGTTCATTGATAATACATTGAGTGAGTGTTCTCTTAGATTTGGATGTACCTTGTTGTGCGCCCTTGGCTAGGTTTGCTAGAGCGACATCAAGCCTTCGTGAAGGTGAACTGTCAACTGCTTTTGGCTGAGAAACCGCACCGAACTTGATACGAGTAATCTCTTCCATAGGAGCGGCATGACAAATTGCGTCTACGAATGCTTGCAATGGGTTTTCTCCACTCTTAGCAGCCATTGAATCTAATGCTGTCTCAAACGCCTTCAAAGCACCCATTTTCTTACCAGTATACTTGCCAGTGCGCATTAACTTGTTAGTGAAACGTTCTACGACAGATAAGCGAGCTTTACCGAACCATGCATTTGCGTGTCGGCCGCCAGTGTGCGGTACACCAACTGTTGAGAGATTGATGTAAGGTGCTAGTCCAGGATCTCTGCATACTACTTCAGCAGCATCATACTTACCGAAAACTAGTGTTCCAATACCAGCGATTGGCTTTACTTCTTCGACAGGTTCTTCCTCTTGTGTTTCGACTTCGTCACTCATCACAATCACTCCAACTCATCGAACAGGCTTTTCCTTTCGTCCACGAACCATTTCATCTAATGAAACACCGTTTACTTGGATTACCTTGTAGCGTACTCCAGGGATATCTCCGTAAGAACGTCCCATGCGTCCACCGATTCCTTCGACCATAACTTCGTCGTGCTCATCTATGAAATTGATAGCACCGTCGCCTGGTGCGAATGCAGTCAACTTGTTTCCGTTCTTGATTAGTGAAATCTTGACCGCCTTACGAATACCCGAGTTAGGCTGCTTAGCCTCAATACCGACTTTTTCGATAACGATACCCTTGGCTTGTGTTGAACCTGCTAGTGGGTCGTGCTTAGCTCTAGACTTGAGCATACGCTTCTTGTATCTACGGTCAGACCACCTAAACTTTTGGCGGTCCTTTGCCATCTTGGTTCCTGCGAACAATCCACGACCCATGTATAAAACTCCAGAGAAGCAACTTGCCGACCTACCCCCCCTATTTCATGGTGCCGATTGGAAAACAATGGTCAAATGATGCACTCGCAGCCGAATTCTAGTGCCAATGTTCATGGTTATAACCCTACAGGACGGTGCCATGGCATTCCGTGATTTGCTGGGAGCAGCCACTGCTGTCGAAGAACCAACAAGCGTGCTGCATGGGGTTTTTGACAAATCGAAATCAACAGGTCATGACCTTTTGTTGTTTGAAAATATTATCGAAGCACCCGGGCATAAAATTGCAGTAAACCTACTGACAAGGCCTCGTCTTTGTGCGGCACTTTCGATTGAGCCGGAGGAATTTATTGATTTACTGGGCTGGGCGATGGAAAACCCCAGCGAGCCGAAAATTGTTGAAACTGGACCGGTCATGGAAAATACCCAAAACGTTCCAAAACTGACCGATTTGCCAATTCCTCATCATTGGAGAGAGGATAGAGGCAGGTACATGTCATCAAGCGTAATTATTGCTGAATATGGTGGAATCAGAAACATGTCATTCCATCGCCAATTTCTGCGAGATGACAACCACCTAGTTGCTCGAATAGTCCCAAGGCATCTCCATACTATGACTGGAGAAGCTAGAGCTGTAGGAGAGCAGGTCAAAGTTGCAGTAATCAACGCCCCTGATCCAGTAGTTCTACTTGCAGCAGCAATGTCATTTGATACAAATATCGATGAGTTAACAATAGCATCAGCGCTACATGAAAAAGTGTATGGGAAGCCATTAGAATTGCTTTCATTGCCTAACGGTATCCAAGTTCCAGCAAATGCTGAATATGCTATGTGGGGCCGCATCACAACCGAAAATGATGACGAAGGACCTTATGTCGACATCACAGGTACAGTTGACGATATTCGTCAAGAACCAGTCATAGAAATTGATGGAATAACACACAGAACAAACCCGATATTTCATGCTTTGATTCCAGCTGAGGCGGAACACAAGACCCTGATGGGGTTGCCTAGAGCACCTACAATCAAATCAGCAGTTAGCGAAGTTTGTGAGTGCTTGGATGTTCATATGACTGAAGGAGGAGGAGGTTGGTTGGCCGCAGTTGTCAAGATTCGAGTCAAAAATGAAGGCGATGGAAAGCGTGCCATTCAAGCCGCTTTAGATGGTCATCGTTCAATGAAAATGGTAACAATTGTCGATGAAGACATTGACATTACAGACCCTGTTAGAGTGGAATGGGCTATGATGACAAGATGGCAGCCAGATTCAGATTCAATTATTCTATCAAATCAGAAGGGTTCGAGCCTTGACCCATCTCGGCTAAATGATGGAAATACTGCTAAGATTGGTATTGATGCAACTATACCTTGGGGTTATGACCGTTCAGGTTTCATGTCAGTTCAGTGAGTTGATTCAATGGATAGTGCTTCCATCCTTCAGCACCCTCGCAGGAATTTGGGAAGTCGACACCGTTCACAGGCTGATAGATTTGTCAAATTGGCAAGAAAGGATCCTGAACGCAAAGACGAAAACTTAGCATGGGCTGAACAGAATGCACAACAAGCGGTTTTGCATGATTTTACTGATGAACGTAATTGGCGCTGTTTAGCAGAAATTAAACACATGCGGCAAGATGGGGAAGGCTTGTCACTTGTTTTGGAAGATTTGTTTGTTGTATTAGGTCGCGATGCCAATCAATTAGGGCAACTCAAAGGCGTAGATCACATGGAAGTGGGTCTCGAATTACTAGAGGCAGCATTCCTGACAGATTCCTTGGAGCCAGAAATCTGGTTTGACAAATTGGACGCGGAGAGTTTAGACAATTTTGCATCCAGGTGCAAAGGTCTAGATTTTACAGACCAGCGTGCGAACATAATCTATGGTAGGAGATTGGAACGCATTAGGAGTGCAGGTCATGAAGATATGTTCATCGAACTTGTGCACCACTTGCTTGCTCATAGACCTGCAAATCATGAGTTGTGGATGGAATTAGGAAGGTTGCACGAACGTCGAGAGGAAATAGACCAGGCTTGGTTATGTTATGACCATGTACAACAAATTCGACCAACTGAACTAGTTCGTGACCTTTTCCTTTCTAGGCTTAAGGGTGCAATGGATGGTGAAAAAGCAGTTCCTTGGAGCGGCCCATCTCTAGAAACACGTGCAGACTTCCTATCTAGAATGCAGAATTTGTCACATACAGTTTCTGTAGTACCAGTAGCTGAAGAAGAAGTGACTGAAGACGAGCCAATTAATCTAGAGTTGAAGCGGTTGCAAGACCTTATCGAAGCAGGTGAAGCAGCTGAAGCATTTTTCATGGCCCGCTCCCTATTTACTTCGGGAGAGTCTTGGGCAGAAGAGTGGATGCTCAAAGCACAGTCTATGCTTTAGATTTCCTTCAGAGTCATTATTTCTGTAACTCTTTCAGTCCAAATTTCGGCAGATTTTCCTTCACTTAATGATGCACAGAGCGCAGCAAGAAGTGCATCGTCTACTTCTTGGGGAGATGAAAGTAAATCAGCAAATAATTCAGCACGATTGAGCCTTTTTGCTAGCATAACTAACGCTCTAAGGTCAGGTCTCTCTTCACCAGAGTATCCTTCATGAGTATTTTCTACACACCATTCCAGTACCCCATATATGTCATCAGGATGTACTTGTAGAATTGGAGGGGATTCGCCTGCAGAAAGAGGCTTAGATTCTACAACTTGGTCTGCAAATTTATCGGCCTCCTCACTTATGAATCCTGATGAAATCTCAACAAATATAGCTCCTGATTCAACAGCCAATTCTATTTGTTTAGCAATCATTGCGTGAGCATGTGCATTGAATGCACATCTTGCAGCATCGAAAATGTGCCCAAATGCTAAATGAATTCTAGCAGCTTGAATTCTGGATATTGCAATAGTTTCATTTGCATGTCCCGCATTTCGAGAAATTTCACCATGTACATGTAATGCCATCATGGGCTCTTCAATGGAAAGGTGGAATGCTGCTTTGTTGAGTAATGATATGTCGTGATCCCTACTGGCTTTAGCTACAGATTTTAATCTAGTTTCAGCCCATGTCAAATCATCTCTAGCATCCTCGGTTTGACCATTTTCAAAATGAACCAATCCCCTCTCCATTCGCAATCGTCCCTCTAGGGCTAAATCTCTTGTTTCGGGGCTTCTTGCAACTTTAAGGGCTTCTTCTATAGAATCTAAATCTAATTCGCCTGCCACTCTTTTCTTGACCAAATCAAGTACTTTGGATTCCGCAGGTGTCAATTTATCTTCTAAGAATTCGACTATGTCACTATCCATGACTATACCAAGTTCTGCAACTCCAAGCCAACTCTCCCAACCCATCTTTTCAAGTAATGGTTGCAAATCCCTTTCACCATTTTCATAAGCATGAATGATTTCTTCTGGATTCAATTCTGGTCCCTCCTAGTCTTAGCTAATAAATTGATGAACGCAGTCTCTGCAGCCACTCTGTCGCTTTTCCCGGTCCAACCTGCAGCACCATCATGGCCCCCACCTTCTCCACCGATTGTTTGAGAAAGTTCTTGCATGATCTCTCCCAAGTGAACGCCACTGATAGTTGCAAGTCTTGTGGCTCTAGCAGTCAATCTAGTTTCGCCATCTCTATATCTGGATACAATTGCAATTTCTGCACCTGCTTGAATCAATATTCCAGCGACTTTCCCTTCATGTATTCCGGCGTAAGTGTGAACGAGATTCCACTTGCCACATTCAGTTGACTGGCATCTTGAAAGCGCTTTCAAAATAGCTCCACGTTCACTAGAATTAATTTCCTCTGATTGGATGTGCTCTACGAATTCTTGATACTCGAATCCGGCACCATCAAGGATTTCAGATGCGCATTTTAGAGATGCTTGGTCTGCATGTTTGAACCTACCAGTATCAGTTATCAGCCCAGCAAGTAAGAGTTTACGTACTTCATCAGTAAGAGCACCAGGTGCATTCTTCTTTAGGTACTGGAAAACAATTTGTGTAGTTGCACGAGCGTTAATTCGAAACTCGAGGTCATTTTCTCCAAATTCCCAATCACATGTATCATGATGGTCAATTACACATATTGGCACATCTTTTGGTAAAACTACACCAGTTTGAGATTCTGAAGCAGCATCGACTATGATTATTCCACCCATTTTTGCCGGCCATGATGGCTCTTTTGCCAATTTTCTGAATGGTGCATCTAGTTCTTGACATATTTTCTTTGCTAGTTTTCCAATATGTAAACCACAAGCCAATAGGTTAGGGTTTGAAGATGCTAGAGCAATCGCTGAACCAATTGTGTCCATGTCACCGTTTCTTCCGGTGAGAACGGGTACTGCACCGTTTGATGCAGCTTTCACAATCCAGTTGGCTAAATCTTCCAAATTCATCCCTCTAAAGATTGCTTCAGCTTTTCATATGTAGCTACCAGTTCAGCTTCTCGCTTACCCATGGTTTCTACAGCGGCTTTCATCTGTTCGAGGGTTGTTTCTAAATCGGAAATTAACTGGTCTCTATCTTCTACTTCTACTAATATCGAACCCATTTGACGGTGCAGAGACATGTCCTCGGGCTGATTTTTTACAGCCGCAATAGTTCCCTCTAATTCTCTTAGTTGGGCGTTTAATGAAGCAACTTGCTGTCTTGCACCTTGAACTTCTGCCACGACCATTTGTAGTTGCTGAGCTGATTCCATGTTTAGTCCTCACATGCTTGGGGTTCAAGAATCCATCACTTCGATTACTTTTCTAGCAATGATAAGAGATCTCATTCTAGTATTCCACATAGCTCGAGCATCTTTCGCACGACTTTCTTCAAGTATGAAACTGAAATTATCACCGTTTACTGCTACATCTTCTTCACTTGACAAACTAGATGCTAGAGATTTAGCATGATGAGAATCCACCGATAGGCGGACTGACCACAAAGGAATCACTCCTCTTCTTCTAGTTCACCAGCGTTCATTGCGCGTTCGTATTCGATCGCAGCTTGCTGAGCTATGAACGCCATGTCTGCAGTGGTTGCACCGTCTGCATTGCGGCGAATGATTCTGTTATTTGCATCTGAAGCACGGGTAAAAGGTTCCCAGGCTCCACCAGCAAATGTGTAGCCACACTTAGTACAGTGCCAGATACCAATAGACTTGCGCCTAACTGTGCGGTACTGGCATGTAGGGCATGTGTACCTCGCGGATTTCTTCTTCATGGCCATGCCAGCATTACGTCGAACGCTAACACCATATCTTGCACCAAAACGACCGGTTGCGCCAGCCTTCTGTGTTCGCTTTGCCATGTTCATTCCTCCTTAGAGTTGACCAGTTCTGCGAGTTCAGCACAGCGCTGCTGAGCGACCCCGAGTATCTCGTCGAATTCGGCCGGCGTGAAAGTTCCCTTTAACCCCTTCTGAAGTGAATGTAGGTGCCCTTCATCTCCTAAAGTGATGTGAATTCTCTCATCTCCACCCAATTCTTCCTCTTCATTAGCATCTAGAACATATCTTCCACCAACTCTAGTGAATGAGCACATTGTCGGTGTCATTGAGACTGCAAGAGGATAGTCTTCCCCTATGTCAAAACGTTCTGCTGGTACGATTGCGGTTCTCAGTGCAGCTATTGCACCAAGAGCACATGCATCGAAGATATTCCCTTTGTCTGAAAGTACGTGAATATCGATCATAATTCCTAGAACCTTTTCCCCAGGAATAATACAAAGTGCATCCATGTCAATACATCCAGATTCTCTGATTCCTCTGTCAACAACTCTTCCCAATTCTATGGATTGAGGTGATGGAGGCCCAGGCTCATATTTGCGGCCTGCAACAGGACGAAGTTCTGCCCCACACATCAAGGAACCCTGAGTTGGACGGTCTGGCCATGGAGTTCTCATTTCGAACTTCACACCAGCATAAATTATGGTCCCTCCCCAAGTGACTTTAGCGCTACCTTCTGCATTGTATAGACAGTTTGTTTCCAACTCGATGTCACGTGATTCCCAGCGACCTCTACCATCTATGCGTTCATCCTTTTCTGCCAAAGATGTCAGCTCTTGTCGCAACAAACTTGGAACTAGTTCAACCATCAAGCCTCACCTCCATTTTTCTCGACATATCTGCGCTTGAGCGCATCCACCATCAATTCGTGAATTTCTTTGGCCGCCTTCATGTTATATTCCATACATGTGTTGTATTCTTCAACCGAGAGGTCACCATCCATTTGCAAGAAAGCGATTTCTCCAGTAGTAGGCAGAATTCCCATAGGAAGGTCAGCCTGCCCGTAATTGTCTTCAGCCTTGTCAAGATCTAGCACTACAGTATCCTCGATTTTTCCACTTGCAACCCCGACGATTAAATCACGCATTGGGATTCCAGCATCTGCTAATGCGACAGCAGCAGCAGTAATTCCGACACATCGTGTTCCTGCTTCAGCAGCAAGGATTTCGATTTCTACACGAATTTTCGAGCGAGGATATCTTTCTACCAAGACTACACTCTCTAGAGCTTCTGCAGTAACTTTGCTAATCTCTCTTGAACGTCGATTGAAACCTGGTCGAATTCTATCACTTGTTGAAAACGGTGCCATGTTGTAGCGAACGTCAATAACTGCTCTGTCTTGTCTCTGAATCTTACGAGGGTGGGCTTCCATTGGTCCATATACAGCACAAACCGCTACGTTCAGTCCATGCTTTACCCAAGCAGAACCATCAGCAGCCGGAAGAACTCCAGCTTCAACTTTAACTTCTCTCATTTCATCGACTTTACGACCATCTAATCGCAGTCCATCATCACGTAATAGTTGTACATCTCCGTATCCGCCCATCAAGCATTCCTCCTTTCCTCGATTAATGCTTCCAGTGAAGCATTGAATGTGGCCATGTGGCCATCGTTACGCACTAGTTCGAGTACTGTGCGCATGAATGAGATTCCGTCTGAGTCACCATCAACCCAAACTCTTCCGTTTTCAGCAACGATTATTCTACAATCGCTGACTTCCTTCAATTGTCTTAGAGTTGAATCTCCATCTCCTCTTAGACGTGAAATATGATTCATTGAAATTTCTGACATGATGCCTTCTTTCAATCTACGAAGTCCAACACCCTTCATTGTTAGTACTATATTGTGTGCTTCGTCCACTTCCTGGACTCTAGCTAACATTATGTCACCAATATCCATCTGTTGACGCGCAGCCCCGAATTCAACTTTCCACGGTGCCAATGACATCGGTAATAATCCATTGAATGGACCATTTACATCGGCAAACCATAGATTGTTTCTAACACTCTCGATTACGCCGATCACTAGGTCTCCAGACCTAGGCATGTATGCTGAATGAATTGGGTCTACTGAAGTGACTCCATTTTTGTTATTTACCCAACCGACTTTGGTTGCGATAATGTTGTCCCCCACGATTAGGGTACCTGTTCCTGCTCGCACTCCTGATGAAGCCCCGATGGCCTCTCCAGGAGTCACGAGGCGCAGCTCGGCGCCTTTTGTTGCTCCTGACATCTCTTTGTCTCCGTGTCGGGCGACCCGCCAACCCATGATAAAGCAGACGCTTGGCTCACAAGTCACAATTCTTTAACTTCAGAGTCGCTGTCAACGCTTTTTACCTTACCAATCAGATTTCCTGCCATGCCAGGGGGGCATTGTATAATACACGCCCAATCTCCATTAGAAAGCCATTCATCTTTGTCTAGATAAGGTCGCAAAAATTTACTTGTTTTGCCGTAACCAGAACCAGAAATTCGGAATGCAATTCTAACTGGTTCGAATGATAATGGTATCAAAGATTTAAGCGAATTAATCGCCTCTTTAACCTGAACATCTAGGCGTTTGAAAGGGTCCACAGAAAATCGACTTTCCTCCAAAGCCAATTCGATTCTAGTTTTGGGATGAGGTGATTTTGCTTTCGGATCAATAGCAGTGGAATGAATTTCTTGAATAATCAATTGGCGCTTTTGCTCAACCATTTCTTTCCTTTGATTTGTTGTCAGTTGGATATTTCCCTTTTCGAGAATTATTGCTGTAATCTCATCGATTTCTTGTGTACCAAAAGTTGACTCAATTGCCTCTTCAGTAGGGCGATCTCCGCCTCTTGCATCATGCCACACTTCATCAGTTGCAAGAAAGTCATCCATATTGACGCTTGATGGATCTTGGCGAAATGCATCGACAAGGTCTGGATCTACGAGAATTTCGTATCGCTTTCCACCGTATTCCCAGCGTGCCAAGACTGCAGAGTCTAGGCTAACCATAATCGGTTTCACTCCTCAAGAGGTTTGAGACGGTCAATTTGCTTGTTTACTTCATCTCTGTCGAGAATTCTGTAACCTTCTGAATCGATCACCGAGACTTCTACAGCATCACGATTCAACTCTTGGTCGTTAGCATTCCTTAGAGCTTCTAGACCGAGTTTCATAGCAGCGTTAAGAGTTAAGTTCTCCTTCCAATTCTTCTCAAAGTAGTCGATAACAGTGTTTCTTCCACTGCCGATTGCACCAGCGTGGTAAGACTGGTACGCTCCAGATGGATCTGTTTCGAATAGATGGATTCCATTATCATCAACTCCTCCGATTAGTAGAGCAGTTCCAAATGGTCTCGAACCCCCGTACTGAGTGAATGATTGTTTGAAATCACAAATTTTCTTTGTCAGGATATCTACAGGAACTGTAGCCGCATATGTGATTCTGTTTATCTGGGCTTCAACGCGAGCACGAGCAACAAGTTGTCGTGCATCTGCAACAAGTCCGCTGGTTGCAATACCAACGTGACCATCAATCTTGAACATCTTTTCAATTGATTCAGGGATAATTAGGCGACTAGCAATTCTCTTGTCACATACTAAAACTACTCCATCTCTGAATTTCAGTCCAGCAGTTGTAGTTCCTCTCTTCACGCTTTCTCTAGCGTATTCAACCTGAAACAATCTTCCATCTGGGCTGAATGTGGTAATTCCATGGTCATATCCTCTTCCGCTCGGCTGCAAAGTGTCCACCTATGGTGGGTGTCCGGGTCGGGGTCTTATCAACCTTGGCGGGATGCGACACATGTGAAGGTAGCAGTTCTCTCTAGTGGTGGCAAGGATAGTAGTGCCGCAATTTGGTGGGCCCAATGTAAGGGATGGGAAGTGACTCACCTGGTGACAATGATTGTCGAAGGAGAAGACTCTTGGATGTTTCAAATACCTGGTACAAGACTTGTTAAATTTCAAGCAGAACTCTGTGGTTGCGAATGGTTACCTGTCAAGACTCAAGGTGAGGCGGAAAAGGAAGTTGAAGATCTCAAGTTTGCACTTTCCGAATTGGATATCGATGGCATTGTTTCCGGAGCATTGCGCTCAGATTATCAAAAAACTCGTTTGGAAAGAATGGCTGAAGAATTGAATATCAAGTCATTCACTCCATTATGGCATCAATCAAGTGATTCACATATGTCAAATCTTGTGGCTAATGGTTTCAAGATTATGATTACTGGCGTTTCAACCGAAGGTCTTGATGGTGAATGGTTAGGTTGTGTTTTGAACGATGAATCTTTGCAACAACTAAGTCTAAATGCTTCGAAATATAGATTTAATTTGGATGGTGAAGGGGGAGAATATGAAACATTGGTAATTGCCGGACCTCATATGTCAGGCGAGTTAAAATTAGATTTTGAGAAGCACTGGGATGGCGTTAGAGGCCATCTTTCTTTCAATTAAATTGTCAAAAATGCAATATTTTCCCACTCGGAATATTCATGTCCTCTCCTCTAAGCGGGTAAACATGGCGTTCTGTCCTCTCGACTATCGATATGGCTGTCAAGAATTCAAGGAGATTTGGTCCGAATTAGGTAGACACCAACGTCAATTGGAAGTTGAAAGGGCATTGGTATGGGCTCACAAAGAAATGGGCAAGGTTTCCGCTGAGGACTACGCTAAGGTTGCAGATATTGCAGTGCCTTCAGTAGTTACCAAGGAAAGGGTATCTGAGATCGAGGCTGAGACTCGTCACGATATTATGGCTTTGACTAAGGCAATGGCTGAGGCCGCAGGTGAAGCCGGTTGGTGTATTCATTTAGGAGCAACATCAAATGATATTGTTGATACAGCAGTAGGTTTACAATTGAGAGATTCAATTATTCTTTTACGCAAGGAACTGTGTAATTTGATATCTGTAACAGCAGATTTAGCTGAAAGAGAGAGAGATACTGTGATGTTGGGAAGAACTCATGGACAAGCAGCAGTTCCAATCACTTTCGGGTTAAAGGTTGCAGTTTGGCTTGACGAAATGCGCAGACAGTTGGTTCGATTAGATGAAGCGACCCCGCGCATCGCAGTTGGTAAATTCCTTGGAGCAGTAGGTACAGGTGCTGCTCAAGGCGAAGGAGCTCGTGAACTTCAAAGGTTGATTTTAACTCATTTAGGTCTTGAAGTTCCATTGGCTACAACACAAGTTGTCGGTAGAGACAGGTACATTGAATACATTTCTTGGTTATCGAATGTTGCTTGTACTTGCGAAAAAATTCTCCAAGAGATTCGGAATTTGCAGCGTTCGGAAATTGCAGAGGCAGGAGAAGGATTCGATGTGAAAAAACAAGTCGGCTCTTCCACAATGGCTCACAAGAAAAATCCGATCAAGTCAGAAAACGCTTCTGGTTTAGCTCGAATTGTCCGAGCATTCATTATTCCAACATATGAAAACGCCTTGTTATGGCACGAAAGGGATTTGGCAAACTCAAGTAGTGAAAGGTTCACCCTCTCCCACGCTTCATCTCTTTGCGAGGATGTGATTTCAAAGACTGCTAACGTACTAACTAATCTCTGGGTTGACAGCGATAGAATGCTGGCAAACATCGCTAGTCAGAAAGGCTTGGTCATGGCAGAGAAAGTAATGATTGAACTTGTTAGTCATGGAATTGGACGTGATGAAGCGCACGAAATTCTTAGATCTGCATCATTTGAAGCAATCGATAAAGGAGAAGAATTGATTGATATTTGTGCACGAACACCTGCGATTGCAGCGGCATTTAGTGCAGAAGAACTTGAGGCAATGTTCGACCCAGCAAACCACATTGGGGTTTCAGGTGAAATCGTGGATGAAGCTGTAGATTTAGCACGCAGTGCTATTCAGTAGTCTCATTTTTCACATTTGTTTGTTTCATTGCGACACGAACCAAAACCATAGCAACCAATGATGAAACAGTAAAGGCAATTCCAACCATTTTAGACATACTGTACCATAGAGCAATTATTCCTAGTAAGGAAAAATACGCTATAACTTGACACAGAGCAGAAGCCAGATTCAACCTATCCATCATTTCCTCACTTAACTTACCATTATTTTCAAGCAAGAAAGTGTAGATTAAGAAATAAATTCCCTGGAAAGGAATTGTTGCTGCTATTACTGTTAATGCGACTTCTCTTAAAAATTTAGGATTAGCTTCTTGTTCAATACCTTGGAAAAGTAGTACTGCAGTATTGGTTCCAAGCAATGCAGCCATTATCGTCCAACGTTTATCTTGGGAAGAAGTTCGGCTTTCGACATTAACCGAACCTTCACTCATGGTTACTGGTTGATTGTCTAGGGTTTGTATATTGCCCTTGTTTAATCAAACAAAAAGACGATTTTTGGACTGATTACAAGTATCGGAATGCTAGCAGAATTCCACCGGTTACCGATGCGACAATCATCAATAAAAGAATCATTGAATGAGGGCCGAATTCGTTAGTATCTTCTAGAGCAGTACTAATTAGACCATCACGCTTTAGTCCAGTAGCCATATTTCCTGCTTCAGCAAACTCCGGTAAAGGTCTTCTCGGTATCCTTTCGCCCTTGCGTAATTCTCCGGCCATGGTTGTGTGAGGGGCAATTGGGTCATATGGATTACCATCTAAATATGGGAAACCAATATCTTCTTTCGACTATTACGCTTAACCATGGAAGAGCCAACAGTAGCAGATATGTCAATTACTGACGAACACATTGTTGTGGAATCTAAGACAAAGGTTAGTGATATTTGTCAAGAACTTTCTAGAAACCCGGAACATGCAATTCTCGTCAAGAAAGGTAAAGACATACTTGGTGTAGTTACAGCTAGAGATATTTTTGCAAAGATGGCTGAAGGTTTGAATGCTACCAAAGTAAAAGTCGACAAAATAATGAGAACAAATATTCTTGCAGTGCTGGGAAATACTCCACTTTCCAAAGGCTTGGACATAATGAGCACTACTTCTCCTGATGCTGTAATTGTGGTTGATGAAGGTGGTGAATTCCTTGGGTATTTTTCAGTAAGAGATTACAGAGAGGCTACCCGAAAACTGGAGGCGCATTTATTGATGGCTGCAAGACTTTCAAGGTCACGTAAAGCGATTACCGATAAAAAAATCGAGGATGATGATTCAGGAGGAGACCTCCTTGACTTACTCCTAGGAAGCAATGACGAGGAAGACGAGACCGAAGTCCCTTCGATGATCTCTCTGGATTAGTGATTAAATGACAATATGGAAACCTTCTCTCGATGATTCCTCCATACATTTGGCTGTGGAAGGGTCCTGTGGTGGAACCACACTTGGCTTGCAAATCGCACGTCAGGTAATTGAAGATGGAGGA
>PAZU01000027.1 GCA_002715725.1 Methanobacteriota archaeon | reverse complement strand
GAAATGAATTATCTGATATGCATGCATATCTAATCAAGGCAGACAAGACTCTACTGTTCCTTCCAGACCACGACACATGGCAAGAAACATTGAGAGGTCATGATTTGAGAGCTTGGCTGAACCATTTCGAAGTAGACATCGCTCTTATTGATGGTACATTCTACAGTGCAGATGAACTCAAGCATCGTGACCAAACTGAGGTGCCTCATCCACCAGTAGAACAAACATTGCAGATGATTGGTGAGCGTAGGGAAGATGATGGAGAAATCGTATTCATCCATCTAAACCATACAAATCCACTGTGCAGGGATGAGACTCCGGTAACCGAATTAGGCTGGAAGGTTGGCAAAGAAGGAATGTCATTCAGCCTCAGTTAAATCATAAGAGACTAGCGTGTTGTAACGCATCATCAAGGTGATTTCCTCACCACCATCTCCGTTGATGGGAGTAGCCTGATTCACGTCCACTGTGACATCGAAGATGATTTCACCAGCATCCTTCTCCACAGTTAGTTCAGCGATCGTGATCTGGTGGTTCTCATAGGTGTTCGTCTGTAAGAATCCACTCCATGTGGCGATGCCTCCCAAGGGATTTTCACCGCAGTTCTGTCCAGTTATGTTCTGTAGGTTCCACATGACTCTGAATTCGCTGGGAACATTAGTGTCATCATAACTCGATTCCACATCATCACATTGACTACCTATCCCTCCTTCATTGGATTCCGAATAATTGAGCATGAATGAGACACCAATCGCATCGGCTGGGATGTTGAATTGAAAACTCTCAGCCGATCCATCACCGATATTGATTACCTGCTCTTCAAAGTGAGGCTCGAATTCTGCTGTTAGATTCCACATTGAATCAGGGTTAGGGCTCGATGAACTATCATCATCAGGTGCGAATGTTTGATAGGATGTTTCTAGGCCAACTACAACAAAAATCAACGCAAGAGATGCACCTACTGCAAAGATCTGATTGGTAGGTATTTTGACCCTTCCAAATGGATAGGAATTTGATTGGTCTCTTTTCGCACAGTATGCGAAGTGAACCGCAAATGCTGCACCCATTCCTGGTACAGATGGGAACACATATTCACCAAATCCAAGAACAGTCCAAACGAGAACTCCCAGTAATGCAGCAATCATCATTGAAGTCGTGTGCTTTGAATCAGGCTCATAGCCAGCCATTCTTATCAAGATAAGAGGGACAAATATCCCTCCAAGGCCGTAAACAGCGAATACAACTAGAGCAAACACAGAGTCGCCAAATCCGGGGAATTGTTGACCTACAACAGAAATAGCAGTTGCAAATGCAGCGATTACCACTGTTACTGACTTAGTTATACCATGATCTTGACTCCACTCAGGTTTGATGTCATCAGTAATTGCAGCTGTGCAGGCAAGAACTTGACTGTCTGCAGTTGACATAGTTGCAGCGAAAATCGAAGCGAGAATAACTCCTCCGAGAATTGGGTTAAGATTTTGGGCAAGCATAGGTAGGCCGGCTTCAGCCTCATCTACTGGGAGTATACCATCGAAAATAGCACGACATGCTAGACCGATGATGAACATCAGAGCGATAAATGGAGTCTGCCAGACGAAAAACCAAACCATTGCTTGTTTTCTATCTGAGTCATCATTCAGAGTCATAACTCTAGAGACAACTTGCGGTTGTCCCGCAACTCCTAAGCCACCCAAGAAGAATGCAGCAATCCACAAAGTAACTCCAAATTTCAGTCCAGATGGATAGACATTGACCATGGTTGAATCAATCTCAGTCAACTTGTCATGAAGTCCTGAAAAACCTCCTACCTCGCCCAATGCAACATAGCACAGAATAGTAGAGCCAACTATCATAACTGAGGATTGAGCAGCATCAGTCCAAATTGAGGCTCTGATTCCTCCTGCATAGCAGTAAGCAACGACTAGAACAAATCCAATCAGTATACCCGTAATTTCAGACCAACCAAGCATTGAATTGAGTGCAACACCGCCAGCAGTAAGTTGTGCTGCAGCATAGATTGCTAAGAAAAATACTGAAAGAATCGCTGCTAATCTCGCTTCAGGTGCTCCTTTCTTGCTTGCAACTAGAGAAGATAATGAGCGTAAGTTTCTTTCTTGACCTTCTTTCTGAATATACTTGTATAACCAAATCCAAGCAAATAGTTGCCCGAATGTTGAAACTACAGCAATCCAAATTGCAGAATACCCTTGCACGAAGATAAATCCAATGAAACCAATGAACATGTATCCGGAGTTCCATGTACTTACTGCAGATAAAGCGGCAAGAGCAGGGTGCATGCCACGTCCAGCAACCAAATAATCGTCAGTAGTATCTTTCTTTACACGTATACTGGCTATACCAACGCCAGCAAAGAAGAGCATAAATGCGAGAAATGAGATTAGAATCAAAGTCTCTTCATCTAACCAATTCATTACCATCACATCGGCTTCAAGTTAGAACTTCGAGTAGTCGGTCTTGTTCAGCAGCTCTTCGCAGTTCCATTGCAATCCTTCGGCCTGACGACATAGGCTTTCGCCAAGTTGCATTTCCGTATGGATGTCCAACGGAAACGTGAACATTTGTTCCGCCACCTACACGAGGTGCAACATCGTAAATTGAGTAATTCATGTCTTTGTCTATACATGTTTGAAGACAGAACGGCCCAATGATACCTGGGTCGTAGTGTTCTTTAGAAGCGGTGATGAATTTCTCACCTAACTCGAAAGCCTTCTCGAGTAGAGATTCCCTAATTGTCGCAGTGTTGTGTCCTACAACTGTCATCTCAGGAATTTGTTGGTGAGCAGGCATTGTCATCTGTTGAGGAGCAGGAAGTCTAACATGTCCATCAAGAGAGGACTCGAATCTCCAATCTACTCCAAGAAGTTCCAATTTAGGCATGTCTTCTTCGAGTGGACTATAGAAGAAATTTAGATTGAACACAGGTCCGATTACATATCTCTCAATTCTTGCACCATCTAGGCTTTCTTGATCAATAGTACCTTCCTTTAGCAAAGTTTGAGATTTCTCCACATATTCTTCATACGATGCGCAAGTAAAGAATCCTCTCTCTAATTTCTTTTGAGCGTGATGCAGTTTCACGATTACCAAACAATCGATATCTTGTGGGTCTTCGATAGCTTCTGGATATGGTAGTCCAGCCTTGTCAAGAATCCAATAGTAATCTTGGTCTTCAGTTCTTTCTTCCATTCGCAGCATATTTCTTGAACCAAACATTGGTACATGGAAACTGTTCTCAACATCTTCGATAGTAGAGTATGATGTAAATGACCTGTTAGGAATGTAAACAACATTCCTCTTACGCATTTCACTCTGCATTGCTGGATTCATTACATCGTTGAATGAGTCCATAATGATTGATTTGTCGACCATTCCTCTACGAACTCTACCTGAGGTGGTTCTCTGAGTTTTGAAGTATTCAGAATAGGTTTTCTCACGTCCCTTTTGACAGTAAGCCACAGTTGGAAAACCCTCTTCAATTGCTCCATCGCAAATATCGAGGGCAGAATGACTGGCAGTCATTCCAACACGTAATTTTAGGCGGTCATAGTCTTCGATAATCGATGCGATTTCATCCTTGCCTATCATGATGAACGTCTCCCTAATTATGCTTCAATACTTGATGGCCTTTGAATTTAGTCAAAACGTTGCAACTGCATCAATTCCTCGGTAGAGAGGGTATCTCCACTCATCAATTTAGACATCAAGTCTTGGACTTCTCCACGTGCACCTCTTTGGTTTTCACCAGTTGAAGTGCCTTGCATAGCACGAAGAATGTCTTGAATTGAGTGCAGACATCTTAGTGAAACAATGTAGAAATGATGAGCTTTATCGGCTTCCTTCTTTGATTTTCGAAGTTCACGGTGTGCATCTTCCGCCAGTTCTCTCTGTCGGTCGACTTCTTTGTTCCACTGAAGCATCAGATCGTGAGCCTCTTGTGCAGCCTTTGCAGCCTTTTGGACTTCGATGTGAGCGTCTTCTTGTTCTACCATCGCTTCTTTGAGCATTCCTCTTGCTTCCTTCAACTCACCATTTGAATCTTCTGAAGCTTGCATATCTCTAATTTGAGCACGAATTTCCTTCATGCGCTTCATAACTTTCTTTTCATTCTGACCAAGGTGCTTGCCCATCTCCATTTCACGGTCAAGTCTGTCAAATTCTCTCTTTAGTGAATGAACTGTGACCTTGCGTTCTCGGCGGCCTCGATGGCCTGGTTCTCGCTCGTCTTTGTCAGAGCGCTCAGAATCAAGCATTGATTTTGCTTTCTTGACTTTCTTATTTGCTTCATTGCGAACAGTTTTCTTTTCGCGCACTAATTCATTCATTTGTTCACGAATCTCGCGCTGTTGGCGGACATTTTGGATTAGTTCACGAACCTCGGCATTCAGTTCGTTTCTTATTACAGTGTGCTCCTTAGTTCGTGAGTTCCATTCATCACGAGTATTGCGGTACTGCGTAGCCTTTTGGTTAACCAATTTGCGCTTAACTTCCAAAGTGTCCTTCAATTCTGCCATTATCCATCGCACCTGTTCGCCTTGTACTCCCGTACCTTCAGCGGCAGACCGACTGTCCTATCCCATTTGAAGCCTCCCTACGGGAGGCATTCACAAAAATGGAAGAATTGCTTCTCTTGCCTTAGATAATTTAAGTCTCGCTTTACCCAAATTCCCATCATTTGGGCATTGAATAACAATGCAATGGCCTGTTTCTAACCTAGTTATCACTACCGTAGATTCTTCGCCCACTACAGTTAGTAATTCGCTATCAGAATTAAGATCCATAATTTCATTCATTACAGTAGGCTTGAATTGACTGGAGGTTCTCTCGATTGTAAATCCCTCAGTATCCAACAATGCAGCTGAAAGAATGCATTCATTGTCGACTAAATCTGCAATGATAGTGTTGCCCACACTAAGCCTGAGTAATTGGAAGGTCATGACTATTTGCATCAAATTTTACCGCGCATAACATAACCTAAGCCCGCATTATAGTATCCCTCTAGAGTAGAAACTATTTCTAAACCTCTTCTTCTATAGAATTCAATAGCGAATTGATTGTCTCCTCTGACCTCTAATTGGATTTCTGAATGCCCGCCACTTCGGGCAGCCTCAACTAGCATGTCCCAGGCTTGCGAACCGAAACCATTTCCTTTGTAATCCGAATCGATTGCAAACGCTACTACTCTCACTCTTTTTTCATTGAATTTATTTGCCCACAGCAATCCTCTAATCATATTGTTGGAATCCAGCAATACAAGATTTCCTCCCCATTCAGGAATTGGTAAACTCTTTACCGAGGCTTCTACATATTTCTCTCCGGTTTGGTCGAAGAATAATTGCTTGACCAGTTCAATAGTTGCTTTATCGAGTGACTTGGGACTTGGTCCTAAACACCATCTTGCTTCCATTGAATCGTGATGGGCCACATCATTTTCATTCTTTCTTCTTGAATTGGCCCCTAGATCCTCGATGTGCAGATAGGTCACCCATCTTGCGCATACCCGCTTTCTTTGAACTGACCTTTCTTGTTTTCTTGGAAGATGATTCCGTGTTCATCCCTGACAATAATCCCGAAATATCCCCTAGAGTCATAGGTCCAGAATCTTGTTTTGGTTTCTTATCTTTGCCACCTTTACGTTTTCCTTGTTTTCTATTACCGGATTGAGAATTAGATTTACGCAACCAAGCATCTAATCTTCCCGCTTCTCTTCGAAGTTTATGCATTTCTCCACGTCTTTGCCTCAGGGCTTTCTGAATATTATGCACTCGTCGGTCGTAAGAACCAACTTCTTTGGAATTAATGCTCTTATCCTTCAATAGAGGCTCCTGTTCCAACAACTTTGAAGTTGCATCATCGTGTTTGGTTTCGTAAATTTTGAGTTTCTTTATTTCTTCTTTTTGTTGTTTGACAAGTTGAATGAATTTTTGATGTAATTCGCTTGCTTCCCTAGCTTTACCATTCATCGCTTGAAGTTCCATGAACCATGAGAATTGTTCTTTTTCCTTCTTTAATGAAGGAACTCTGTGAATGTCAAGTTCCTCGGTCAATCTAGAGTAAACCTTGGAAAGTTCATCTTCAATCATGTGAATTGGTAAGATGACATCAGAGTTGATTTTATCTCTCTTTTTCTTTATTTGATCAATTTCAGAATTTCTGCCCTTTAGTCCTACGATAATCGCCTTGTGTTCCTTTCTCAAATCGGAAGTTTCCTCGATTACTCCACGCATGGCCTTTGCCATTCTAAGGTTGGACTGCCTTTCAACTTCCAATGCATCGATGCGTCGGTCTAATGCGTCCATTTCTGCACGAGTTTTTTCCAGCATGTTTTGAACAGTATCGTTTGTTTTATCTCTTAGGTCGTGGAATATATCCATCGGTTCCAAATCTTTCAATCTCTCTGAGTCAACGGTCTCGCAAATTTCTTTCCAAGTCGAACCATTTCCAAACATCACGGCTGCTCTAAGTAGCTCATTTCTAATTCTTAGTTCTCCTTCAGCGCGAACTACGCGACACAAGTCGTGATCAGTATCAAGCGGGTCTTCGATAGCCAAGTGATGTTCCCCCATCCTTGGAGGGTTTTCCTTATCGTCGTTTACAATATCTAATGCGCTTGGTTTTTCATTCATCCAACCTTTAGAATCCCTAGTAATTGATTTGCCATTTCTTATCGAAACAATGGAATTATCCCAATCTCTTGTTGCCAAGTGTGTGAAGAAAGAATGCAAAAGATTCGGTAGTTCAGTATCTGATTTTGTGTCCAGGGAATTTTCTGGATTAATGGTGATGTCATATTCAGAATCATCCAGTTCAATAACTACTCTGTCCTCTCCTGATTGAAGGTTTGCAACAACTCCTTGGCTTAGTAAGTGGTCGATAACTAAAATCGACCAAGCATATGAAGAAAGTGTCCCATTAACAGAATCTGAAATGTTTCTATGAAGTGCCCAATGCTTTACACATATGGCTAATTCTTTCACTCTTGAATCTGCTTTAGCATAACTGGACAGTAATCTCGTATTGTGTAAAGCAAGCGTGTTGTTAATTGAGATGTCAACATGCAATCCACTGCGTGGGTCTACGAATTTCACAATTGGAACCTTGGCCCTAGATATAATTTGTACATCCTCCATTCCTTGACCACGAAGAATTCCGCCGATTTTCTTTAGGATTTTTTTCTCATTGGCGTCTGGAATCTGTAGACAGAGATCGAAATCTCCACCTTTTAGTGATAGGCCACTTTCAGCAGACCCAAACTTAGATAATTTCGAGCCATGGAACTTTGAAGCAATACTCTTTTTCAGATGATTGAAAAGGCTATCTCTACGTTTTATGTCACTATTGTGGATTCTATGGTTTGAGACAGTATATTGCAATGGTTTACTGAAACCTTCCAATGCATCGGAAGATGGTTCGGATATCTCTAGAGAATTTTTCAAATGCGAGTGCAAATATTGTAATTTGTTTACATTTTCAGGTGATAGTCCAGTTACCTCACACCTGTCACTCATTCTTCCTCAACTCCTAGGTCCTTGTTTTGACGAGATTCCTTTTCGATTTTGCGTGTTCGAGCAATTGCCTTGGAAGATTGGCCACCATTCCTAACTCGATTAGCATCAATCAATAAATCATCAAAATCATCATTTTCAACTCTAACTTTCCAGAATTCAAGAGCATCTTGGCTGGATGAAAGAGCGTTAGAGAGGCGCATTGTACGAGACTCAGCTCTAGTCCTTGCACCTTCCCATTTCATGAAAGATTCGTGCATCTCTTCATTTGACTGTGCTAATTCTACCATCGCATCATGTGCCTTTTGGGCGGAATCTAGTAGTTTACGTGCTTTGTCACGAGAATCTTTCATCTCCTTCACCAATGGTTGTGAGGCTGTTCTCTCTTCCACCCATTCTTCATGTTCTTTGATTAAATTCTTCATTTCATTGATGAATTTCTCTTCAGTTTTGTGCGTTCCTGCACTAGTTTCCAGTTGATTCTCTAAAGACTGAAGTTTTGCAGATAATTTTTCCTTCGCCCATTTAGGATCTGGGTTTTTCATTCCACCCTCTGAAATCAATTGTTCGCGAATCTCATTTGAGCGCTCGAACAATTCACGGGCTTCCTTTTGTGCAGAGTCCCTTTCATTCTTTAGACTAGCAACTTTGGAGTTGATTTTGTCTCTTTCTTGCCTAGCAGATTTTGCTTTGGGTTCTGCATCGATTAATTCCTCTTTTCTTTCCTCTAAATCTTCAGGAATAATTTCAGCAAGACGCTCTCTGCGATGCAAAATTGCTTGCGCCAGAAGTTTTGGCGAAACCGCGAGCAGGTCGTTTGCATCCATTGGAATCACTGCGCCCACCCAACTCTCTTGAATAAAGGCTACGACCCACCCTATAGGGTGGGTGAATGTGAAAAACCCCCTAGCCCCGAGGGTATTACATGCGACGAGCCATAATGGTTGCATTTTTGTTGTCAATGGCTCTTGTTCCATTGGCACAAGGTAATGGCGGAGTAATTGATTCCGTGACCATTATTGGGAATAACGAAATTGGTGAGGGTCCAATAGAAGTTAACATCACCTTAGTTGGAGTTGGTGGCGCTAATTCTGCTTCTGTGAATTGGAGTGTTACATTAGCAGATATGGAAGGTAATCTTATCGATTCGGATAATGGAAACGCTCTGGTAAATGATGGAATCGAATATTATGTCGAAACCATGTTGGGTAACGCTCCGCTAGGATTATCAAATCTTACAGTTACTATTTCTGGAGACATTGGTACTCCTGGTCAAGATCAATGGCTTGTACACCATTCAGTAATTCAACGGTTAAGACCTCTTGATATTTCGATTGGCACCCCAATTTTCAACCCTGTTGATTCCCAAGGTGCAGATTCAGGAAATTTGACGATTAATGATGGAGACTACGTAAGGATTGATGTTCCAGTAATCAATGATGGTGATGTTATTTGGAACGGAACGCTTGAACTCGCAGTAGATTCATTTTCACTTGACTCACAATCAGTCAATATTAGTGGCGATTCTACAGAGATTTACTCATTCTTGACCAATCAAGTTACTGAAGGTAATCATTTTGTCAACGCTTCATTAGTAGGTCCTGCTGATTCAGAACCTAGCGATGAGGTATATGCTGGCCAATTCGAAGTTGGGCCACCTCCATTACCAGCCTTAGAATTAGAATTAGAACGTTTGAATGAACCAGAACCGGGGTCACAAATATCTTGGATTTTATCATCTTACAATTCAGGCGAATCAAATTTTACCGGAGAGTTAGTGTGCTTCTTTGATGGAGAACAAGTCTATCTTTCTAACACTACAGTTCTAATTTCTAATACTATTAATTCGACTATCTCTATGTCTGCTAAACCTGGAGAATTAGTATGCTCGACTCAAGGTGCAAGAACAAGTTTCACTCAAAATGCAACCGATATTGTTTCAATGACTTCAGCAATATTCATCGGAGCAGGGCATTCAACTCCGTCTTTGTTAGGTGGTCCTTGGCATGCTGGGGACGAAATTACTCTCTCACTACTTCTTAGAAATGAAGGGGATGCAACTGGTAGCGCAATGATGCAGATAGAAATCGATGGTGCTACAATGAATGGTTCTTCAACAACATTGGATAAAGGAAAGGCTGGAGAAGTTAGCCATGATTTCTCATTTACCACAGCTGGTGATCATGTAGTTAACTGGACAGTCTTCAGTCCAGATGGAGCAGTAGACACAAATCTTTCAGGTTCAATTCAAATTCCTGTACTCTCATCTCAAGTAATCTCAATTCAGATAGAAAGTGTAGATGTTGAAGAAGACGGCATGGAAATCTCATGGGCAGTAGACTTGTCTGATGGAAGGGAACGTTTGGTAATTCTCGATTTTGGAGTTATCCAAGATGGTTTGAAAGGCGATAGAATCGTTGAAGAGAGGAATTTATTGCCTGGAAGGACGTATGGCTCAATGAACATTGGATTCCAGAGTGGACAGAAGGTTTTCGCAGATGTAGCCGAAAGCGGTTGGACGATTGGATTCGGCTCGTATACGGGTGATGAATTCGATATTCCTCAATACTCGATTACACCACAAATTACTGTAAATCCATCCACACAGCCCAAAGTTCCTAGTCTCGACTCTAAAGTTACGGTTTTCTACACTCTAGTTAATTCGGGAGAAGGTAATGTTCCTCAAGGTCAAATTGTGATTACAGATGACAGAGGTAAGATACTAGCTTCAGATGTAAGTCCGGAATTAACTTCCAGCTCTATTGATACCAGTTCGATAGTTACATGGCCTGCTGGTGATAATGTCAAGATTACAGTAACATGGCACGTAGATGGGCAATCAGTAAGTAATCAGGTCATGATATCCTCAGAAGTGGTAGAATCTTCTGGTGAAGAATTCTCTATACCATGGGGTGGGATTCTTGGAGGGCTAGTTCTTGGAATGGTCCTGATTTTTGCAATTAGAATCAAGAACTCTCCTAAGGATGGGAAAGTAAAGAAAAAGAAGGACAAAAAATCTCAGAAAAAGGATGAGAAGGTCGAAGTTGCGTGCCCATCCTGTGACCGTAGGCTAAATGTTCCTCGTACTTACTCAGGTGGAGTGCGTTGTCCTGAATGCGATACAAAATTTGATGTGGAAGGCGAATCAGAAGATGATGTTGACTCAGAAGAGCCATCAAATGAAGAAGCCGATAGTGATGAGGAAATGGAAACAGAGCAATTATGGTCGTCATCCAAAGACGATATACTTGCATGTCCAAAATGTGCCCGCAAATTGAAAGTCCCATACGAACGCAGACCAGCAAAAGCAAAATGTCCCGCCTGTCAGACCATATTTGAAGCGAGGGCCGAATGAGGGATAATTATGGTAACCGGGCACTTTCAAGAATTTGAAGACGAATATCTAGAAACTCTATACCAGTTTCAGGAAAAGTTTCCTGGGGAAAGAGTACGTAATGGTGATCTTGCAAAATATCTAGACGTCTCACCGGCTTCTGCTACAGAGATGATACAAAGATTAGCAAAGAACGGTTTTGTAGATTACGTCCCGTACAAAGGAGCCTGTTTAACACCGACGGGACTTGAACATGGTATGATGATGAAGAGAAGGCATCGACTTGCAGAAGTTCTTCTCACTTTATTGCCCTTCGAAGGTGATGTCCACGAAACTGCATGCCGATTGGAACATGCATTTAACGATGAATTGGAATTATGTATCTCGCTACTCTTAGGAAATCCTGAAGTCGATCCTTCAGGAAGCAATATACCCCCTGCGCATTCAAGGATTGCAGAAAAATTGAATGTTAAGTCCAAACTTTCATCTATTCTAGATTTGGAAAATTCACATTCAGGAGAGATTATTTTGATTTTGACAACTTCCGTTGATAGAGATATTATCAAAAAATGTGGCGTGGAAGTAGGGTGTGAAATTTCAAGAACAGATGCAGGCCTTTTCTGTGATGGGAAAGAACTTCAGATTTCTAACGAGTTAGCTGAAAAAATTATCTTGAGGCTTACTGATGACTGAAGAATTGGATATACTCCGTTCTCGAGAAGAAAAGTTTCATGGAATAGATAGTCAATTTTTGACCGAAGGAATTAGATTAGTACTGCTATTACCTGGTTTTTCTCTACTATTCTTTTTCGGGGCATGGGCTTACAAAGGAGTTAGCCCTTCATGGTGGCTAGATAATATTGAACCAACAGTTGGTTTTGATTTGTCTACAGGTTTTACTTTAATTTCATCAACAATACTTATTGGATTTTGTAGCGGATTGTATTTGCATAGATTCCGAGTTAAGTTGACTAGGCAAGTGTTCCGTTCAGAAGTTTATGCGGCTGCTGAATCTCATCGTCCTGTTACCAGTATGCATGGATATTCTTCAGTCGATGGCTTGATTTCTCGTACAATGACAAGTCACAATACTGCACTTTGGATGGGGATTTTAGCAACATTAATTTCAGGAGCAGTTGCATTCCTAGATTCAGATTCCAAAATTGCACAGAGAGGACTACTCGCGAGTGCATCTCTAGTAACCATGGCATTCGGTCAACATTTGTCAACCAGGAACCGTAAATTCAACATGGTTACTGACGATGGTTTATTGTCTGCATATGTTGCTCCAATCCATCCCTCAACTCTGGACATGGCGTACAATGAAATGTTACGAACACAAATGGATCCATTACTCAGAAGTAAGTTCGAAGATTTCTTACAAGACTTTGAGTCATTTTCTCGAGACGAAATAGATAGAGAGTTCGGTCGTGAGAAATTTTTGATGTTAATGCATAGAAGGTACAAAGGTAGTATCGATCGCTCAACTACAAGTATTGAGTTAACTGAGATTTTAACAGATGAAGGCGTACAATCAATACTAGAGCACAAAGTGTTCAATGAAGGTCTTTGGGATTCCTTATTCGCCCGCTCTATGCGTACCAATCCAGCGTTTTATAGATTGATTGAAAGATTAGAACAAGATTTAGCAGTTGGCAAGAAAGTCGATATGGATGGATTATTATTCGATGTTGATTTAGAGAACATAGTGACTGAGAAAGCGAATCTATTCTGCTACATCCATAACTTGTCGGACAAAGAAAGGGCGGTTGTATTACGCGTTCATTCCCCAGATTTTAGGCCACATGATCTGGCATTGAGGTATAATCTTCAACCGGGAGAGCAGTCATGGTGGCCAAATGAAGCAGTTCCTGTTTCTAGTGAAGGCGATGATGACATTATTGGCAGAATGTCTGGATTACTAAGAGATGGAACCATTGCCTGGCAGACTCTTCTTCCTGAACGAACAGGTGAAGCGAGTGTTTCCATCAGATTAGAGAATACTAGTGGAGATTTACTTGTCGGACGTCAGATCAATGTCAGGGTCCGCCCAGAGTTTGTAAATTGGTTACGGAACACAAGTTCTCTGACTTCATATCTCATTGGTAGTATCGGACTTGCAGGCTCAATTATCTTCCAATTAATGGCTGTTTTAGCAAATGCTTGATTCTATTTTCTAATCGTAGCATTGAAATCCAATACGCTGTCGCAGAAACCATGACCGAGCCTGAAAGTCAGGAACCTCGACCGGATACAGACCTACGGGACCATCTACACCAGATGGAAGCGAAAGTTCGTAAGTTACGCGATGGTAGAAATAACCACAACGAGCAGGGAAAGCGCTTTGCTGAGCAGCGAAATGCAATTCAAGCACAGTACAAAGAGCACCGTGAAAAGTTGGATATGTCTGTAGCTGAAGTCAAGGCTATCAGAGCAGAACAAAATCTGCACAAGAAGCGCAGAGACGCTATACAGGCACAGATTCGTGATCTAATAGGTCAGTCCAAGGCGCAGAGAGGAGATAAAGATAACAAGAAATCTGCTTCATTTGAATTCAACAAGTTGTCTAGCGAGGTCGATAATATGGAAAAGACCTACGAAACACGTGGTGGTATGTCTTCTAAGAAAGAAAAGGAGACTATGGATAAAATCAAAAATATGCGTCGCCGTATGAAAGAGTTGGAACCCGAGGTTGAAAAACTTCAACTAATCAAAGTAGATTTGTCCAACCGTGATGAAGCAATTGCTCAATTAAAGGCTGAAGCCGATGCTGCTCACAAGGAGTTCGTAGAGTGTCTAGAACGTGCTAAGGGCATGAGCAAAGAATTGGATGAATTATTTGCCCATCGTGATTTCCTGAAAGGCGAAGGAGACCGCTTCCACAAAGAGTTCCTAGCGTGCAGAGAGAAAGCGGATGAAGTACATGCCAAAATTACTGAAATGATGAAGGAAGTCAACGAAGCGCGTGATAAACTAAAGATTGCTCGCGAAGAAAGAGAGTCCTGGATTACTGACCACAATGCATCGGTATCAAAAGAAATGAAGACCGGAGCTGAAGATGGAAAAGTTGCTGATTCAATGGTAGACCACTTGCTTAGTGCAGGTTCGCTTACTTTCGGGGGCACAATGTCTGGAGATAGGGCAGGTGTTTCAGGTAAGAAAGGGCGCTCAGACAAGAAGAAAGGAATGCGTCGAGTTGACATGACTGCATCTCGTGGAAGGAAGTGAGATTCTGCTTGGCATTATCATGGCCGGGGGCCGAGGCACCCGTCTGATGCCATTGACTGCTAACCGACCTAAACCGATGGTACCAGTGCTTGGAAGGCCAGTAATTGACTACGTCAAGGATGCAATGGTTGCAGCAGGTTTGTCACAAATAATCGTAACTACTGGTTATCAAGGCGAACAGTTAGTTTCCCATGTTAGTACATGGGATTCGCAGAGCAGAGTCAATCAAGAGGACTCTCCGATGGGTACTGCAGGTAGTGTCAAATTACTTTCAGATGAATTGACAGAAACCTTTGTTGTCGGTTCAGGAGATTCTGTAGCATCTTTCGATATCGTAGATTTGCTGGATGCACATCGAAATTCTGGGGCTAAGGTTACCATGGCACTTTGGGAAGTAGAAAATCCTACTGAGTTTGGAATCGTAGGTCTTTCAACAGAAAATAAAGGTGAAATCGACTCAAGCCTTTCTGAAGGATACATTGCTAAATTCAAAGAAAAGCCAACTTCGGAAGAGGCATTTTCGAACCTCATTAATGCAGGATTATACATCATCGAACCGGAAGTTATGGATTTAGTCCCTGAGGGAGAAAAATATGATTTTTCCAAGCAGTTGTTTCCAGATGTCTTGTCTCGAGGATGGCCAATGTATGCAAAGACGGTGAATGGTATTTGGTTCGATGTCGGGCATCCATTCGAATTACATAATGCACAAATGGCTCTAATAGAGAGAAGAGATGAATTACCATTCCCAATGCCAGATGGTGAAGTCCTTCCAGATGGCTCTTTCATTAGCAGTTCAGCATCCGTAAGCGGTCACATCTCAAAATCAGTAATTTTGGAAGGTGCTTCTGTGAATGGGGCAGTAGTGGATTCGGTAGTAATGTCAAATTCTAGAATTAATGGAGTTTCAGAATCATCAATCATCGGAGAAAATTCTGTTGTTGATTCTAGGATTCTAAATTGTGTAATTGGCGATGGGAATCATATTGTAATCGATTTGGAAAACGACAGGCGTTGAGTGACAAGTCGGCGTCTGCTTCTTATACCCTAGAATATCGCCGCTGCGCATGAGCGATGGAAAGGGGCGTGTTCCTGTCCGAAGTTACGACCGTTCTTGGAGTGAAATCGAAGAAATGTTGGACAAAGCTATTGCAAGGCGTGAACAGTGGAAGAAATGGTTCGATCAATGCAGTAAAGACGGTGACAGAGACGGGATGAAAGAAGCCGCTCGCAATCATAAAGCCCTAGATGGTGTAATCAAGACTTTGCAATGGACTCTTGGAGAAGAAGGTGTTGACCACCCACTAGATTGACAATCCTCATCATCTACCAGTGATTCGAGATGTGTATGGGGGTACACCATGTGTCTTGGCAGTCCACAGCAAGCGGGCTTGAAGATGAGTACATTCATGCCGCCGCTCTTTCATGGCTAGTGGATGATGATGATGCTATTGAAATTGAGCGAATGAATTCCTATCATGGCTCAGCGTTACATATTGTTACTGCAGAACTCAAGCGCCGTGGTCAAGCGACAAAATCACTATCTCGTTTGGGAGTAGATGTTCTGAACAAATTAAAATCAGAATTGTCAACCCGGATGGATGATGATAATGTCCTTCACATTCGTCTAGACTTGATAGAACTAATTGCCGGTAGACTTGTTCTAACCGTTCCCGGAAATCGACCGACGGTGAAAGGACGAGCAAAGTTAGAGGTTTATCCAGGTCAAGATGTATTTACTGTGGCTAACGAAACTTTGGATAAGGCTATAAACGATGTACTGAATTAGGTTGCCCTAAAAATTTATGAGCCTGAGCAAGCCATTATATCTTAATACTTTGACGACAATTTAGTTGGCGTTAATATGACTCATGTAGTTACATCCGGATGTGTTGACCACAAATATCAGGAATGCGTTGCTGTATGTCCAGTTGAAGCATTCAGAGAAGCAGAGACCTATCTCATCATAGACCCAGACGAGTGCATTGATTGTGGAGCATGTGTGCCTGAGTGCCCAGTAGACGCAATCTTTGCTGACACGGATGTTCCAGATGATGAAGAGGAATGGATCGACCGTAATGAGGAAGAATCCGTAGATGCTGAAATCGCGACTGGAGAAACTCCAGTGCTTGGCGATTAAATCCCGAAGTAGAACATATATTCATGAAGTAAATCCCGCAGGGGGGTTTGATGGCAATGAACACTGACAACGATATCAAGTCTCTCCGTCACGCTGACGATTTGCTAAAGCGTGGCTTTGCATCCATGCTTCAAGGTGGAGTAATTATGGATGTTGTTACTCCAGAACAGGCATCAGTAGCCGAGACTGCAGGTGCAGTTTCAGTAATGGCATTAGAAAGAGTTCCAGCAGACATCAGAAAATCAGGAGGAGTTGCTAGAACATCGCACCCTGACATGATTACTGGAATTATTGATTGTACTTCTATACCAGTTATGGCTAAATCTAGAATTGGACATGAAGCTGAATCACAAGTTCTCCAGGCTTTAGGGGTTGACATGGTAGATGAATCAGAAGTTCTTACTCCTGCAGACCCTTATTTCCATATTAACAAGAATGCACATGACATTCCTTTCGTTTGTGGTGCTACTGGATTAGGTGAGGCTGTCAGGCGAATCTATGAAGGAGCAGCAATGATTCGAACTAAAGGCGAAGCAGGAACAGGAAATGTCGTGGCTGCTGTTACTCACGCTAGACTGATTGACCAAGAAATTCGTCAGGTGCAAACTTTGGATGACGCAGGATTAGATGATGCGGCTCACATGATAATGAATCGATACAGAGTTTTGGCAGAATCCAGCAAACTTCCTGGAACTTCCAACATNACTCCCTTTGGAGAAATAGATGATGAGATGCACGGTAGTGTAAGAGATATTCTAGTTGAGGTCGCTGACTTAGGAAGGCTACCNGTTGTGACATTCTGTGCGGGTGGTATAGCCACTCCAGCAGATGCTTCACTAATGATGCAAATGGGCGTTGATGGAATCTTCGTAGGTTCTGGTATTTTCAAGTCTGAGGACCCGAAGACAATGGCAGATGCTATTGTTATGGCAACCGCTCACTTTGATGACCCAGACAAGGTTGCTGAAGCCATGGGAATGATGGCTGGTGCACCAATGCGCGGAGATGAATTAGAGACTCTTGAAGTTCGCTTAGACCAAAGAGGCTGGTGAAACACCCCGTAGGGGTGGATTTTTGTTCATCTATCCCTTTCATATAGGCCATGTTGGTCGGAAGGCTGCAAGTGGGGTAGCCCCCGCAATCTGAGAGTTGATCCGTATGGCAAAGAAGTTGAGTGCAAAGGCACGTGCAGCAGCACGTAAGCAGCGAGATAAGTGGAAGAACAAAAGATGGTTCACAATCCGTGCACCACGACACCCTTGGAACTTCAAGCGCATAGGAGAAACAATCGGAGAAACTGATGAACATATCATGGGTCGCGTATACGAGATGACCCAACAAGAATTCAGCGGCGATTTCACTAAGATGCACGTTCTTCTGAGATTCCGTGTTACAGATGTAGTGGGACAGGATGCTTTGACAACATTCGTTGGACATTCACACCAGTCCGATCACACACGCCGTCAAATCCGCAGATACCGTGGAAAGATTGACGATGTTGTTGATGTTGTAACCACAGATGGATTCCTGGTTAGAATGAAACCATTGATGATTACTGAGCGCCGTTGCCAGACCTCAGTTAAGCAAGCAATGCGAGCAAAATCTGCTGATATAATTCGTGCATTTGCTTCTAAGTCTAATTATTCAAAATTACAGGAAGCAATGCTTGGCGGTGACCTAGAAACTGAAATCAGAAATGCTGTTAAGTCAATCTATCCATGTCGCAACGTAGTAATTCGTAAGAGTCAGTTGCTGCAGACCGGTGTAGTGTCTGAAAAGGGACCAACATTGGATGAAATCCATGCTGAAGAATCTCGCCAAGAAGCCGAATTGAAGGCAAAGAAGGCCGCAGCATTGGAAGCGGCTGAGGAAGAAGAAAACTCTGGTGATGGAGATTTACTTGCTGCCGCTGAAGCAATGGAATCAATTTCCGAAAAGGAAGAAGTAACAGAGACACCTTCTGAAGAGGAAAATGTAGAAACTTCTGCTGAAGAATCTGAACCCGAAGCTGAAGAAGCAACTGCAGATGAGCCATCTGGTGAATCTGAAGCATCTTTGATGAAGCTGAAGAAGGATGAACTTGTAGAAAGAGCAAAGGCAGCAGGAGTCGCAACTTCTGGTACCAAGGCAGATATCGTTGCTCGCCTTCTTGAGTGAGTTGAGCCATGATGCGCTTAGGTATCATTGGCGGCACGGCTATGACTAGCCTTGCTACTAATGAAATAGAAGTTACACGTAGTGACAATATCATTGCTCAGACAGATTTTGGTCAAGTGCCAATGCTTTGTGTGAAGAGTGGTTCCGCTGAATTGATTTTTATTGAGCGACATCATGGAGATGGTACAACACCTCCCCATCGAATAAATCATCGAGCGAATATGCAAGCCATGGCAGGTGCAGGTGTTGACGCTATTCTAGCGGTATGCTCAGTTGGTACTATTCCCAAAGATTTCCCACCAGGTTCAGTCGGTTTTGCGACTCAATATATTGATTTCACCGGAGTGGATATGTCATTTTTTGAAGATGATGTGAAATTTACTTCAATGACCCAACCATTTGATTCCGAGATGAACAAGTTACTGGAAACCGTTCTTTCAAAAATTCAACCTGAACTTAGGCTAGGTCGTACCTACTGGCTAGCACAAGGTCCTCATTTCGAAACAAGTGCAGAGATCGATGCAATCGAGAAATTAGGTGGAGAAGTAGTCGGTATGACTATGCCAAGGGAGTGCAAATTAGCTGCGGAATTAGGTATTCCTTATGCAGCCATACTCGTATCTAGCAATTGGGCAGCAGGTCGTGAACCTGGTGATTCAGCCAAAGACTTGGACCATAATGAAGTCTCTTCAAATGCTGAATCCAGACTCGGCCCCGTAATAGAATGTATCAAATTTTTATTGCGTTAATATTAGTTGATTAATCAAGGTTCAATTCAATTTCCTCAGCGATTGTATAGAACAATCTGTGCTAGGTATTACATACACATGTGAATGGGGCCAAACATGGTTGGCGATGAGGTGTATTCAGTTCATCGTGTTGATTTGAATCGCTCTCTTTTAAGTAGAATAGTTTGGTTTTCCTTCGGATTTTTATCTATGGTGATTGGAATAATCGGCATTGTTATTCCGGGATTGCCTACAACCCCTCTAATGATTTTAGCAGCAGCTTGTTTTGCTAAATCAAGTCAGAAGTTTTACGATTGGATCATAAATAATAGATTATTTGGAGAACATGTCAAAAATTATCGTGAAGGTAAAGGAATTCCCAAAAAAAGTAAGCCAGTGATATTGAGTACACTATGGTTCTTCGTTTTATTTGCAGTTTTAATTGCAATTCCTGATAGTGCACCTCCAATTTCGAAAAATTCTACTTTGATATTGGCCGTTATAGGTACAATATTCATCTTAAGAATACCTAATTTATCTGATGAAAAACCTTGAGTGAATTATTGACTAGAACCGTCAAACCTTCAATCCATTCAGGAGAGTCGTTAAGGCATTTTGCAACTACCAATTCTTCACCCCCGTGCTTCATGAAATGCTCTTTGACTTCAATATTCAATTCTTCAAGAGTTTCTAGCCCATCAGCAATGAAGGAAGGAGATGCGATTACAACTTTTTTACTTCCATTTTTTGCTAACTTTTCAACCTCCTTTAATGTAGATGGTTCTAACCATTTAACTGGTCCCAACCTACTCTGAAAACTTAATGACCATTTAGAGTTATCAATCTGCAAATAATCTACTACAGACGAAGTTGTATCTTTGCAGTGTTCAAAATAATTTGGAATCCCAAGTTTTTTTGCACGTTTAATATGTGACATTGGTAATCCATGGTATGAAAATAACAGATGTGTTTCTTCGGTTAGCAATGGTCTCAAAGATTCCGCTAACGGTTGAATAAATGCAGGGTCGTCAGGAAAATGAGGCAAATTAGCAATTTGAGGAGACCATCCGATTTCTTTCAGTTTCTTGTTAGCATGCTTTAGAGATGATTCAGTAGTAGCTTGAGCATAATGAGGATATAGTGGTGCTAACAGAACTTTCTTCACTCCTCTATCTCTCAACCTTTCTAATCCACTCTTAATACTTGGATTACCATATCGCATTCCCACTTCGCATGCCACATTCTCCAATTTGGATTCGAGGGCTTGGGCTATTTTCGAAGTATAAACACGTAATGGAGATCCTTCTTCCATCCAAATACTAGCATAGCGTGGTGCGATTTCCCTCGGTCGGAATCTAAGAATTATTCCTCTTACTAACAAGTGGCGTAAAGGTGCGGGTATATCGATGACATCAGGGTCTAACAAAAACTCACGAAGATAATCTCTGACTGAACTAATTGTTGGTTGATCTGGAGTTCCGACATTCATTAGCAGGATGCCTATTTCTCCCATGAAATACTCGAACAATCTTAAATTTGTAATTCTTACTAATCGTTGAGCGTAATTACACTAAAAATCATGTCAAAAAAGTTCTATTTCTGCCGAGATTAATTTTAATTTCTACATAATAACTAACATTATGCTGTTCAACCCTTGTACATGGGCCGTAGTGTAGAAGATTGGTTGTCAAGTGAAGAAAGTGATGAATGGAGCAATATGATGCGCAAGGTTGCAGCATTCCACCATAAGCACGATTTCGCTGGAAATAATGGTCATGATATGGGATATAGAATTGCTCTTACTGTGGAAGAGTTAGGTGAGTTAGCAGCAGCAGTAACCAAAGGCAAGCCGATTGAAGAATGTGCAGAAGAGATGGCTGATGTACTAATTTTATTGATGGGTCACTCTCTAGCCATGAAAATTGATTTGAAGCAAGCATTTGAGTACAAATATGAAAGAATTATGCAACGACCTGCAATAAAGGGCCGTTTAGGTATCAGAGTAACTGAATACAACTCTGAAAGCGGAGATTGAATTTTTCATTCAAAAGTCGATATGACGTTTTCGATCCATTCTTCAGCATCATCTTCGTAGTCTACATCGCAATCTACTCTGTCAAATATTCGAGTTGCCCCTTTTTCTTCCAGAACCTTATCCCATTGTATACCGGCTTCACAGAATAAGTCGAATGCGGTGTCCCCTAATGCTAGTACTGAAAATTTCATGTTCTCAAGTTCTCCATCCCCCAGTCCTTCAACATAATCAAACAAATCAATTGCATTATCTGGTTGTTCACCATCACCCCATGTGCTACAAACTATCAGTAGATTCTGTATGTCACAAAAGTCTGAGTTGTCAATTTCATCCATTCCAAAATTTTCGCATTCTAATCCTGCATTTTCACCAGCTTTACAAATATCCATAGCTAGTAATTCTGAATTTCCAGTTTCGGTTCCGTACAGCACAGTAATTTTCGTCATTGTGACCGGTCAGGGGGTAGTATCGGTAGTATATCAATTTAGGGCGCCCTAAAGGTTAATAGTTACTGACCTGACATCCAAATATGCCCTACTGCGTATCAATTACAAAGGCGGGTTCACCTTCTGTATTAGCAATCAAAGAAATAGAACTTCCAATCCCGAAAGATGGCGAAGTTTGCATTGAAGTTCACTACGCAGGAATTAACTTTGCAGACACTTTAATGCGCTTAGGATTGTATCAGCCAAGGCCGAAATATCCGTTTACTCCAGGATACGAAATTAGTGGAGTAATTCACGCTTTAGGCCCTGGTGTTTCCGGTTTGGAAGTTGGTCAAAGAGTGGTTGCTGCTATGCCAACCGGTGGCCAATGTAGTCATGTTTTAGTCAAGGTTTCTAGAGTAATCCCAATCCCTGATGAAATGGGATTGGATGAAGCAGCAGCCATGCCTGTGACATATTTGACCGCACACCATATGCTACACTATCTAGGCCATCTCAAGAAAGGAGAAACAGTGTTGATCCATGGTGGTGCTGGAGGTGTTGGTACTGCGGCTCTACAAATTTGTCAATGGGCTGGAATCGAACAGGTTTGGGCGACAGCTTCTGGCCATAAGGCAGAGATAATCAAATCATTTGACGGGATTCCTATCGATCGGCATAATGAAGACTTCACAACCATAATCAAAGATGCAACTGATGGTCGAGGTGTTGATCATATTCTCGACCCTATTGGTGGCGATAATCTAACTCGTAGCCTTTCATGCCTTGCCGAAGGTGGGAGATTGTACACTTATGGGTTATCTTCGGCAGCACCATCTTCCAAGCGTTCATTGTTGAGGGCTTTCTTTGCTTTGAGGAAAACTCCAAAATTCGATGCTCTTAGACTGATGACTCGCAACCGAGGGGTATTCGGAGTACATATGGGCACTTGGAAAAACGAAGAAGCGATGGCTGAACAACTTCACAGAATAATGGAAGGCGTGCAGCAAGGGCATCTAAAGCCCGTTATTGATTCAGTTTTCGATGCCAAAGATGTTGCTAAAGCACATCAGCACTTACACGATGCTAAGAACATCGGTAAGGTTCTTCTTAGATTCAACTGAATGCAAATTCAATCGAAACTGATCTGAACTGCTTCTCTCTGAACAGGGTCAGTAACCTCGAATAGGTCACGGCGCATTGCACCCTTCATTCCAGCGACGATGCTGGTTGGAATCATCTGAATTGCAGCGTTCCAGTTAGTTGCACTTGCGTTGTAGAATTCTCTGCGGTCAGAAACCTGGTTCTCGATTGATACAAGTTGATTTTGGATATTGACGAATGAAGTATCTGCCTTCAGCTCTGGATATTGCTCTGCAACCATGTTGATTTTTGGCATCAAGCCAGCAAGAGCGCCTTCTGCAGCACCGACTCCCTTGACGTCGCCCTGTGCTAGACATCCAGCAGCGGTTTGTCGTGCGAGCGCAAATTGCTCGAAGATTTCTCTTTCGTGCTTTGCGTATCCTTTTACGATATTTACTAGGTTTGGAATCATGTCATACCTTTGCTTTAGTAAAACATCGATATCCGCCCATGATTTGTTTACATTTTCTTCCAAGCGGACCAATCTGTTCCAAGTACTGATAAACCAAATCATAACGATTAGTACAATTACTCCGGCAATTATTCCGATTACGAGTCCTGTGCTCATATTCTGTCCTTGAGTAACTGCTACTTGAAACCTTCTTGGATTTCAAAATATAGAATTTTCATATTAACTATCAATTAGATTCTGGTTTAATCCAATATTGGAACACCATGTCGTACTGGTCTTTTTCTCCGGCTTCAACATGAGACTCTTCAGCAAGTTCGAAACCCATTCCAGTTATGTCGGGGAAAAAGGTGTCAGCATCAGAAACTCTAGCATCAATTATTGTTCTATGAAGTTGAGACACATATGGAAGGAATAATTTGTAAATCTCTCCACCGCCAATAATCCATCCTTCCATTTCTATGGCTTGTTCGAAAGTAATCACTTCTACTCCTTCGACTTCTCCTCTTGAAAGAACAAAGTGTTCTCGGCCTGGAAGCATCCCTGGTAATGAATCCCAAGTTTTCCTGCCCATGATTAGGTTTGAACCCATTGTGATTTTCTTGAAATGCTGTAGGTCAGTAGATTGCCTCCATGGAAGGTCACCATCTTTGCCAATGGCGCC
>PAZU01000026.1 GCA_002715725.1 Methanobacteriota archaeon | reverse complement strand
ATTTCATTGGAATGATTAGTTATCATTACTTTGAGAAAATACATTGATTGTGGATTTAGATATTGCAACAAATGCAAACAAAACTGCCGCAAATAGAGCAATCGCAGATCCGCTACCTGCTCCCATTTCAGCCGAAATATACAGGCCACCTAGCAATGATGTAATTCCAAAAATTTGAGTCCACAATATGCAAGATCGGAAACTATTCCCTACTAGTTGGGCCGTAGCCGCAGGAGTAACTAACAGCGCAGTAACCAATAGTGCTCCTACCACTTTGACCATAGTTACTACTACGCCTGCAGTAATTATGCTGAAAAGAAGACCGATTTTTTTGACTGGTAGACCCTGTACTTTTGCTGCCAAAGGATCAACAATACAAGCTAGTAGACTAGGGCCAATAAAGGCCATGAATATCAAGGCGAAAATACAGACTGTGGCAATCCAGTTTAGGTCGTCCTTGTCAATCAGTAGTTGACTTCCAAACAGATAGCCATGGATATCTGATGTTACACCGCCTCCCCAAACTGTCAGAGAAATCAGTCCAATTGATAGCACTCCAGTCAGGAATATGGCGATGGAAGCATCTCCCGTGAGGATCTCTCGTGATTGCAATTCGTGAATCAGAATAGCGGCAATTACGCTGAATAATAATGCATACCAAAGTGGATTTGTTGCACCCAATACGATAGCAACAGCAACTCCTCCAAAAGATACGTGTGCAAGACCATCACCAATTAATGAAAGGTTTTGGATAATCAGAAATACTCCGAGAATCCCAGCAACAATTGTTACCATTATCGAGGCGATTAACGACCTTTGCATCATCTCCATATTGAAGAATCTCGGGAAGGTATCTCCTGGCATAATAGGTGCTAAATTCTCCAAGTGAGGCCCCACCAGTTCGAGAATTACTAAGCCTAATCCTTCGAACGTCATCCCTCATCCTCCTTGTAATCAGCATGCTCGTGGACATGCTGTATTCCCCTTAGGTTAGCGAGTTCGTTTAGTTCTGGAAAATCTTCGGAACTACCATCAAACGAAATGTTTTGCTCAAGGAAAATCATTCGGTGTGCTGTTTGACGAATAGCGGCTAAATCGTGAGAAACCATGAGAATGGTTTTTCCTTCATCGTGGCAAAGATTGTCCAACAATTTCAACAATGAATTTCTTGCATCTCGATCGATTCCAACCAGTGGTTCATCAAGAAGGATAAAATCTGCATTTGATGCCAGTGCTCTAGCAATAACTGCTCGCTGCCTTTGGCCGCCTGATAATTTTGAAACGTCAGTATTTCTGAACACTTCCATTCCAACCATTCGAATTGCATTTTCTACGGCCGAATATTGCTCTTTTCTCGAACGGAAAAACATGTTTTTAGCATTTATAGTCCCAAGTTTGACAAGTTCTTCCACTGTTATACGAATCTCTTTTTTCAGATTGGCTGCGGCTTGTGGAACCCAACCAATTTTCCCTATTTGATTCCTAGACATTGGCGGTGAACCATAAATCCTAACAGAGCCTTTCTGGGCTTTTAGAATCCCTAGGATCGAAAGCATCAGAGTGGATTTTCCACTGCCATTTGGCCCTACTAATCCAACAAATTCGCCAGTCTTGATCTCGAGGTTAATGTCTTTCAGGACCAATTTTCCAGAGCGCGTAACGGATAAATCCTTGACTTCCAATACAGTTTCTCCTTCCAAGGGGGGACTATCGTCTGTAATCTGAATTTGTTCCATTTTATCACCGCTGATATCTAGTCTGCGGCCAAGCTCATTTCTCAGCCTTGCGCGCTCTGATGAACTCTAAAACTAGATGTCCTGCAGAACCGAAAATTGCAAGCCCTACTACTACAATCGGTATTAGGTCAACGATATTCATCGTATCACTCCTAATTTCGATTTAGTTTCAAGCGGAACAGCTCATTCCAGCTTCTAGACTATCGAAGTTCTTGTTCATCAAGGACAGGTAATCATCAGCGTCATCTATAGGTGCCATTTCCATTGTGTACAGAGTCTCGATGCTCACACCGGTTTCGTCTACAATGCTTTGAACAGATGACGGGTCAGTGTATTCCTCAACGAATAGAACTGTAATTCCTTCTTCCTTGATGTGGTCAACAACCTCGACAACGTCTTCAGCGGATGGTTCTCCTTCTGGATCCAATCCGTGAACAGTTACGAACTCGATGTCATACCTGTAAGCCAGGTAAGAGTAAGCGTTGTGGTTTGCTGCCACAGTTCTATCACTGCAATTGGAAGTTAGCGTTTCGTACTTAGCATCTAATGCCGCTAGTTCAGCCTTGAATGCATTAGCATTCTCAGTGAACAAATCTTCTCCTTCAGGGAAGACTTCGATTAGGTTCTCTAGTACGATATCAACTTGAGCCATCATTGCAACAGGGTCTAGCCAGCTGTGAGGGTCATAAGCCAATTCTTCCTCTGCGTGGTCGTCATGACCATCTTCAGCGTGGTCGTCATGGTCGTCACCGTGGTCGTCATGGTCATCATGGCTACCGTGGTCATGGCCATCGTCTTCTCCAGCCATCAATACATGTAATCTAACATCTTCAGGAAGTGCGATTCCGTATTCGCCTTCTTCTTCAATGTGTAGTCCGATGAAAGCGACGCCTTCTTCATGCTCTTCTCCCATGCCTTCAAACATAGCGACTAGTTCTGATTCGCTTAGAGAACCATCTTCGTCAGCGTCAAACATCATCATTAGCATCTCTGCCATTGCTGTCATGTTCATTTCGTCGTCATGGTCACCGTGGTCGCCATCGCCACCAGGTCCGCTGTTAGCAGCGACCCACATTAGGCCAGCAGCGTCACAGTCTTCTTCAGTAGTAATTGAATGATCAACAGTGTGAGTGCTCATGTCGTAGCAGACCATATCTTCATCTTCATCACCATGGTCGCCATGGTCATCGTGGTCGTCGTGACCGTCATCCATTGACATCATCTCTTCCATCAGTTCGGTTAATTC
The DNA here is from genome assembly GCA_002715725.1 of Methanobacteriota archaeon. GTDB lineage: Archaea > Thermoplasmatota > Poseidoniia > Poseidoniales > Poseidoniaceae > MGIIa-K1. The sequence goes on along the minus strand of PAZU01000026.1, from coordinate 22,736 downwards.
ATCCAAAGAAATCATTCCATCTTCGTCTTCATCGAATATACTCATGTAAATTTCAGTCATAACATGGACGTCCATTTCATCATCCGTGTTCATCAAAGCATCCATCATAGAATCGAGTTCATCTATGTCTAGAAGGCCGTCACTGTTTGCATCAGCTTCATTGAAGTAGTGTTCAAACATTGCCTCTTGGAATTCATGCTCAAAGTCATGGTCATCGTGTCCATGGTCTGCAGGTTCCATCCACATGTATGCGCCACATACTGATTCATTATCCCAAGTAATCTGGTGAGTCATTGAGTTGTAACATCCAGTGAATGTTTGATTACCCATTGTGTAATTCTCAAGGTAAGAGTAAGCGCCACATGAATCTTCAGAATCGTTTGTGTTTGCGTGTGTCAATGTGTTGTGACAGACGTGATGTTCCTCGTCTCCATGGTCATCGTGAGCTTCATCGTCGCCGTCAGGGCAGTCATCAGTTCCATCATTTACTAGTTCCATGGAAATGGTTGAACCACCCATACAGTCGAACCAGTTGTCTACAGTTCCATCACCGTCGAAGTCTTGAGGCTCATCAGAACCATCTCCACAATCTTCAGTGCCGTCATTTACTTGAGAGAAAGGAATTTCTGTATCAGGAGTTCCACCAACAGTAGAACTGCAATGGAACATTCTTTCATCATCATGGTCATCGTGATTGTCATGGTCATCTTCCATTGATTCCAAACCTTCCATCAGTTCTTCTAATGTTAAGTGGCTATCATTGTCGAGGTCAAACATTGCCATTGCATATTCTGCAGACATGTCTTCATCATGGCCATCATTGTCAGTACAATACATTCCATCCTCTGGGGCTACTGCACCTGTTTCTATATCTATGGTAGTACCGTCGCTGTAGGTAAATGTACCATCTGCTGGTGCTACCTCTCCTGCTGTGACACTAACACAATGTTCGTCATGGTCATCGTGGTCGCCATCGCCACCAGGTCCGCCGTTAGCAGCGGTCCACATTAGGCCAGCAGCTGTACAGTCTTCTTCAGTAGTAATTGAAAAATCAACAGTATGAGTGCTCATGTCGTAACAGACCATCTCATCTTCATGGTCTCCATGGTCATCATCTCCATGGTCATCGTGGTCATCATCTCCATGGTCTCCATGGTCATGATGGTGGTGTGCGCCACCCATTTGTGCAATTGCCATCATGAAGGTTTCAACATCTTCGCCTTCGAATTCTAGCATGTATTCTCCAGCTTCAAAGTGGTAGATTGAGATATATGTTCCACTTGGGCAATCGGAGGATGCTTGAAGCCTATCTTCAGGCATTAGCATTTCGTGGTCTCCATGGTCATGGTCATCATGGTCTTCACGGTCTCCATGATCATCATGGTCGTGTTCGTCATGGTCTTCACGGTCTTCATCGTGGTCATCATCTGAATGGTCATCATGGTCTTCACGGTCCTCATCATGGTCATCGTGGTCGTGTTCGTCATGGTCTTCATCTGCATGGTCATCATGGTCATCGTGGTCACCCTCAGGGAATCCTAAGTTGTGTGCTCCATCATCACCATGAAGTTCATCAGCATCTTCAGCATGCTCAACAAGCATGTGAATTACAGTTGCTGATGGACCGTTTAATGAATCACATAGTTTGTCCACTAGCATTGTTTCGTAGTCAAGAGAAGACTCGCCAGCAGGCATGGTGTGTACCATATCATAAGCAGGGGCATCGCTGCCCAAGCCCTCTAGTGTTCCTTCCACCCATGGTTCAAGACCTAATCCGTGGTATAGGAACAGGTCAGCATCTCCTAGTCTAACTATGTCATCTAGTGCAGGAGAGTAGTCGTGAACAGGTATGTTGTTTGTACTCATCATCTCAACGTTAACTGTGTCTCCAGTTATCGCCTTGACGATTTCACCAACGTGGTATGTAGATACCATTACAGTTCCATACTGTCCTTCTTCTAATTCGTCGTCGTCATCTGTTCCAATACATCCAGCCAAACTAGACATTATCAAAACGAAACTCACAAGCAGTGCTCTATGCCAATTAGTGCGCATATTTTCTCGCCTACTAATAACTATATAATTCAGACTATTAATTAATCTTTCAAAAATTATTATTATCGTGCATCGTCTAGCATATTCATGAGCCAAATCATTTCATTTAGTGCAGACAAAGATTTTGCAGCAATTTTTGATAATTTAATTCAAAAATCTGGGTACACAAATCGTAGTCGCTTCATCCGGGATGCCGCCTTGTTTTTCGCCGAAATCCAGCAGAAAGGAGACCTAATGGATATGGACGATAAAGCAATTGTAGAAGGCCATTTAGTTGTACATTATCAGCATGGAGCTGAGCAGAAACTTATGGTAACTCGCACGGATTCTGTTGAAGTAGCCGCCTATCATCATAGTAGCCGTCTTGGCCATTCATGTCACCTGTGTGTAGATGTTATTCACGTCAAAGGAGATGCTGTGAATGTTAGAGCAGTCTTTGAGCAACTAAAAAACACACATAATGTCGATAAGGTTGTTTTCGTGAGCGCTCCTATGAGAGAAGAGGATTGCTGCTAAAATTTATTCAGGAGAATTTACAACCATTAATTCCGCCAATTTCCAGAGTCAATTTTCTCGAATGAATCTGTAGATTTTGCATAATGATAAGTGTAAGCCCAGACCTTACCCTCCTCAGTGTTTACCTCTTGGATTACTCGGTTGAATAGAGGGTTTGTCCCCCCTGCTCCTTCAATCCAATCCAAGCGTTGTATGATTTGGAACATATCTGATGCACGATATAATTCTCCTTGGACTGTGCCATTACCAGCAACTAGTCCTGGATAATCTGAGATGTGGTAGAGATTACCTTGAACGGTTCCTTCACAAACAAGAGTACATCCATCTTGCATTTCACTATGGCGAGACATTCCTTCCATCAATGTTCCATACACAAACACGTATTCGAATCTAGCACTCATGCTGTGATCAAGTGCGGAATCTAGCCAATCAGTGGTTAAATCAAGTCTTTCGAGGCCATTTCTGATTAGAGCCTCATATTCATCAGAGGGAGGATGGAAATTATCCTCTTTAGCATAGTGAATGTAAGTATAGGCTTGGTGTGCTTTACCGTCCGGTGTGTAAGCAGTGACTATTTTCCTCTGGTAATATTTTGGATTTGGATGACCTTCCTTACGGTCTAGGGATGCTAGAGTGTCAGCATCAATTTCGAATAGGGCGCCAGGGGTTGCTGCTCTCCCAGATGCTAGCAATTTGAGATTTGCAGCACCAGCTTCTCTGGTGCTGGAATAATAATCGAATGCGAGGTAATATTCGTCAAGCCATGCTGGACCAATCTCTTTCAGTCCGTCGGGATTTCTTCCTTTTCTGTGACACCATTTAGTCCAGTCTGCATGGTCTAAATTAGAACCATAGCCAAAATAGAGCATAGGTTCGAGGTGCGTTTCTTCGCTCATATCCATTTTGTGGCTTCCGCATGATATGAATGCTTCTTTATTCACCACTATCTGTTTTCTTGAAATTAATCAACCCAACATCTTCGATAACTTCACAATTTCCGGGCAGTATTGGTAGAATGTCATCAACTGCTAAGCCTGTGGATTTGTAGATTTTGTTTGCTATACTTTCTTTCTTTTCTCTTCCGGGTGTTACTATGATGTAACGGGTGCATGTCTCAGCAATATGTTCTACAGTTGAAGCCATCAGTAGTGGTATCCCATTAATTGCTACTAGACCTAAACCTAATCTCAAATCGATGTCCTTGTACCATGTTCTTTGTCCTCTGATGACGAAAGCCCCTTTGCCTACATATTCACCAGTCTCGGCAGATTTGGAAACCTGTCCCGGTTTAACCCAGAAAACCGTGCCATGAGCCCCGCCTCCATTCCATGCTCTACTCCATGCTAATGCCATGGTAGCAGCAATTTCGGTGACTTCATCATCTATTTCGGCCTCGACTTTATCCACTAATCTGAATGCTGGCATGTCATCTCCAATGTGAGCAGGAGGTTGTGTGTCTATTTCGAATCCCTGATTGTTTCTGAGAGAACAAGAAGGGGCACCGTGCATGTCAGCGTGGAGGTATCGGTCGCCTAGTGATAGATGTTTTTTGACGATTGAATCGTTACCTTTAGCATCCTTTCCACCAACCATCAGATGGCCGGTCGGAAGCATTGTCCATTTGTGATTTTCAAACCATAATCGCTTAGCCCGCTTCACTTTAGCGATTTGTCCACTAGCCTCTCTTTTTGCTTGCTTTTTCTTCGCTCTTCCAAGTTCTAATTTTGTATCTTCAAGAGCCTGAATTGCGCCTGCGGATTTGTCCTTTTGTTTGCGTCCGGCTTGGAAATAACGTTGTGCATTTTGATGAACTGTTTCATCGATATTGAGGCTTACTTGTTTTCCAGGATTGCCCTCTTCATCAGGCAGAAATGCGTTGAAACTTCTTTCTGCAGCATTGACAGATTCGATCCATTGAATCTCTTTGATTGCTTTTTTGACCCCTTCCCAATTCATCGATTCTACAGCCTCATTAACTTGAGCCAGCAACTGCTCTACATGGGTCCAGTTGTTTTGGATTAGATGACCGATTTCTTGTTGTTTTTCGACCTTAATTGCAAACCCTTCGAGTGCTCGCTCTTGCTGAGCCAAGCGCCTTTCCAAGCGTTCAATGTCGGTAGAATGCCCTCTGCCAGGAGCAGCAACATCCAGTGCTTCTGCTTCTCTTCTAGCCAAAGCATGAGCATCATGTGGCCCTAGCCATTCATCGACAGCTTCACACATGGTATCGAATTCTTTGTACTCTGAATCTTGTAGAGTTGTAAGCACCATGGGCCATGCTTGTTCGTAACCATCTTTTCCGCTGAATAGGTAACCTTTCCAATCTCCATGAAGCATTCCTTGCAGAGATTCCCATACTTTACTCAAGTCAGCATTCTCGATTTCTGTATCTGCATCATTTCCAGTTTCTGTGCAAATCGCACCAGAAAGACCTCCACCTAAGTTGAGTACACCTCCAAGTGTACGGCCTAAACTTCTGTCACTTGAATTCATTAGTTGGCAAAACGAATCAAAATCCAACTCATACGGATCTTGAGCAGCAGGAGGTGGTGAATATTGTACGCCTTTCTTCAACGTCCTGTCTGCATAAGTTGCGTGGGTAAGAGGTTGGATAATCATGTCCTCGCCATCCGTGAGAATGATGTTTCCATCTCTGAAAACCTCGACATAAAGATGGAATGTACCATGCGAGTTCTCGAAAACAAATCGCAATACTCTGTCAAATCCAATCTGCTCGACGCCTTTCAGTCTAGCATTGGTTAACACCTTTCTAAGAACCATCGCAAATGGAGCAGGATATTGTGGCATCGGGCGGTCTCTCTTACTAGTGTAGATTCTTTTTCCGCGAACCAAAACTAAGTCGGTATTTCCTCCAGATTTTGCTCTAAGCCGCAGTACAACTTGCTCGTAATGTGGCTGGTAGCACTTCTTACAGTGAGAGCCCACAACTTGAGACAACTCGCTAGCAATCGCTCGCAAGTCAAGGCCGCTCATCACAGTCTTCATGCCCGCACCCAGCCGTCGTTAACCCTCATCACTTTTCCATCCTTCTCATGAGAGAGTAGATGGGACAATGTCTGGTCAACAGCCAATCCGGGGTGGGCATTAGGAGTATCTTGATACGCAATTCTTGCAATTTTTTCGAGATTTGAATTGCCCTCTTCGACCGCAGCTAAAACCTTGTCATGACGAATTGAGCGATGCCGAATATAATGTTCCAGAGTTCTGCTTGGAAGCGGGATTACTGGTCCATGAGAGGGGAATATGAGGTGAGGGTCTAAATCGAGTAATCTTTCCAACTGTTCAATGTATGTTATCATGTTTCCATGTCCAGGAGGAACCAGAATTGTACCTATGCCAGCAACCATGTCTCCTGCAATCAATCCCGAATTTGAAATCAAACAAAGGTGTTCAGGATGGTGACCTGGAGTGTGTAATACAGTCCATTCTTGTGAACCGAGTTGAAGTTTCTCCCCATCTTTCAATACCCTGTCTGCATCTTCTGAACCGGACCAAATAGGTACATCGAAAGCCTCTTTCAATAAACCCTCATCTGCTAGGTGGTCACTATGTCCGTGCGTGTAAAACACTGCGATAAGTTCGCCTTTGTGTCTTTCAACAGCTTCAGCAACATCTTCCATTCCTTCTCTGTGACGGAATGCAGGGTCAACGACAATAAATTCGCCTTCAGGGTCTCCAACTAGGTAGCAATTAGTATGGTCGGCAGGTGGGAGCGTTGCAGTTTTCACAGGTACGACTTCTACACCTTGGGCGAATAGAATCGAACGCCTTCCAGGCTTTCTGACCTCCAAGTCTATCGCTACTCTTTCCATATCTTGTTCCATCAGTCCAAGACAACGTTCGACCTCCATCAGTAGGGTAACTACAGGAGGAGCAATCTTGATGACATTGTTTTGCCATGCACCAATCCAATCACTAGGCCTCATCCATCTAGCATCTTCAAATTCCGTTTGCCCTATCAATGAGAAATCATCATGATCATTTGAATGGATATGAAGGAATGTATTCTCGAATCTCATCGGTGAGAACGGAGGGGTTGTACGCATTGAAATGACTCTAATCCCTTCTGTTTCGCAAGGTATGTCACCATCTAGTGCCAGAGGAAACCAATTTGATTTGTCCTCAACAACCATACTCCGAAAGTCATCTTCAACTGCGACCATTTTACCCCCGTGGGGGGCTAGTCCTAATTCTTCTACGACTTCTCGCAGTATTGCACAGTGCTGTACTGAGATCCCCAAAATTTCGCTTGCGGTCGAATCAACTCTAGATACACCACCGCCCGGGAATGCCCAATATCCAGGAAAAGAGGGCATAGATTCACTGCGGTTTCCAAGCAAAACTTCGACACCATCGTCTCCTTCACGAGTAATCATAAGTGTTGCAGAAGGTCGAGCAGGCCTTCGCTCGATGTTTGGCATTTCTAAGCCACTTGGAACCTCGCTCATGTTTGGCGCCTACGCACAAATGGTTTCAATACATAACATGGTTTGGCCCCCACATGGTCACAATTGAGGAGGATCTCGAGATGCTGGCCAAGTCTCTCGAGATGGGAATAGATCCATTCCCTCCTCCAAAGCCAAAAAGGCCATGGGCAAGGTATGCAATCGCCTCATTCCTGAGTATAATGATGATTAGTTGGGTCTCAAAATTCCTTATGCGATTCACATAAGGGTTGATATGTCGATTTGATTTGAGGGGATTGTGCGCCTACGCAGTTTCATACTGGTCCTTCTCCTTATCCTTCCCGGATGTTTAGGTGAATCAACAGAGGAAACCGATTCAGTTGTCGACTCAGAAATTAGTATCGAAGTTTGGTACACATTTGCTGCTGAAACTATCGAAGAGGAGGTATTTCTCGATTCAGTAGAATCATTTGTTGAAGAAACCGGAGTTGATGTGAAGGCAACACGAGTCTCATACGGAGATTCGGACCAATTATTCATGACTGCAGCTCAAGGGGGGGAGGCTCCTGATTTAATCAGAATCTCTTCAGATTCATTAGGCAAGTTCGGTGAAGTTAGAGTTGATGGTGCACCGCTATTCGAAGATTTACGTCCACATTTAACTCCTGAACAGCGCAATAAATTCGATTCGATTTCTTTGGAATCGATGAGGTATGAAGACTCATTGTACGCAGTCCCAGCAAGTTTTGATTGTCTGTCTCTAATCTACAACAAAGCACTATTCGATGGAATGGAAGAACCCAATGAAAACTGGACACTTGATGATTTGATGACAGCAGGGGAACAAGTAGGTCTAGAATTCCCAGTCAAGAATGCCTACTGGTGGTTCCCATTCTTAGGGGGATATGGCGGTGAACTGTTTGATGAAAATGGTACACCAACCTTGGATGAATCAGGTGCAGCAGAATCTCTTGAATGGATGATGGACCTAGAATTAGTTCATGGAATCGTCCCAGAAGGGACACAGAAAATTAGTATGGAAAATTCATTCGAAGCATGGGATACTGGAATGGTAATAGATGGCCCGTGGAATTGGGCCAGATATGGGAAAGGAATTGATAATCTCGGACAAACCCTGTTGCCTAAGGTAAGCGAAAATGGAGACCACCTTTCTCCTTTGGTTACTTACAAGGGTTGGGCCGTATCTAAACAAAGCCCGCAAAAAGTGGCAGCCACAAATTTGGCTCTGTATTTGTCAAGCGATGAAGTACAGAAAGAATTCGCATTACAAACTTACACAATTCCTACCTCACAAAATCTCAAGCAAGATTCTGACATTCTTGCTGACCCGGTTATTACTGGATTTATTGAGCAGGCTGAACTTGGAACCCCTGCTCCTACAACCAGGGGTATGTCAATGGTATACGAGGCATTAGCCCCTGCATTCGAACAGGTTTACACTGAGACATCATCTGCAAGCGAGGCTTTAGCGATGGCTGATGAAGAACTTGAGAGAATGTTGTCCGAAGCGGATTGGGCAGATGATGCTGAACTAATCGACGGCTATCGCACGATAGATGTCGAATTTGAAATAGGGCAAGGCAATCATTCAATCTATGTTGATGGGGATTTACACTCTACATTGATCGAGGGTGAAACTACAATCGATTCTTACACAGGATGCCTTTCATCTTACTCTACAGAGGCCAGTTTCAATTGTTCATTGACGGGTATGATTCCAAACCAGGAACATAACATTGTGGTGAATGATTCTACGGGTACGATTTACGAAATGAATGCTGTTTCGAGTGTAGAAGATATTCTTCCTGAATCGGGCGGAACCAGTGGTGTTCTGTTCGCTATTGGCTCAATCATACTCTCACTCATTGCGCTGCTTTCATACGGTGCATGGAAGGACAAAAGGAAGACCTCTTCCAGAGGTGCGCACTTCTACATAGCGCCAGCTTTGATGGCTCTAGCAGTGCTCACATTCTATCCTGTTTTCTATGGATTCTATCTCTCAGTTACAGATGCCAGCCAAACTAGATTAGGCGATGAGTCCTTCATAGGGCTGGCAAATTTCATCGATGTTTTCACCGCAGAAGGTTTCCTCAAAGTGACTATTTTCACATTGATTTGGACTCTGTCGAATGTTATTGCACACATAGCAATCGGCTTATTCCTGGCGATTCTACTCAATGACCACAGGTTGCGCGGAAGAGTGGGATACAGGACAATCATGCTGCTACCTTGGGCAATTCCGTCCTATATCTCGGTTCTAATCTGGAGAGGAATATTCCAGCCAGATGGTTTGTTGAACGATTTGTTAGGAACCGATTTGAATTTGTTAGCGGACCCTACGGGTGCACAAATCGTGGTAATTTTGGTGAATATTTGGCTAGGTGTTCCGTTTATGATGATGTCTTTATCAGGAGCTTTGCAGTCAATTCCTAAAGATATGTACGAGGCTGCTGAAGTTGATGGAGTGAGTAATTGGGACCAATTTAGACATCTTACTATGCCTAACCTAAAGAGTGCATTAATCCCTCTTTCATTGCTTGGATTCATTTGGACATTCAATATGTTCAATGTGATTTATCTTATGACTGATGGAGGGCCAAATCTGACCTATGGCCCCGGTTCTACTGACATTCTGATTACCTATGTCTATGATGTCGCATTTATTGATGGGCAGTACGGCTTGGCAGCGGCTTGGTCGGTGGTTATCTTTGCAATGTTGGTTCTATTCTCATGGCGCTACATGAAACAGACCAATGCTACGGAGGCGGTATCATGAGTGGAGAGCGTACTATGCGCGATTGGTATGCGCCTTTGGAGATATACACGCTCTCCTCGTGGCTAAGAGTCACAATTGTAGTCAATATTTGTCTGTTATTATTTGATTATCTAAAGAACGATGGTTACGAGTATTCTATTGCTGGAATAATTCTCTTAATCGCACTAGTTTACAGTTTGCCGGATGGTAGCTTATCCTGGCGTAGAGACATATCTCTGGCATTATCTGGAGCGGTAATGATGGTTGGTATTCTCTCAGTTCTTGCCGAACCGATTGGATTCGTAATTTGGATGGAATCTTGGCTAATAATTCCTGGTGCTATCTCACTGTATTGGATCTCATCACCCCATGTTTCCAAATGGAATCGCGAGCGGATGGAATTATCAAAAATCGAGAAAGGCTTAGCCCGTAATGCTGAGCATTCAGCCGCATATCAGCGAATAGGTAAGCACGTAATTTTGGCACACTTTGCATTCATAGTATTGCTACCAGTCGTCTGGATTATAGATATCTCACTCTCGCCTGGAAACGCACTTGGAGGAAGCCTAGGCGACTCTTTCACCACCGAACATTACTCCAAGATTTTGGAAGGTGAACAATTCTGGATTTGGATGACTAACTCATTGATAGTGTCTGTTGGAACTACCATTGCTGGACTAGCACTGGCCGTACCTGCAGCATATGCTTTCAGCAGGTTCAAATTTAGTGGAAGAGATACCTCGATGTTTTCTTTCCTGCTGGTTCAAATGTTCCCTGGAATAATCATCTTAGTACCTTATTTCATGGTCATGAAGACACTTGGACTACTCAATTCTCACCTCGGTTTGATTCTAGCATACTCGGTAACTGCGCTACCCTTGTGTGTCTGGATGCTCAAAGGATTCTTCGATACGGTTCCAAGAGAATTGGAAGAGGCAGCATTGCTAGATGGTTGTAGTAGATTCGAAATTTTTGCAAAAATCATCTTACCACTATCATTGCCTGCTATCGCTGTAACTGCGTTATTTTCATTCCTAGCCGCATGGAATGAATTCCTACTTGCTCTAACATTCAATACTTCCAATGATATGTACACATTACCGGTTGGTCTAGCATCTATGATCTCATCAACCGGACAATCTTGGGGTGATTTCGCAGCAGCAAGCCTATTGGTTAGCCTTCCTGTTGTGATTCTGTTTATCTTATTCCAGAAGTTCCTCATCGAGGGGCTTTCAGCAGGAGGAGTCAAGGGGTGATTCTATGGTATCAGTAAGATATGAGAAAGTAACGAAGCGATATGACGATGGCACTGAAGCTGTCAAAGGACTAGATTTAGAGGTGTCTGATGGAGAATTCTTGGTTCTTTTGGGCCCATCTGGTTGTGGTAAATCTACAACATTACGGATGCTAGCTGGACTCGAAGACATCTCTGAAGGTGAGATCAAAATCGATGAAGCCAGAATCAACGATTTACCTCCCGGTGCCCGTGGCTTGGGTATGGTATTCCAATCATATGCATTGTACCCTCACATGAACATTTACGAGAACCTGTCATTCGGTTTGAGGCGAATGAAAGGACAGGAAAGATTGTCTGAGGATGAGATAAGGTCTAGAGTCATAGAGATGGCAGAAATGCTTGGGCTGAATGAAGAATTATTGAAGCGTCCAAAGGAATTGTCAGGAGGACAGAGGCAGCGAGTAGCTTTAGGTCGCGCACTAATCAAGCGTCCAAAGGTTCTGCTTATGGACGAACCACTATCCAATTTAGATGCGGAATTACGCCATCAAATGCGTGGTGAAATTCGTCGTTTACATGAGGAATTAGGCTGCACTACAATCTATGTCACCCACGACCAAATCGAAGCGATGACATTAGCAGATAGAATCGCAATTCTCGACAAAGGAGAATTGCAGCAACATTGCCCACCAATGGAAGCTTACAACAACCCTGCTAACGATTTCGTAAAGGGATTCTTAGTCAAGCATCTAAATGATATTAAGCAGACCGCAGATACACTATTCAAGGATTGATAGATATGCGCAGAGCAATTTTCCTAGTCGCTATACTATTGGCAATGAGCATTCCATATGTTCAAGCAGATAGTGAAGACGGTGTACTTTTCACTTGGACAGGAAATGCTAGCACGGTCGAATTAATCGGAGAATGGGATTGGGATTCGACCACAACAATGACTGAAACAGATGGATTTTGGTCTGCGACTGTTGATTTGGCAGATGGCTTGTATTGTTACAAGTTCATTGTGGATGGAAACTATACATTTGATCTATCAAACGCCTATCGAGGTTATTGTGATGGAATTGAAAATTCCGTTGTAAGGGTTGGATTGAATCCTCAGTTATCACACCAAATTCTCGAAGACAAATTAATCGTTTCTAGTGTTGAAAATCCAAACTCAGATTACGCTTTTACACAAAATGGAGCAACATGGGAATTAGATTTGAGTCAGTTAACAGACGGCAAACACAGTATCAGTTTAGCAGCAGATGGCAAAGAATCACTTGCAGTTTTCTGGACAGGACCCGATGCAGATTTCGTGTGGGATGACGCTTTGATTTACATGGTAATGACCGACCGTTTCGTCAATGGAAATACCAGCAACGATGGGCCATCTTCGGGCGCTGAGCCTGAGGCAGATTGGATGGGTGGAGATCTTGAGGGCGTAACTCAGATGATTGAGTCTGGATACTTTACAGATCTCGGAGTAAACGCACTTTGGATTTCGCCGTTCAACACAAACCCTGCCGGTTCATACATGGCTGCAGATGGACAACATCAGGTATCAGGATACCATGGATATTGGCCGGTCGAACCAAGACAGGTAGACCCAAGGTTTGGTGGAGAAGAAGCTCTAACCGAGATGGTAGATGCTGCACATAATGCTGGACTTAGAGTGATGGCGGACTTCGTAGTAAACCATGTTCACGAGGACCATGTATACGCTCAAGAGCACCCAGAGTGGTTCAATCAAGGTTGCATATGTGGAACTGAGATGTGCGATTGGACAGAACGCAGATTGGATTGCTTGTTCATGGATTACATGCCAGACTTGGACTGGAAAAATCGTGATGCTAGCGAGCAAATCATCGAAGATGCATTGTGGTGGGCCGAGACATTTGACTTGGATGGATTGAGAGTAGATGCTGTCAAGCATGTTGACGACCATGCCATCACCAATCTTGCAACCAGAATAAACGAGAGATTTGAAGCAACTGGAACCGACTTCTATCTCAAAGGTGAGACTGCAATGGGATGGTCGGGCCATTCCTTAGAAGACAATGCAGAACAGTATCAGACAATCAACCGCTACATCGGAAATGATGCCTTAGATGGACAGGCAGATTTCGTCCTGTATCATGCTGTTGTCGACAATGTTTTCACTACTGGAAACATGAATTATCAGCATCTTGATTATTGGACAAATCGTAGTCAAGACCAGTATGTTGATGGTGCAGTAATGGTGCCTTATCTTGGCAGCCACGACTCCTCTAGATATCTTTCAAGAATTCAAAACGATGGCACTCAATGGAATCAATGGGAAGAACAGGCTAGGCCAACAACACCTTCAGACTCATCTTATCAAAGTGCCAAGCAAGGGATTGCTTGGCTACTAACTACTCCTGGTGCGCCTATGCTCTACATGGGAGATGAGTTTGGCCAACACGGTGGAGCAGACCCAGACAATCGCAGAATGCTCGATTTCAATCTGAATAATGGTCAACAAGACCTCATGAATTTCACATCTGAAATTGCTAATGTCCGTCTGGAAAACGAAGCACTACGCCGTGGCACATACTCCACTTATCATGCAGAATCTAACATGGTTGCCTATGAGATGACAACCGATGCCCAAAGCCTACTAGTTGTCCTGAATAGAGGAGGTACAAATCAACTTCAGACGACTTACGACGAGGTGGTTTTTGGCACCTCAACTCTTTCAGGAGACAGTCTAAATGTGCTTGCTGACTCTGTAACAATCCTTGCAAATTCTGCCTCTTCCCAAAACGAAACAATAACAGAAAACAACTCCGAACAAAACCAAACAGATCCGAACAATGGTACATTACAGGATTCCAATAACTCCGGTGAATCAGACAACTCGACTGAAGAGAATCAAAGCCAACCGGACCTGATGAAAACATGCGATGGTTGTTGTGGAGAAACATTCGAAGTCTCATTAGACGAGCCATGCCCTATGGTTTCTTGTGCCCCTTGTAATGAAGAAAAATCGGATGATGAAGCTGCAGGTTTAACAATCGCTAGTATCATGAGAAATGCTCTTTTAGTAATCGTTCTATTGGTTGTGATTGTATTCATTCAAATGAGTCGTAGAAGCGAAGGTAATCACTGATCATTCTCGCTCCAGTAAACCGTGCAGATGTTGCGATTGAAGCGCGCATAATTTCACACCACTTCTCATCGCCTTCTTCCCAAGCAGGTAAGACTTCATTTTCAATAACATCGAGTACATTCTTTGCATCACGCACATCGTCTCTCTCGTCGTCAGCCTCGCCAATAGCCCAGCCGTTGACTCCATGTTCACAGCCTTCTGGCCACCAACCGTCCAAGATACTACAATTTGGAACACCATTCATTGCTGCCTTCATTCCAGAGGTGCCTGAAGCTTCCATTGGCCTAATCGGGTTGTTCAACCAAATGTCTACTCCTCCGGTCATCGCTAAGCCAGTAGCCATAGAATAATCTTCTAAGAATGCCACTGGAATCTCGTTTTCCAAATCTTTTGCGGAATCAAAAATCGACTTAATTAGCGCCTTTCCGCCTTCGTCACGTGGGTGCGCCTTTCCTGAGAATACGAACTGAATCTTACCAGCACCGATTTCTCTCAAGCGTTCTAAATCGCTGAAAACCAAGTTGGCTCTCTTGTAAGTTGCAAACCTGCGAGCAAACCCGATAGTTAGACGATTTTTGTCTAGCCTAACTCCAGTACTAGTTTGCACCAACTCTCTCAGCACCTTTCGTGCAACTCCTCTTGCTTCGGCCAATTCTTCGGTCGGAATCTTTCCAGCATGAGCTAACTTGGTAGGGTCTTCTCTCCAACCAGGCAGTTGTTCATCGAATAGTTCTCCCATCATTGGGCTAGTCCAAGTTAGGTGGTGAACTCCGTTGGTAATTGGTGCAATGTGGTGGTCTGCAAACATCGAAGATGCTACCCACGCGTTGAGGTTACTGACCGCATTAACCGGTCCAGAAAGGGCTACAGCAAGGTGGGACATAGATATCCGTCGCCCTTCTTCAGGGTCACCAGCATCGATTACCAGTCGTTTGGCATCTGAAGGTAGAAGGTCCCCTAGAACCTCTTCAACCTCTTCCCATTCAAATCGATCGTGTCCTGCAGGAACGGGAGTATGAGTTGTGAACAGAACACGCTTGGCTAGTTGTTCACGAGTCCAGCCACGGTTTAGCATCTCTAGTAATGCGAATGTACAGTGGCCCTCATTCAGATGCAATCCATCTACATCTAGCCCCAATTTGTCAATTAGTCTCAATCCTCCAACACCGAGCAAGTATTCTTGACGAATTCTTACCCAATCATCTCCTCCATACAGTGTTAATCCTAGGTCTAGATGCCTCTCTGTATTTTTTGGATGGAATGTGTCCAAGAAGTAAACATGAACTTCATGGCCTGAAACTCCAGTTATATCTGCCCTCCAAACCTTTGCCCACAATTCTCCTCCATCCAAAGGAAGTGAGATGTCCATTCCTGTGTCTTGTAGATGCTGTGCAGGGTCTAGGTCTCTGTATGTTTCAGTTTGAATTCCATCTTTATCTAGGTGCTGTCTCCCGTATCCTTTGCGGTAAAGTAGAGTAACTCCAACAAAGGGAATACTGGCATCAGCAGCACTTTTGACATGGTCGCCCGCTAAAACTCCGAGACCACCTGAATAGGTGTGTAGTTCAGACCAAAGGCCGATTTCAGCCGTGAAGTAGCCTACGACTCCCATGCAAGGTTGCCTAAGCAATACAGGTTATCATAATCGCGACTGTAAAAATCAAATCCAAACATCGTTTTCTGAGGTCAAATCACTATCAGCTTCACCTGTGTTTATGACGCCACTGGGCTCCACAATCATGATTTTACACTCCTCTGAAGCATGTGGTTTGTGCATTACTCCCTTAGGAACAACATACATTTCTCCAGCATTTAACTCGACCATTTTATCTTTAAATTCGATCATCATTGAGCCTTCAATAACGATGAACACCTCATCTGTATGTCCATGATTGTGCCAGGTAAATTCACCTTCTATTTTCACTAGTTTGAATTGATAATCGTTCATTTCAGCGATTACTTTAGGCGACCAGTGGTCTGAAAATTTTGAGAACTTGTCGGCAAAATTGACTTTCTTCATGGCCGAGCCTAAGCGGTTCAATTACTTCGCCTTATCCAAAAACATGCTGTACTTTTCTTTGCCGGGACTAGTGATAAATACTGACTTCAAAACGACTCACCATGGCCGATGTAGGCTCGCCACTCTCATACTACTGGCGCGCATCAGGTTCATTCTTAGGGTATTGGGGTTTACTTGCTATTTTCAGTCTTATTGCAGCGGTTTTCCTTCTTTTCCTTTCTTACCTAATATTGAAGGCAGGTCCAAAAAAGGCCAAAAATCGATTTATGGCATTGATGTTGTTTACTGAAGCACTAAGATGCTCTACAGCAATGTTGTTCTGGGTTTATGCCTGGCCTGAAAGTTTCCTGAGCGTTCTAAAGCCTGCAAGAATTGTTTACTACACTATGTCGTTTCAATTATTTGTTCTGTACATTTTGGCAGGGGCATTTTACAGTGAAAAGAAATGGGCTAAAAAGGTTAAACATTTTTTCCGTTTCCATGGATTATACGTTCTCCCGTTAATCAGTTTCACATTAATTATTGGTTTAAGCCATCTCTTGGGAGGAACAAGCGTTGCGATTGGAGATATTGGCTGGATTTACTGCGAAGGAGTAGGCGTTGGACAGGGTACTACCGCTTCGGGTAATCCCTTGCCATTTGAAGTTTCATGTCCTGAAAAATATGCATCAGTATATCCCTTGACATACTCTAATGTCGCACTTGGCCCACTTACGCAGGTTCTACTTTTCATCCCACTTATTGGGGCAATAATTGCAACAATCGCAGTAGGAAAATCACAGAAGAGAATAAATTCAGAAGGAAATGCAAACCTCATTGGAGAAGTGCGTGCAGTTCGACTAGGATTCATTGGCAAGACTACTTTACAAATTACAACAAGTTTGATTCTATTTACGATTATTTTAATTCTCGGCGAATCGCCAAGTTTGAGTACAAATCCTTTCAATGCAGACCAGTATGTCCCTGCAATCCTAATTGCACTGGCTCCACTGATGCCAACCGCCGTTGTACTAGCTGCATTGTTTGAAGGTATCATTTTCACGTATGCTGTTGTCAAAAATGACATGTTTGGAATTGATGAACAATTGCGTAAAACATTCAGCACTGCAATCTTCGCTGGAGTGGGCGCTATTCTGTTCTTAGTAAGCACTGAATTGATGGAAACTATATTTGACCAAGGTTGGATTGGGGGAGTAATAATTGGTTTACCACTTATTCTCCTGCGAAAACCGATCATTAACACAATAGGTATCATCTCGTCAAAACTTTTGCCTGAATCTCACACAAAGGAAGAATTAGGTTATCTTGAGATGTACTCTCTTGCAAAAAAGGATGGAAAGATTACCGTAAATGAGCGCTCCATGCTAAATCTCCAAGCGAAAGCTTACGGGATTAATGAAGATAAGAAAATTTACCTTGAAGAATGGTATGACAAGTTGGAAGAAGGTCGCGAGACTCCTGAAGGACTAGCCGAGAAATATGGCTCAAGCGGGATAAATATGATGAGTGTCTTTGGAACTACTGGTCAAGCACCAATCGATGAGAGGGAAATCAAAGAGGCGTTTGAATCAATGGACAAAAATAGCGATGAGGTAATTTCGCCAGAGGAATTTTCTCAATCTTCGGAAGTTGCCAAACTGCCTCCAGAATCTCAGTCTGAATTTTTCAAAGAAATTGATTTGAACCAAGATGGATTTATTCAATATGATGAATTTAAAATCCAGGCGCAGATGACAGAATCAGAAGTTCTTCGCATGGATAAAGAAAATGCATATTCCGAAGCATATGGAATCGCAATGGAAGATCGAATTATTACTGATGATGAGCGAAAAATGCTCAAATTCCAGGCTAAAACATTTGGTATTTCAGAAGAAAGAGCCGCAGAATTAGAACAAATTTACGATTCACAATTAGAAGACAGTGAAGAGTAAAGATTCTGATTTTGCAAGAACATCTCTTTTCTAGAAACACCGTGGTAACTATCATTGGATAGACAACCATGTAGTCAGGGCGAAAAGATACACTTCCAAGTTTATTGAGTTAATCAAAAAGAATGCTGAAATCGAAGTATTCCATGAATCAACCGGCTAATCATTGTCGAGCCTATCCATATTGTCCGACTCACCTAGTTTGATCAAATCATCACGCCTTGATTCTGGAATCTGCATTAGGTCTCCTAGTTGTGCGGGAGTGAGATTCTTCATAGTAAGATCTCCAGAATTAACCATCTGTAAAGTAATAACATATTGTAATTCATTCATGCCCATATCTGGAACATTATCGCCTGGTTGAAGCAAATCCTTGCGGTAGTTTTCCAATAGCCTCTCTCGATATTCTACGGTCTGTGTGGGTCCAACTTCGATTAAGAACTCGAATTTTTCAGTGACCATTCCACCGTGCTCGTCTGTATACTCTACTTCTAACTTATAATTCCCGGGAAGAAGTTCAGCATTCAAAATCTGATTGTTGGGGAAACTAATTCCAACCTCATTGTGTCCTATAATTCCGGCATTATGGGTCTGACCATGTACGTCACCCTGCCAAT
This sequence comes from Methanobacteriota archaeon, assembly GCA_002715725.1. Classification (GTDB taxonomy): domain Archaea; phylum Thermoplasmatota; class Poseidoniia; order Poseidoniales; family Poseidoniaceae; genus MGIIa-K1. The sequence goes on along the minus strand of PAZU01000026.1, from coordinate 4,027 downwards.
TGTCACCTTTTTCTTGTCCCGCTATCCCTGCTGAACCTGTTGACGAGGATCCACCAGAGTGGATAAGATTGGTGATTAGCCTGTTTGTAACTTGAGCACCTTCTCCCCAGACGACATTGCCCTGCTCGTTGACAAGGCGAGCTTTGAAACTGTCAAGATTAGGGGCAGCCCAATCAGGATCAGTAAACTTAATTTCAAAATCGAACGCTTCTCCGTAGTTCAGTTTTCCATCATGGAGATTTTCCGAAAAGGTAAGTTCTGAAGTTGGATTTTGGAATGGCAGACTAAATGAATTGCTCGTACCATAAGATGTCGCCATTCCGTTCATGGCCTTTATCCTAAATGCGGCTTCATTACTTCCAGGTAATTTTCCAAACTCCATCGTTACTGAGGTTCTTTCAGTTGGTATATCTACAGGTAACCAAATATCATTTCCCCAGGAATACTCAAGTTGATACAGTACATTTGGTCTGTTAGTAGTTGTTCCAATTGACCATGAAATTGTAACCTCTTGGTCTCGTGATTCAAATCTATTAGGGAGTTCATCTACCGAGATTACAAGTTCTTCAGAATTGTTGTAGAACGCATCGATTAAACTTTCTATACCTGTTTCACTGATGTGTACTAGATGGATTTCGTCAACGGGCTCTGTCTCGCTTAATACTATAAGCATAGATTGATTTTCACCTTCCAAACCATCATGTTTTGAGTGTACATGATGCGGTTGTTTTACAATCTTAGCAGACTCTATTAATCGACTATCTGATGAGAAGGTTCTAAGCTCATACCTTTCTCCAGAATTTCTATCATCACTCTGGACAGGTTTCAAAGCCGAATTTTCTAAGGTGTAAGTATAGTGTATCTCTCCTGAAGCATTATCCCCAACAGATAGAGATACTACCCTAGATGTATCCTCACTAGATCTTCCGGTTGGGTTGCCTACTTCCCAATCAGAAAACAGATCGTATAAGTGGTCCCATCTATAAAATGAAATCCATTTTGTGAAAAAGGGATTAAGGGATGGATTCCCAAATGAATCGATGCTTCTACAATATCCTTGCAATTCCCTCATATCTGGATCGATAAGAGAACTGTTATTTGTTTCAGTATTTTCAAACCACGATGTCCATCCTAGATCCTCGATTGTTCTATCAGAGCCATGTAATGCAAACCAATCAGTATCGTCATTATCTGCATTACATTCAGGACCAATATGGCCGCCCCAATTTTCAGTATCACCTAAGGGGCCCAAATTGTGATTAATCTCATGAGAGGGTGTAAGTTTCTGTATGCATTCATCAGAGGTCTTTGAAATTGTCACAAAACTACTGATTGCAAGATCACCACCTGAACCCCATTCGGGTGTACTTGAGCCGCAAAGAGAGTTTCCACTGAACTCAGAAGTTAGTCTCTCGTTCGCTGGATGAAGCAGAACAAATTGGTCAGGAAAAGGAACTAATCCAGAGAATCCAGAAAAAATCATGATGTAAAGAAGAAGTTCAGCACCCTGTACTTTGAAGTCTCCTGAATCATAATCAGATGCATTTGGGAACAACATAGTACTAACTTCTACTAAATTTATATCGCTTGGGAAAATAGAATCCATCGTTGAAAAGACATCATCTATTTGAGATGATGATGAAATTGAACCATTAACTGTTAATGGTATATAGTAAATATTCAAATCGTGAGTTACATTGAACCATGCAACATGGAACATATCATCATTGTCCGGGTTTGTGTCTAAATAGGCAATTTCTCCGTCGGGTGATATATGTTCAATCTTCGCAAATAATCCGATGGGTAATGGGCCCTCAAGCCCCGGATGAGTAACCCAATCTGCAGGTAATTGGAAGTTAGCACTATCAAGGTAATTTTCACGTTGTGGATTTTGAACTGCTGTGTGAATCTTCTCGATTGATTTCGTACAAAATATCAGAATGCAATACATCAGGGTGACTTTGACATCCAAAGTTGTGTAAAAGCCACTATCGATGTAAACTCTTACCAAGGTATCTTTGCCCTCCACTAGTCTTACATCATTATTTTCTGTTTGAATCGCTTGTGTAACTTCTATTCCTTCAATGGATACATCGGTTAATGGATAGATTAGAGGAAAGACCCATTCAAAATTGAAAGATTCTTCGTAAAACCATCCTTCTCCGTCAACCTTTATTTCGATCCTCAAATCAACCTGTGTGGAATTTACAAACAAATCCATCGCAGTTGCTTCTGTAATGAGTTCATTACTACTAAATGTGTAAGTGGTAGCAATAGAATTCAATGGTGATATTGGAATCATATGGGTGGGCGATGGAGTACTTTTGTCTAGTTCAGAAGTTAACAAACCACAATCCATTTTTTCACAATCCATAGAGCTATAACTCAATGCCGGGTTTCCTTCAACTTGGCTAACTAATGTTCTTTCGTTCAAGTGTACTATAATATTGGCAGGTGACACATCAAAATCAACAGATGTTAACGCCAAAGACATTGAATGGTCAACGGATTTAACCATCAATTTTGCAGATTTTGCATTTCCTTTATCATCGCTAAATTCGATATCTTGTTCATATGAATCACTCCATTCTCCAGCCAAGGTCACCATTTTGTAGCCTATGTAACCATCAACAACTGGTAACCACAACCCCATCGCTTCTTTGGGAGTGGCTGGAGCAGTTGCATTTACGCCGGTTTCTTCATCACTCGAGCCGTCTAGACAGCCAGGTACGAGGGTGGTAGATAGGACCATTATCAGAGAAATGAAAATGGGTTTGCTTAGGAACAGAGATTTTTCCATGTTTGGTAATTTGACATAGATTAAATTATCATTACGGTCGAATTCGTGATGCAATTCCCCAACTAAGATAGAGGCTTAGTCGTATTGAAATAGGTCAAGGACACACCGTGGCCAATGTTCTTGAAAACAGATTACAAACTAAATCGGATTAGAACTATTCTTCATCACTTTTAGAAAAACCACTCAAGAATTCCCACAGAATGCGTGTAGATTCTATCCCTGTCGGATTCTTCCTGCACGACCAAAGTAGGTCGCCAGCAGAATCTAATTGATAGTCAGGACAGTCTTTTGCATACGGATTATGTCCTGCATAGTTTAGAGTCATGAGACGAACTTCTGACCCGTTATCACAATTCGAATATCCTCGAATATCATAATCTGCCTCAACTGTTATCATTTCAGGACCTATGCCTGAGCAATTATTCATCTTCCTCCAGTCTTCAAGATTTTGCATCGCTCCTTCCTTTGCCCATCCTTCTTCTTGCCCAAAGATATAGAGTGGAGCAGCATTCCCATACAGAATTAGATCATCCAATAGCCCGTGTACTTCCATGAATGGAACCGGTGAATAATCTGGAGATGGTGCGGTAATCAAATACATCGACATACATCCTGCAGCTGCAAATAATTCACTGGCTTGAGTGGCAAGCATTTGTGTCATCGAACAGCCATTTGACCATCCCGATACATATATCCGATCTGCATCTACAGGTTGCGTTTCAATCAACTGCTCAACCATTCCTAAAAGAAAACTCATGTCATCAATGCCCTCTTCAAAGGCTATTCCACAACAAATATCTCCTGCATTCCAAGAGTTCTCATATCCATCTGGATAGACTACCATGAAGCCCTCTTCTATTGCTAAATCTGCAAAACCAGTAATATTGTTGTGCTTATCCATGTCTTGGGTATAACCATGAATATCCACTACTAGCGGCACTAGAGTGTCTTTCTCTACACTATCGGGAACTAGTAGTTTCCAACACCTTTCTAGGTCATCATATTCTTGGCAATGGATGGAATAAATGTCCTCTCCATTAGAATCCTGATTTTCAGAATTTGAATCTTCGTCATCTCCAAAACCAATACACCCAGATAAGGTTGCTGAAAGCAACAGAACCACTGCAAAAGTGGGACCTGTTGCCTTCATGTCCTGCGCCAAAAAGAACCGGTTAAAAAAACATCTTGTATCTTTTCAGTTTGGGATTGAAAGACGGACACACCGTG
>PAZU01000025.1 GCA_002715725.1 Methanobacteriota archaeon | reverse complement strand
ATCGAAGAAGCCGACCCAGAAGGACGTACATTCTCTAAGTTAACAGATGATAGTGATTCATTCTATGATGATGGAGATATGCCGGACTCTCCAGATTTAAAACTCGGAAAGAGAAAGAACTTGGATGATTTGATGAAATCCCAAGGTAATGAATTCACGGGTTCATTCGGTAGGGATGAGTTCGAAGAATTCAGACAAAAAATGTCTGATGATTTCTATGCAGATTCTGACGATGCTATTGCAGCAGGCGACCACCAGCAGGAAATCAGAACTCAAAATCGAGTATTTGCCGATGCTGAAGAAGGTATCAATCAACTGAAGAAGAAGATGGCTGAAGAAAGCGGCCTTGAAGATCCGAACGCAGGTGAAGAAGAGGATGAGAACTACTACACTGACGATGATGGTGTCGAGTGGTGGAAAGATGACGATGGCTACTGGTGGTACAGAGAGCCAGGTCAAGCTGATTGGCAACCTCATGACTGATTCCAGACATCTAATTCTGGAACACTAAATTTGACTATTCCAATGTCTGCGCCAGCGTTTAGCATTGCGTTGTTAGCCATACTTGCAGAACTCATTGCTATGATGGTTGGTGGCCTGCTGACATCAGAAGAAAGCAGGCTTTTGAGTAAATCTAATCCTCTTGTTGGAGGCATGTAGTGATCTAACATGAGAATGTCGGGAGAGAACTTGGATATTCTTTCAAGATAGTTTTGTGAATCCCAAAATTGTTTGAATTCAATAGCGGAAAGGTCAATTCCACCACTAATTAGCAGTGCTTCGATATCGACAGAATCTTCGAAGGCTAAAACCTTCATTATTCAACATCCCACCAATTAGGGACTTCAAACCACTCTGGTGCGGTTTCTTCATCACGGTCGATTAATGGCAAACTGAAAGTGGATGAAGAATCGATATTGACTGACAATCCAATATTTGCACAGGAACTTGAAAGATAATCCTCTCCAGATTCAGTAAGGACTAATGATATTTCATGGCCAGCAGGAATTATTGCATCAATAGGATTGAACTCCATTTGCATTGTGTAAGTGGCAAATGGCATCACTGTTTGAGCATCATAACCCCCATCTCTGTATCTGATATCCATGGTAGCATGTCCTATTCGCAGGTTTTGTGTAGCATCAAACATTGTTGCAAATATTTGTCCACCATCACAGAACCCTGTTGAAGCTGAGAGATGTAGTGTAGGTAATCCTGCAATAAATCTGTCAGAGTCTGAAGCTGGAATAGTTACAGTTACGCTCGATGAAGCACTCACGGAACTTCCGGTTGCAGTCGCTTGGTCTAGAGTGATATCTTCCCAGTACATGTCTTCTGGCGGCCATGTATCTTCTACATGCCAGCGCCCATCATTACGTTGCATTTGTACGTGTAATTCTGGCATTTCACCATTTCCTTTCAGCCAATATTCGAACCACCAAAACAGGTCCACCGCCCAATCCATTCTCGACATTTGTGGATATGCTTCTGCGCCGTATCCAGGAGATACTGCACTTTGGTGAGTGATAGGTTGGTCGGGGTAATTGTGAGCCCATTGACCCATGATCCCTCTTGCTGGGATTCCAGCATCTCTCATCAGTTGGTAAGTTGGGAATGCATGATATGGGTCTACATTCCAGTCTTGCATTCCCCAAACGAGGTATACACTTCCTTTGTAGTTGGCAAGCACATCGGGAAGATGTCTTCTTTCGTCCCAATAGTCATTCCATTCTGCACCTCCATAGTGCGCCCACAAATGAGTAGTGAATGGATTTAGAGGGCCGACTAAATCATCTTGGCACACTCTCAACTCATCAGTTGTTAAGTCGCTAGTTGCTGCCCAATATGCAGCATCATAGCCTAACGCTCTTGCTTCGCTTGAACCATTTCTGTAGAACATTTCCTGAACTCCAATCGAACCAGAAATTGGAACAATAGTTTTCAGATGTTCAGAAGGGTTCTGAGCAGCTTCCCAGTTGGTAGTTCCAGCGTAAGATTTGCCCATCAATCCAACATTTCCGTTAGACCAATTTTGCTTCCCAAGCCAATCTACTACCGCTTGTATTCCGGTCTGCTCTCCTAAGCCTTTGACATCTTGACAATGAGTGGATTGACCTGTTCCAAATGTGGATGCTTGTGCTAAAGCGTATCCATGACGGATGAAATTGTTGTATACCCATTCCCCAACTCCTCGGTCAGGAATTGTATTCGGGTTTGAATCATCACCAACTCCTGGCATACCCTCTCCTCCAAAGTCGTAGTAAGGGTGAATCGTCATTATGACTGGAATCTTTTCATTTTCAGGAACATCAGGTAACCATAGTGCTACATGCATTAAATCATCTTCAGGGAACCCAGCATCTTCTTCAGAGGCAGGTAGTTCGACTTCAATGAAATGCTCTGTATATGTTCGAATATTTTCGATTGAACCGTTTACTGGTAACACAGACCTCTCTTGGCCTGGTTCGTATAGGACCATCTCATGTCGTTCGTGAAGTGGCACTTCCCACCAGTTTGGAATGGTGCTTTCAACCGAATTTTGATCATCCATCACTTGTCCAAGGCTAGTGCCTAATAATAGGAAGATAACTGCAACAGCAAATGTTGCTGCTAAAGTAATATTGAGGGCATTATCTCCCGAACTTGGGACGATTATCGCATCGAATACTTCGTCCTCCATTACAACAGACGAGCAATGACTTCCTCATCAGTCTTCTCTTATCCGGCCTCAAAAATACAAATCCTCAAAGAGTGAGTGCATAAGCCCCAATCATGAGCGAGCAATTTACAGTCGCAGGCCAGTCAATACCGACGATTACCACAGCATATGGAGGTTTTCTAGTCCTATGGGGCATAGTAATCACGCAGATTTCAGGTTCTGAATCGTTGACCTCCTACGCTCCTTCAGCGTTAGGAATACCCTTGCTAATCTCGGGTATAATGTCCAACAAGTTCCCAGAAAAGCGCAAACTATGGATGCATATCGCTGCGACCTTTGGTTTGCTTTGTGCACTTGGAGGAACTAGATTCTTCATGGTTATGAGTGATGGTTTGAATTATGCTTCAGGCTCTCAGTTGATGCTATTAATTACAGGTTCAATCTACACTTACATTTGTGTTCAATCTTTCAGACATGCTAGAATGTCTAGAGAAGAATGATTTCATAGTTTTGAGTTACTCGGTCTAACATGCGAGCCATTGCAGTACTACTCTGTTTGCTGCTTTTCGCGCCAGTCGTTGGAGCAAATTACGAGACTGGAAACGAGTCTTGGAGGGACATTGAAGTCAATATGTCTGACTGGGATGATGGCCCGGAATTAGAAGGCTCACCTATGGATAATCCACGGGCAGGAGACGCAGTTTTGAAAATTCAAGTCTCATACAAACCAAGCCACTTAGCATCAGAAGTTCAGGGCGAAATCATCATCGAATTGTTTGAAGAATGGGCTCCGAATACTACAACAAACATGATCAAGAATGTTGAAAATGATATTTACAATGGGATTTTCTTCCATAGAGTAATCGATGATTTCGTTACACAAGCTGGAGACCCTACTTGCAAAACTATGGGCCTATATCCTGCTACAAGCCTACAATGTGGTAGTGGTGGGACCGGTGAAACAGTAGATATGGAGCACCATGAAAATTTGTCACACGTTGATGGAGCAATCGGGATGGCTCGTAGTCAAGACCCTGATAGCGCAGATTCACAATGGTATATCGCTGAAACAGAAGCGCACGGATTAGACCCAGAAAATAGAGAGGATGAGGGGTATGTCACATTCGGAATAGTTCGTAATGGAATGAGCCATGTTAGAGCTATAGCAACAGTTCCTACTACCGATGACCCAAGTGGGGAAGAGATTGTTGTAAACCCAGCATCTAGCGCAGGTCGCCCAATTTGGGAAGTTCATATCTCAGACGTGGAAATGATTGGAGTAATTCCCTACGCAGACGAACCTACCAAGTCCGAATCACAATCGTTCCTATCAACAACAGCGGGCAAAGTAACCGTCTCGATTTCATTGATAGCATTAGGAATTGTAGGCTATGTTTTCTATGCAGGTAGTAGAGTAGATGAGCCGGATGCGATTCTTTTAGACGATGAATCTTAATCGATTCTCAAGTCAAGAACTACGTGCATTATGTGAGGGGAATATTTTTTCACAGTTTCAACATGACTCGCAGTTGCCGTTTTTCCAGATGCTGTTGCAAACCACTCAGTTGTTTTTTCTACCCATTTTTCAATTTCATTTTCATGTACATTCATGTGAATATGGAGCATTCCACCAGATTTTTTTAGGCATCTAATAGCAAGGCCCCAAGCATTCATTGAGGAAGGAATCAAACCTAGGATTACTCGATCTGCAATACCTTGCAATCCCTTCATAGTTTGACGATTGTCACCAGGATAAATGGTACAATTCTCACTTACACCGTTTCTTTCTAGTCCTTTTTTCAGAGCGAAAATACTCTCTGGATTAATTTCGCAAGCATGAACATGTTCAGCCTCTCCGCGTACTAAGAATTGTAATGTGTAGTACCCTATCCCGCAAAAAGCATCAACAATAATTTCGCCCTTTGTTTGTAATTCCCCCATCCTTCTCCTTTCTGTCACATTTCCAGATGAGAACATTACTTGAGTGGCATCGAATTCGTAATCTACAAAATTTTCTCGATGAACCACCCAGCCATCTTTACCATGGACCAGTTCAAGTTGAGATTTTCTTGTAATGTCTGAATCAATTTCATTTTGAATTGCCACTCTATTGCAGTTTAGCGCTGCAGTAACTTCTGCTAATGGCCAGTTTGTAGTATCAGTTCCCTGTTGGAAGATGACCATGTCTCCTAACCTTTCCCACTTCTTCGGAGGGTTTGGCAAAATCTCCTTGAGGGCGTCATGCGGATTATTTCTCTCAACAGTCTGGAATTCTAGTTCTAATTCTCCAACTTTTACTGGAATGGCGATATGTTCACCATATGGCATCGGTTTCAAATCCGAATTTAGCAGACCTTCATGTTTCAATCTGTCATATTCTTTTGATGCCTCATCTCTAGCACACAAGAATGCGTAAGAGGTAGGCATATTTGCATGCAAGGGGCAAACCATGTTAAATGTCCCAGTCTACACAGTATATGTTAGCATGAATCGCAGACTCGCTTTTTCTNTGGTCTTCATTTTCGCGATNTCTGTTNTTGCACCNCTTGNAAGNGCAACTGGAATGCAGGGNTGCACNTTGAATGGTGGAACCTGTGATACTTGGGATAAGGCAGANGATGGCACAGATAATCAGCANGATTGGATTGTNGGNGTCTATGAATTCGACCTAGTNGACACCTCGACTATCGATATGGAAATGTCTTGGGCATTGCATGAATTCAATCGCTCAACGTTGGGGCTAGATGGAGCTATTTTGAATGCTGCTTTGGCACTCGAAGGAATGAGTCCGCAAGACGGAGCGCCTGCGGATTTGATTCGCAATTATTTCGACCAAACCACCGCAGGACCAGGTACTCCTACGGTTAAAGAAAAATTGATTTTAGAGGTTAACGACACCATAGAAGAACTTCTTGACGGTGGATTCGGTTCAGTAAATTCAATCTCTACAAATTATGTAAACTCGATTTCTAATTACGGAATTACAACCACATGTACTGACGACCCAGACATGGACTCTGCTGCTGAAGCAGGGTTATCGAACAATGTGTTTGACCCGCCTATTTGCTTCTCGGTTACTGCTAGCGTGACCCTTTCAACTTCCACTTTCAATTTGGGCAGTGTAGACCCTCTAACCCTTGAGAGAGTTTACCGCGGTATGCTTGTTATGGGCTCAGATATTACATCATCTTTCGATTTGTTCAGTGAGCCAGGTCACAACTCTACGTTCGTAATCAATCCACCAAATTTCGCCACTGTCAAGTCAGTAGATTCTCTAGGAACTCGTGTCATAAAACAAGGACCACCATCTTACATGGCTGCTCAATGGTCAATCGATAATTTGGATGCCCCAATCGGCGGAGAAAGAATTTCTCAAACTGCTAGTGTAGAAATTGGCCACAGAAATTCAACTCAGACCAGTAGCGTGGAAATAACGCCTGAAGATACTGGAATTACACTTCATGTAACTCTCGATTTGTCTGACGAAGATTCTGCATGGGTAGATATTGTAGCCGGCATCAATCACATCGATGAGGCTACAATGAGTGATTGGGGTATATCTTTGGTAGATGTAACAGAAAATGCTCAGATTCCATGGGTTACATCTGATGGAATAAGATTAGCATACCAAAGCGACTTAGTAGAACTCGAAAATTTCACAGATAATTTCCCGATGGATTTGGTAGGAGATGCTATTGAAAGTGCGGTTCCGGGAGTGGGAGATGTTACAATTGGTAGTCCTTCATGGGTTTCACAATCACTTTCTGTTGGTATCCCTGAGCCGGCAGGTGGTCTAAATTTCACACATACATCATGTCCAGAAACCTTACCGCCGGGCACCCAAGTATACTATTGTGTAGAAGGGCCTAATGCAATGGATGGCAGTCATCCAATTTACCTGCGTGCCACCTCAAATACATTCGAATTACGCATGCTGGATTTGCTTAAGCAAGAGGTGGATGATTCTACTGGATTGCTGGATGTTATCGAAGAAAGTGACCTTCAGAGATTACTGGATTCTGGATTGACAATTGAGACCGAATTCGGACAAGATTTACTCCAAGACATGATTCCTGACAATTTACCTCCATCCGAGTTAACTCTTGAATTGATTTTACCACAATGGCTTCAGACAGCTACTGGAGATGGCTCGATTGTTCTTGTAGAGAGAACAAATGGTGCTGACGACCTTTCAATCTCAATCGGCGACCCGAATTCATACGACCCTAGGCATGCAATTCTCGACTCTGATGATAATGAGATATGCTCTGCAGATGAAGCGGATTGGTCGTGTATTGACCTCGATGTAGAATTAGACGTCGATGACTTAAATTTCAACGAATGGGGACCTAGTATAGATCTAACCGCATCCTTCTCTGCTACTGTAGATGTATACAGAATAAAAATTCCAGATGAGGTTCTGGACGAACTAAAATCCGATAATACAACGGTAAGCCTAGAGGTTATTCCTTCAGATTTGATTAGACTTGGATTTGACATTGGAGGAAGATTGGCTGAACCTCTATCCGATGAAATTAATTTGGGCGGAGAGGAAGATGTTGAATTAGACTTTACCACTGAAGGCTTCGAAGACTTAGTTGAACGAATAGGGGTGGAGTTAACCCACGAATTACATCAATCTGCTAAAGAGGCCAGCGAGGAAGAAGACGGGGTTGAAATCGATTTATCAGGAATTCAGATCATAACTTCATTGGAGAATCTAGGTGGAATTGGAACCTCGATTGGCGACGAAACTCCAATTCGATTATCGATTAAAATTCCCGAATTTACCTTTGAAGCGGGAGTTTCTAATGGGTGGAATGGAATTCTGGATGGAGAGCCAACAGTTGGAGTCGTAACAGCATTGCAGTCGCCTATTATTAATGCAGCAAAAACGTTTGAAAATCTTCTAACAAATGTTGGAATACAGTTCTTGCAAATGAGTGGCTCAGGACTAAATATCGATAATGATGGAAAACCATTTGAATTCTCTATCGAGCCGGCATCAATTGAATTGAATGAAGAAACGGATTCGGATTTGCGAGGAGATGTAACTTTCTTGATGCCATCTGGAATTACTCTGGAAAACTTCCAAACAGCCAATGGCTGGGAAGAAATCGATGAAGTCGATGGCAGGCAAAGGATTACTATGTCACTAGAATCATTGGTTGCAGGCGATGAAATCACTTTCAGTGTCAAAGTTTCCTGGTGGTATGTTCTTTCGCAAATTTGGATTTATCCTACCATCATACTGTCCTTGATAGTGTGGAGAGTTAGAGCTAGAAGGAAGAAGAAGAAAAGAAAGCGGGAACTTGCAAATGCCTCTGAAACGAAGATAATTTCAGCAGGTTCTGGAAAGGGAGGCCTATCCGATTCCGATTTCGCTGCTCTTAGCGCAGGTTATGACCCTACAGCACCGAGTAGCGGTGATTTTGATTTGTATAACGATGACAAAGATCTAGCTATGTATGGTGATGATCCTTGGAACTAGTTTAGAGAATCGAATATTCGTTGTGCTAGTGAAGGACCAATGCCGGGAACAGTCTTCAAATCCGCAACTGAAGCATGTTTGATTCCTTGCCTTCCACCGAAGTGTCGGATGAGCGATTGCAATTTCTTTGCACCTAATCCACTGACTCCTTCTAGCGGGTCTGACAACCTCTTTCTTGCTCTATTCTTTCTATGGAATTTGTTTACGAATCTATGTGCTTCATCTCTAGCGTGAACTAAAACCCTACCTCTGCGGTCTAGAATAATATCATCATGACCTTCTCTGTGGATTGTTTCTTCTCTTTTAGCGAGACTTGCCAATTCCATTCTGCCTTTCAACCCATGACTTTCCAGTAAATTAGCAATAATTGCGAGATGTGTTTCTCCTCCATCTATCAACAATAAATCGGGCCATTCTTCGACCCGCTTAATCCACCTTTCAACGACCTCTTTCATCATTCGCAAATCATCCATTGCATCGCCTTTAACCGTGTAAGTTCTGTACTCTTTTTTGGCGGGCCTGCCATTGCGTAGGCAAACACTTGCCCCTACTCTTGAGTCACCAAGTAATTGAGCCATATCAAAGCAAACAATGTGGTCTAGAGAGTCCATTGAAAGTAATACCGCTGCTTCATCAGCAGCCCTCTGTTCAAGTGAACCAGATGCTTTGTTGGACATTCTTTCGACTTGCATATTCGCATTTTGTCTAGCCAAGTTCCTCAGTGTGACAAAATCCCCCCGCATTGGCACTCTTGTATCGACAGTACTACCTCTTCTTTCGTTTAGCCAATTTTGAATCGTTTCAGACAATGGTATTGGAGTAAGGAGAATTTTTGGAGGCCTTCGATTAGCATAATGTTCGACAACAAATCTTGAGATTGAGTCACCTTCATCTCCTCTGTGAATTAGCGGCCATGATTCCTGTCCTTTGATTACGCCTTCATCAGCATGAATTACAACGATTGCGGCAAGATCTCCTTTGATTCCAATGCCGATAGCATCACACTCACGATATACTTTCGATAGTATCACTTGTTGGCTAGTGACAGTTCTAACAGCCTTGATAGTGTCTCTAATTGATGCAGCAATTTCGTATTGTTGAGCCTTGGAATGCTTATCCATTTCACTAGCTAACTCTTCGATTAATTCACTAGCATCACCATTCAATACTCGCCGGACATTTCTCACTAGTTGAGGGTAACCTTCAGGGTCAACACACGGTCCTCTACAAAGGCCAATGTGGCTGGCTAAACAGCCATCTTTGCCATGACAATCTTTGTCGCGAATTCCGAAATGGCTTCTCAAGAGTTGAATAACCTGTTTCACAGCAGAAGCATTTGGGAAGGGTCCCCATCTCCAAGCATCTTTTGGTGGGTTTCTGGTATACATAATTCTTGGATATTTTTCTTTGGTTAATGCTAGGAAGGGATACGATTTGTCATCCTTTAGCATCGAATTGTATCTCGGTCTATGTTGTCTAATCAGTTGCCTTTCGAGAATTAGTGCTTCTTGAGGCGAATTGGTAACAATACATTCGATATCATCAGAATTTTTTATCAATTCTGGAATCATTGCACGGTCCGGATTAGATGAAAAATATGAGCGTATTCTTTGTGAAAGGACTGTCGCTTTGCCAACATAAAGAACGCGTTCTTGTGAATTTCGGAAAAGGTAAACTCCCGGCTTGGCCGGCAAATCTACCTTGTCTAGAGTCACCGGCATGTTACGATTGTAGCGACATTCCATCAAGAATACATCGCAATCATGGAAGGGCAAGAAACATCATTGATGAGTCGTAGCAAACCTGCATGGTGACCGGTCCTGAGGCAAGAATACTTGCTCGATTGGCCACCTTTCCTTCGAGTCTAGAATCCGCTTGGGATGTGCCTCGAGAGATTTGTTTACCAGGTTTATCGGAATACTTAGGAGTAGTTCGTTCAGCATTACATGGCCCATTAAATGAGTTGGAGAAAAAGAATCTGATTATCGAGAGAAAGGCCCATGTCATAGGTGGCGGAAGTCGTAGACGTAAAGTCTACCACATTACTGAAGCGGGCCGAGCAGAATGTGGAGATATTGAGATTCCAGAGAAAAAGAAGGTCGGGGAACTTTTAGGAAATCCTCCAAGTCAAACATTTCTGCGTGGTAGAGATTCATTGATTCAAGAATTAAAGACAAAGAAAAAATTGATTCTCACCGGCTTGCCAGGAATCGGCAAGACCTCATTGCTGAGAGGTATCGCAGATGAACTGGTCCGAGAAGGGAAAATAGTCAGGTTTGCAACTATGGAGTCATTCAAAGATATCACCGAAATTTTTGGTGATTGGGAACTTAATTTTAGTAATGAAACAGCGGCTCTAAACTCATCAAAGAATGATGTTTTGATAATTGATGAATTGCAAGAAATCAGTTTGCGACATTTGGGCAGATTAGAACTCTTTGCTAGTAAAGCAGAACAGATGATAATGGCAAGTAGGGCACCTCTTCCTATTAGTGAGGGTTTCGAGATTTTCGATGTCCCACCACTTGAAATCGCCGATGCCGTTGAGTTGTTACCTTCTCATTTAGAAAATCGAGAATTGGTAGTACAACGCTTGGGGGGCCATCCATTAGCTTTGCAAATGCATGATGAGGAATCTGAATTGCCAGAAGCGGGTTCAGATTTGCAAGAATGGGTAAGAGAAGTAGTATTGTCGAAATTGGGTGAGGAAATGAAGGCTCTTGACGAGTTGTCATTATTGCCAGTACCTGTTCCATGCGAACATCTCCAACACGAACAATACCTATTCGAATTAGACGATCACGCTTTGCTAAGATGGTTTGAGTCTGGGGTCGAATTACATCATTTAGTTCGCAATGTGCGTTCAACTATGTTGACAAAACAAGACCATGCAAATGCTGCAAATTACTGGTCACAAATAGAAGGTGACCTTGCTCGATTAGTGGAAATGCACCACGTTTTGAACTCAGAGGGAGACTTTGAATCATTGTTGATGAAAAACGCAGAATCTCTGATGGTTCGCTCTAGTGCAGGTTTAGCGGCATTGATTGGCGACGCAATATTCCGTCACCCTACACCCTCCTTACATCGAATGGCTGCTATGGTTGCCATCGAAAGAGGTGAAGGAGATATTGCCACTGAACATCTGTCAAATATCGATGCACCAGATTTAGAATATTCAGTTTCACTATTGGAAGGAAGCAGTGAGGTTGAAATTCCAATAAATGCCGATTTGCGATTATTATTATCAGAAGCGGCTCGAAGAATGGATGATAGATTACCAGGCAACAATGTTGAAGCAGAAGTCATTGAATTATTAGACAAGGTTGAAATTTCATCAATCGATGATGAAATGAAAAAAGTGGTTTTAGTGGCAATTGCTCATATTCGTCATGCGTGGTTTGTTTCCGAAGAGAATTGGGCCGAAGCAAGTGTGATTCGTGAAAATTTGGAATCGCTTACCCATAGTGAAGATCCGCAGTTGAAGGCAATGAAATTACGAGCAGAGATTGCACAGACCTTGCCAAATTCACCTACCTTTGAGAAATTGATTGAAAGTGCGTTTTCAAGAACTGGATTACGAGCGACAATGTTGCAGTTATCTTTGCTGGAAAGATGTGATTCTTCTAGAGCAGAGTCAATACTAAACAAAATAGATTTACCAAGTCACGAGTCTCAAGTTAATTTGACTTCAGCTAGAAGAATCGCTGCAATGATTTGGTATTACAGAGCCAAATACAAAACACACAACCCATTTTCTTCCATGGCTGAAGCCATTTCACTTTGGAAAATCTCTCTCTGTCCTACAGCTGCTAAGGATGCGACTGTGCTGATGCATCAATTTCTTTGATTGAATCTACTCTTGATTAAATTTTGAGTAACTAGGTCACAATAACCTATTTTCCAAGTTTTAGATTGTTTGAGGTTCATATATTGTGAATCGTGAAGGGGAACACTCTAATGGTATAGGTCAAGTGTGCACAAATATGCTGAGGAGTAAGGTATTGTCTGCTTTATTTCTCATCTCGATGTTTCTACTATCTATTCAGTCTCCATTGATATTGGCAGACTCGGAAATCAGTGAAACCAGCGGACGAGCACAAACCACCTGGTCAGGGAGCGTCGCGTTGAATAATCATTACACGGTTCCAGTCACCGATGAGTTGGTAATTTCTCCATGTACCAATGTCACCATGTCTAATGGCGTAAGGATTTATGTCGAAGGAAGGATAACTGTCGAGGGTACTTCTAACTGCCCTGTATACTTCGATTATTCGGGAGGAGGAGACCACATGGGCATTCAGTTTAATTCCTCATCTAATGGTAGAGGCAGCAAAATAGACAACGCCTCAATCATTCATTCAACCTATGGCATAACCGTTTACGGTTCAGACCCATATCTCGCAAATGTAACAATTTTCGATCCCGACGATGTTGGCATCGACCTATTCAATTCAGCAACCCCGACAATCCGTAACCTTGTGATTGATGAGGCAGGTCAAGATTGGAATTTCCCAAATTATTGGAGGTATGGAATTGGTTTGTCGATAGGTGCTGGTTCAGCACCAAACATTGACGGATTGGTGGTCAACGATGCTGTAACTCGAGGTTTGAATGTCTGGGGTAGCTCAGGGGGCTTGATTCGTAACTTGACTCTGACTAACATTACGGGTGCTACATTGGCACAATCAGCCGGAATTTGGGTTCAAGATAGTGTGCCATTAATCGAAAATACAGTGATTGACAGAGCAGACCACGGTGCAATTGTCCGACATACTGACGATGGTGCACTTACCCGTGCAGTAATGAGAGATTTGGAAATCAAAAATTCGATGTACAAAGCAATAATTTTGGACAAAGAAGACCGAACCAATTACACAAATTATCAGAGTGCTGTAATAGAAGGATTAGTGATAAGTGGAACAGGTGGCCCTGATTCAAAAACAGCAGGACTTGCAACATCTACTATCGAAATTAATGCCACAGGTGCTTGGATAGAAGATGCTCATTTAGAAGATAACGATGCTGTTGGTGTTCAGTTATACTTCGTTGATTCTTCAACAGTTTTCACCAATCTCTCGATAAACAATACTGGAGGTTCCGGAACTGGTGCTAACGCAGCAGGAATTTCTGTCCGCTCATCATATTTCGCAGCAAAATTCGACGGACTAGAAGTCTCCAATTCAACTGGGCCTGGAGTATTTGCCATAAACGGAGGTGCTATACAAGGCAATGATTGGAATCTGCATCATAACGGTCAAGAAGGGTTCTATCTCGAGAGCGCAGCAACTATTGTTGATGGATTGAATTTGCACAATAATTCAGACTCAGGCGTACATATCGATGATGCAAGGTATGTTTTCCTTTCGAATTTGACAAGTTCACTAAATGGGGATGCAGGATTAGAATTCAATCGAGCCAATGATATCGAGTCATCTTCTGGTGATGTTCGTTGCACTCACTGTAGTTCTAACGGCGATAATCGCGGAGTAGTAGCAATCGATTCCGTTGACCTTTTCTTGAATGATTTGGAAATTAATGATCCTGTAACAGGCCCAGCCATTTCAATCAATAATAGTGGTTTAGACCTCGGAGTTCAGGGCGGAATGTTTCACTTGAATGAGGTCAAGGTTTGGACAAATCATAGCGGTCCTGCAGTAGATATTACCGGAGCTGAAGGCGAGATAGACGGCCTTGATATGATTGGAAGCCACGGTGGATTGGTTTGGGATGCTGACCACAATTTGGAAAGAACCAGCATTTTGTCTAATGCTAATTTCTCCGGCACCGGTTGTCTCAATCTATCTAACCATGACCAATTATCAGGCCATAATAACCATATTACAAATGATTGTACAGGAAATTTAACTTTCACTAATGTTGAACTAAATTGGTCAGGATTTACAGATTTAGGAAACCATATTTTAGATTTGGACACAAATTCTCACCTGCATCTTCATCAGCCTTCCAATATCGATTACGTAAACGCAGTAATCGATGGTAACGGATGGATAGAAGAAGCGTGGGACGTGGAGGTATGGGTTATCAACAACAACTCAAATGGCGTACCTATCGCTTCAGTTTCACTTGATTTCGACCAACTCGAAGCAACTATTGGCGACTCTACCAATGACATTGGAACAGTTACATTCCCTGATTTAAGGGGTAAGAAATACAACAGTGTTGGCCAAAGCCCGTATACTACTGTAACCATTGATTGTTCATATGACGGAGTTTCTAATTCGACAAGTATCTCCCTTTCTCAAGATAGAATTGTTTGGTGCCATCTGCCACTTGGAAATCAAGCACCGTTCGTAATTTGGGATTCACCAATAGATCAGAATGTGTTCCCATCACAAAGTGAGGTCCTGTTCAATGCTTCTAGGTCGTGGGATCTAGATGATGATATGATGACCTTCACCTGGACTTCTTCGATCGATGGGGTATTGCTGCAAGGAAATACATCAGAGTTCACAGTGAATGGGTTGATTGCACCTATAGTAGGATTAAGTGATGGCGTTCACGACATTACACTCGATATCTGTGATGACAAAGGTAATTGCGTCCAGGAAATCAGAACTATTGAGTTGTCAAATCAACCTCCGATTGTTGTGGTTGATACCGACCCTAGCCTCTCCCCGTGGGGGGAATTAATTTCTCCGATTACAAAATTAGTTGAATATAATCTAAGTGGAACATATGACCCTGAAAATGATCAGCTAATTTGTTCATGGAATTGGTTAAGCAATATGGTAACTATCAATGATTGTACAAATGGCACTGGATTCCTTTCTTTCGCTAATTCCACATCCGTGTCTTTCGATCTGACTCTTTCAGTTTCGGATGGAATTAACAATCCTAGTGAATGGATAATCCCAGTAGAACTGTTCAATGAAATGCCAAATGCATCTTTCGATATCATTCGAGCAGGAAATCTCTCTGAGAACTCAGTCAATCTAGTCAGCACAACAATTGACCCAGAAGGCGACGAAATCTCCTATCTATGGGAAAGTTCCCTCGATGGTATTCTATCCAATGAGAGTTCATGGCAAGGCTATCTTTCAAGAGGCTCACACGTGATAAGTTTGAGTGTAAATGATGGTCGCATGGAGCATATCAACTCTACAAGTATTGCCAATGAAGTCTTGATAGTAAAGAACAGTCCTCCGAAAGCAGTAATTCACACTCCTGTGTCAGGAACAAATTCAGATTCAAGTAATTTGTTTGAATTTAATGCATCAGGTTCTGGCGATTGGGACAGCGCTTGTGATACCTTCCCACCTAACATTTCTTGGCATTGTGCAGAGAATGAACCAGCATCAGGCTCGGAATATCTGATTTACAAATGGGAATCTGATATTGATGGGATTCTGCAAGAAGAAGGTTCGGATTGGTTAATCTTTGAAGGGCATTTGTCCAATGGAGTTCATACGATTACACTGACTATGGATGATGGGATCAATCCCTCTGTTCAATCAAGTGTGGTTGTAGATGT
This sequence comes from Methanobacteriota archaeon, assembly GCA_002715725.1. Lineage (GTDB taxonomy): Archaea > Thermoplasmatota > Poseidoniia > Poseidoniales > Poseidoniaceae > MGIIa-K1. The sequence goes on along the minus strand of PAZU01000025.1, from coordinate 27,723 downwards.
GGCCTCTTCAGCACCTGTTCTAAACTTAGACAGCCCTGACTTAACTCTAGGTTATCATTCGAGCGACTTGGTAGAATTTGACCTGCGAAATAGCGTTGATTATGACGGGGACAACTTCACCTTCAATTTGACGAGTGATATTTCAGGAGTTCTTCTAACAAATTCAAACCCTCTAGAGATCCATACAATCAATTTGGATGCTGGGCAGCACTCCCTGACATTTACTTTGCTGGATGAGACAGGGTTGTCTAGAGATGAGATAGTAACTCTTCAGGTGGTTGAATCTGATCCACAAGCGGTAATCTATGAGCCTATGAACAACCAGTTCTATGAGCCAGGAGAATTGATTATACTGGACTCCAATGGTACGAATGATGCTGATGGCGACATTACTCGCAGAGAATGGAGATTACATGTCCCCGGACAATTGTATCCTACTGTAATCTCTAATTCAGCATTCCATACTACAAATTTACTTCCAGGCGTACACCATATTTCGTTATTCGTAGAAGATAGAAGAGAAGGTGTTGATGAAGTCCACATCAATATCACTGTAGCTTCAAGCAGCCCCGATTTGTCTAACCTTACCGCTTCACCGAAAATCATTTTGATGGATGAATTGACTAAGATTACCGTTAGCGTGGCCTTAGATGACCCCGACGGTACTACATCGCAAATCAATGCGACAATCACCAAAAATCTGCAAATTTGGACATTCAATTTAACTGACGATAATAATGATGGGATTTGGGTTGGACAAATTAACGTAATATCTCAAGAAAGTGGTAAAGCGCAACTCAAAGTAACTGCGATCGACGGTGAAACTATCGATTTCATGGCTATTGACTTAGACTTTATTGAAGAAGAAACAGATAACACTTCATTACTAATTGCAGCTGGTGGAATCGTCTCATTCCTGCTTATTGCTTCATTATTGGCTTGGCTAGTCATTCGCAGGAAAAAGCGTTTAGCAGATATTGATTTGATTGATTCTTGGGGAGTATTTGGTGGAGAATCCAAAGAATATTCCGAGGATGAGTTGGAAAATTGAGTCAACTTTAGACGGCAGTACATTCATATGTTACCGGACTTAGGTTACATCATGAACAGGAAACTATCCCGATTCAATGCAGTGTTGCTGGCAGTACTTTTGTGCGCATCAGTTCTACCTCAAAATGCTGCAGCAGATGAAACAACAACCGAACATTTCGCCTTTGGTGTTGAATACGATTGGTCAAATATGAATCAAGACTTTGAATCAATGACTGGATTACCATTGGATGATATTTTAGCAGATATTATGCAATCAGCAGATGATGCGGGCATTGATTTATTGATTCTAGAAGAGGTAACAGGAACATCCTCTGTAATTATCGACCAGTATGAAGATGGAATGACGATGTTAGATTACGATGGTTCAACCGTAGAAGTCACAAAGCATGTTACAGAACTTACAGTTCGCCACGGTGCACTCTCCGACATGGCAATGATTACAGAGTGGTCTGATGCTTACGCTGGTTGGGATATGACAATCTCTGGAGGCTCTGAAGGTATCTTCAATGTCGATGCTCATTACATCGAATATCGTGATGCATCAGGTTTGATTTACGGACATGATATTGTAATGTCTATGGACACTGACAACACAATCACCTTTGATCTAGAAGGCCACTTCGAGGCTCAAGATGGTGACAAAGTAATGCCAATTGACATCCATATGGAGATGGGAGTCGATTACTCAGTCAACAATGCAGAAAGCCAAGTTATCTATACAGAACCAAGTACGCTATACCAAGAAATGTCTGCTCTTGAGGGTGGAGATGAACTGTACTGGCAAATTGGTGAAGATGATGATGACCACGATGATGATCACTCTAGTGATTATTACTGGGTAGATTACAATTATTGTGAGTGGGAAGGAGAAGGCTGGTCTGGCGATGACCGATTCTACTGCACCAACAATGATGATGGCTCTGAAGGCTATGATGATTGGTGGTACTATTGTGAATACTACTCAGATTGGGATGACTATAGGTGCACTGATGATTTCGGACAAAGCTCCGATTGGGAATATGCAACTGGAAACACTCACTACGCTGATGGCACATCTCCACATGATGACCACGACCACGGAGACCATGACAATGGTAGTGACGGAGAATTGTATGAAAATGCACACCCTCATGATGGTGTGTTCTCAACAACTACTGGATTCGAATTTGAATTGACTGGATTACCGGCTGAAGAGATGGGAATGCCTGCTGGAAAGTGGGACGTATCTGCAAGTGATTCAACCACTGATTCTGGTACCTATGAAGATGAAGAGTACTACTGTGAAATGGGAATTGAATTGTTCGAGGGAACTCAAATGATTACTACAGATGGTTCACAAATCGAGGTTATGCAAGCATACACCTCTCCACTTCCATGGGGCATGACTTGCCACATTGCAAACCTGTTTATTCACGCTTTCGAGGGTACTGAAGACGCAGCAACTCTTGAAGATATGATTGAAGACAGTACAGAGGAGATTGCAGATAGCATGGGCGGTAATGACGAATCTAGTGCAGATAGCGATCACATAAGTGTTGTAATGTATGCCTATGGCCAGGATGATATTGAAATCGGTGTACAAGCATGGGAATTCGATGAAGACAGCAATTATGAGGTAACATTAGTTATGACTGATTCAGATGGAATCACCCAGGACGCCACATCGATGGTTGTTTATGATGACTATTACTTTGAGGAGTGGGACTACATGTCTACGGCTGCATGGGGAGAGCACTGTGTAACTGCTCAATTGAAGGATGTTACGAACAATGATATCGTTGATTCTGTAACAACATGTGCTAGTGTTGAACAACAGCCAGAGCCTAGCGATTTGGTTATGGACATCATTGATGGATTTTCAGAATCGACTCTTGACAATGTCATGGAGAACTTTGGAAGCAACCTTGAGTACAGATTAGATAATTACGAGGCAGATTTCCCTTACGATGAAGGAGATATGTTTGTTCTTTGGGATGCAACCAACAACATGGTTGTTGGATTCCAATTAGTTGTAACCTCAGAAGATAGCAATATGTGGTATACATTGGTTGGTCCAGATTCTGATTCTTACGGAACAGCACCATCTCCAATCTCAGTAACATACTTCTCTGGACAGCAAGCAATTGCACAGGAAGCTGAAATCGAAGACGATTCAACGCTTGAAGACCTTGTAGATCTAACTCAGCACAATGATGAAATCATCGAGGAAGCAATTGAAGAAGCAACATCGGATTACAATAACGATGATTCTAATGAAGAAGAAACTGAAGAAGAAGCAGGAGGTTTGCTTCCATTCATTTCTCCAGTATTCACAATTGCAATGTTTGCAGCTGCAGGACTTGTTGCTAGCCTAAAAAACCGTAAGGATTAGGCAAGAATTGAAACGAGTGATAGGGCCCCTCCCTCAATTATGAGGGAGGGTAAACCCTACGCAAAGGTGCTTTTGCATCTTGCGCAGTTTGTGGTATTGTTATCTCTTCTTCAAGCGGTTAATTCTCAAGTTTGGTATACAGGGGTAGTTGATATCGGGTATACCGATGGTCTTCCAGAAGGAGCCGGAATGGAAGTAGAGTTGGAGGTTGACCAGAAAACAGCAGATGGTAGCATCCACATTGACGGTTTCATCACATTCATGCAGTGGCAAAACGACCGCAATGATACCACAATTCCTGCTACTGACTCGGAAGAATTTGATGATGAATCAATGGATTTTACCCCCTTGTCAGAAATCCAGGAAGATGTGCCGATTATGGCTAAGTTTGCCCTTTCCTTAGGGATTTTATTGTTAGGACTAACATATTTTGAAATCAAAAATCGCGCTTTAATCGGTTTGATTTTGAATGGTCTAGTAATTTGGATTTTGATATCTCTGATTATTTTGGCACCTCTTGGATATGTAGGGGGTATGGATTTTGGAGCGGGATCATTTGATGATGATGAAGGTGAATCTACAGTTCATCAATCAACAGAGGGCAGTCCTTCAATCGACTTATTGAAGGGCGAATTAGAGTATGTTTTCACCACTAAATCGTATGATTTAGGTCTGGCAGATAAGAGCGAATTGGATGATGTAATCGCTAATCCACCTGGAAAGGAACACAGAACATACCTAGAGATGGATGGTGTTGCTGGAATCCATTACGGGCCATTTGTTTTCGAAATGGTTTGGGCGTGGCTAGTGCTGTTCTTACTAGCGCCGATGGGAATAGGATTCATCAACAGAGTTGGAATTGATAAACCACAATTATTGTGATTATTTTTGCTCTGGGATATCGCCGTTTAGAGAATCTGGATTGTCGGCCAACGGGCCCCATTCAGTTCGAGTACGGTTTAGGCCGAATCTCTTCGCCCAAATGAATTTGAGATTTTTCCACCCATCACCCCATGTATGGATTTCTGCTTCTCCTACACGAGGGCGATAAGGAACAGAAATCTCGATGGCCTTTTTCTTACCGAGAACTCTTCGTGCTAAGATTTTCATTTCTTCAGAAAGAGGCATTCCATCATTGGTTGGGCGCATCTTTTCGTTTTCAAAAATCGATTTACGGAATACCCACATTCCAGATTGTGAATCTTTGACTCCATATCCGAAAGCCAGTCTCGCATTGAACGAAAGCATCCAATTTCCGAACCCATGCAGTCCTGACATCGAGCCTTCTTCTGCAAGTGTAAGTCTGTCACAGGTGATGAAGTCCAGGTCTTCATCTAACAGCCTCTTTACCAAATCAGGAACAACTTCTGCAGGATATGTACAGTCGGCATCCATGGTAACGATGATGTCGCCCTTAGCTACTACGAATCCTGTTCTGTATGCTCTTCCATATCCTTTTCGAGGTTCAAGATGCACACGAATTCCTTTCTCTAAAGCGATTTCTCTAGTCTTGTCTGTTGAATTTCCGTCAACGATCATTATTTCCAGTTCGTCACACCAATTTTTAGGAATAGAATCCACTGTTGGACCAAGTGCTTCTTCCTCATTTCGGGTGGGAAGAATGATGGTGACAGAGACAGGCAACTTGTCGGCCATAGTATGCGGAATCAAGAATTCGTTTTGAAGGCACCTATCCATTGGATTATTTATCATATTACGAAGTCGGGGTACTGTTCGACATGCATATTGCAATAGTGTCCGGCGAATATCCGCCCCGCTGGGGAGGAATAGGTTCGGTGGTTTTCCACCTTGCAGGACACTTTGTTCAACTTGGACATGAAGTCACGATAATTACGAGATCTCATCATGAAAAAGCACCTTCTCAAGAAGGTGTAAATGTAATTCCTGTTCGATGGGCTAGGTTACCAATGGCCTTTACACGTTCATACGGTAAAAGTGCGATTAAGGCAGTGAAGAAATTACATGCAAAAAAGCCAATCGACATTATCAATGCGCACTTGCCCCTTGTTTCTTGGAAGCGTAAAGAGTTCAGATGGTTGGAGCAAAATATCGCTCCTGTAGTATCATGTCTTCATGGCTCGTGGTTAGGCGAAAAAGAGGGAGTAAAGCGTGCAGCAACTGCCAAAGAATCAGCCACTTGGAAAAACCCCAATGATTTGGCAATTCTAACAACAGCAGGCTGGTATTCCAAATATGAGAGAGCAGGAATTCTTGAGTCGAGCATTTGTGTCGCTAATTCTCAATCGACATTGAAAGAATTCCAAAGATGGTACAAGCCGAATGAAGAATTCGATTGTGAAGTAATTCTTTGGGGATGTGATCATAAGGTATTCCGCCCGCCGAATATAGATGATGAAGCAGAGCAATTAGAGCATGAAAGAATTAGACAACAATATGCTTGTGGAGACGAAGATTCTTTGAATTATTCTGCTGAGACAAAAACTCCAATGTTACTTGCAGTAGGACGTTTAGTCGCTAGAAAAGGTTACATGACATTGCTTAGAGCAATGCCAGAAATTCTAAGCGAGAATCCAGGTGCAAAATTGGTTATCGTTGGTCGCGGCCACATGAAATCAAGCCTTGAGAAAAAAGCCAAAAAACTTGGTATCTCAGAATCGATTTTCATTCAAAGCAGCCTCTCATTCGATGAACTTGCTCAACATTTCCGTTCAGCAGATTTGGTTGTCTATCCTTCATATTACGAAGGACAAGGACTCATTCCATTAGAATCTCTAGCCAGCGGTACACCGGTTGCTACTGTTGACCAAGAGCCTCTAACAGAAATGATTGACAGTTCAGTCGGCGGATTATTCAAGCGTGGAGATCCCAGCGATTTAGCGCGCTGTGTAAATCAAATGCTGTCTAGCGAAGATACAAACAATAAGGCAATGTTAGGCCGGGAAAGGGTACTTTCGACTTACACTTACGAACACAATGCTTCTGATTATGAGGCAGTTTTCAACAGAGCAATTTCGAAGCAGAATAAGTGATTTAATTCCGTAATCTATGGTGATTTGATTTTTCATCGCCGGCGCTGTCTTGAAAACCAATCCCTCGCATGCACGCACATGCGCGCGGAGCGGTGGGTGGTATGCTTCCTCGCAGTTTCCTTGTTGACATTTTTACCGGCGGTTGAAGCAGACGACGACATTTCAACTGCAAACGTGCTTACAAATGGCGTATCATCTAGTGGTTATGTTTGCGATCCGGATGGTTGTGCTCCAAACGATAAAACCGATTGGTGGAAGATATATGCCTACAAAGGAGATATTGTTCAAATTAGTTTTTCAGGTTCGATGAGTAACGCAGCATGGTGGTGTCCAGGAGATGGATGGGAAGGTGATTTTTCAATTCACAATTCAGCTGGGACTCAGCTCGCAGGTCAAGCAATGAGTGATGCGGGTTCATCTACTGTACTTTCTACTACAATGTCTACTGCGGACTATATCTATGTCAAAATTAAAGGAAAGAATAGTTGGTGTAATGATGGATTTGATTACACGCTTACGCCATCACTGAATCAAGATGACCGCGATACAGATGAAGATGGATTCGTTGATAATGAGGATGATTGCGATTTAGTTTCAGGCACATCTACCAATGACCGTCAAGGCTGCCCTGATACCGATTCAGATGGTTGGTCTGACCCAGATGAAGGCTGGACCACAAACAATGGAGCCGACGCTTTCCCTACTCAACCAAGTCAATGGATTGATTCAGACAACGACGGTTTTGGCGATAATATCAACGGTTTCGAGCCAGACCACTGCCCTTATCGAAGAGGTTATTCAAACCTAGACCGATTTGGTTGCTTGGATTCAGATGGCGATGGCTGGTCTGATGCAGATCCAGGCGGTTTAGACGGAGTTGAGCCATGGTTTGCTCATCCTAACGGTTCAGCTGATGCTTTCCCATTCACTCCTAGTCAGTGGAATGATACCGACGAAGATGGGTTTGGAGATAATTGGGCCGATGGTTCATGGAATGAAACTAGAATGAACTGGTCGATCGGTGTTTGGTATGCTAATGCAAGTCAACCGGATGCCTGTCCTTTCATCACAGGATATTCTTTAGAAGACAGATTTGGTTGCCCTGATGCCGATAATGACGGCTGGTCGGACCCAGATTCAAATTGGACATCCACCAATGGAGCCGATGCTTTCCCTGAAAATCCAACTCAATGGTCGGACAGAGATAATGATGGCTGGGGTGATAATCAGAGCGAAGGAGCATTGCAGGTCGATGATTTCCCAGACAATCCAACACAGTGGTTAGATACCGATGGAGATGGTTGGGGGGATAACAGCTCGTATGGAGCAACCCAAGTTGATGATTTCCCACTTATTCCTAGCCAATATCGTGACACTGATGGCGATGGTTACGGCGATGACATCAACGGTTTCGAAGGAGATGTTTGTCCTCTGAGTACTGTGGAAGAAGTTGAGAGTGGATGGATTAGTTGGGCCGATAGATTTGGCTGTCTTGATTCTGACATTGATGGTTATTCCAATCCTGATGATTGGTGGATTTCCCATCCGGATGGATTTGCAGATGCTTTCCCTGATGATGAGAGTCAATGGCACGATACCGACGACGACGGTTATGGTGACAATCTCGAATACTTCGATGGAGAAACTTGGAGAGAGGCTTGGAGAGGAGACGGTTGCGTAGCAACTGAAGGAAATTCGGCAATGGATAGATGGGGTTGTCCTGATTCAGACGGAGATGGCTGGTCAGATCCAACCACTCACTGGTTGGCAAGCCCCGGTGGTATGGCTGATGCGTGGTCAGATGACGTTACTCAGTGGCACGATAGAGACGGTGATGGACGAGGCGATAACCCTCGTGGAACTACTGCAGATGTTTGCCCGGATGTACCAGGTACCTCTCAAGGTCCTACTGCTGGTGGCGACCGTTGGGGTTGCCATGATACCGATGGAGACGGCTGGTCAGACCAAGGAGACAAGTTCCCTCATGAGCCGACTCAATGGCGTGATTTAGATGGCGATGGTTTCGGAGATAATTCCGATGGACATGAAGGAGATGCATGTCCAAATGAGAGAGGTCAATCTTTCTTCGATAGATTGGGTTGTCGAGACTCGGACGGCGACGGCTGGTCTGACCCTTCCCAAAATTGGTTAGCATCGCCTTGGGGACAAGCTGATGCCTTCCCAACCGATAGATTGCAGTGGCAGGATACTGACGAAGACGGATTTGGCGATGTTCCAATGGGTGCAAAGCGTGATGATTGTCCGGATGTACCAGGGACTTCAACTAGAGATGTCCAAGGTTGTATAGACTCAGACGGAGATGGCTGGTCTGACGAATATGGCGGTTGGAATGCAGCATTTTCAGTTATGGGAGAAGAGCCAGCATCCAGTTGGTTATCTTACATGATTCTTGGAATAGTCATGTTTCTTTCTTCTGGATTAGCAATGATTGTTCGATATTCACGTTCAGCATCTTCTTTGGAGAGAGGAATTGTTGAGGAAAAGAAGGGAGGTGATTCCAATGCGTGAGTGGCTATTGGTCGCTTTAATGGTCTCACTTTGCTTCACTGGTCAAGTTGTTGCAGAAGAAGAGAGTGACCCCTTCTCTGATGCAGGCTTGGATTTGGTCGCATTACGAAATGATAGTTTGGATAGTAATCAAGATGGAATGATGGATGCAATCCGTGTAGTCGTGGTGATAAATTCAACAAATCAATGGGTAGATTTGACATTGACATTGATCGGAGAACATTCTGGAATAACGGTGTATGAGGAAATCTTCATGGCCTTTGAAGACCAAGAAAACGCATCACTAACCTATGATTCGTGGGCTGCAGGAGAACACAATCTCAATCTAGAAATTAGTGATGCTGATGGTCGCTTACTCAAGTCAATTGATATTGGAACATTTGATTTGAGTCCAGCATTAGCCACGCCATCTGTAGATTTGTTACTCTCAGGTTCAGAAATAATGCAAACCGGAGACAATTGCCAAATTACTAGAGGTTTCGTTGATGAAACCGGACCACGATGGAACTTTGAGGGAACCCGTTCAATCACAGGAACGCCATTCAAAGTCCTAGACACCGACCAAGTTCTGGACTGTAGTAACTGGCCTGCTGGCACATATGTGGTTTCCGAAACTTATCAAAATGGACTTGGGCAGACAACTAGTGATACCCTAGAACTGGTTATCGTAAACAAGCCCCCACCGATTTTTACAATTGAAGTGAATGGAAATGATGCGCTTGCAGGCACCCCTTGTACGATAACACATATCGCTGCTACAGGGGAAGACCATACTGAATACGTCAAGGATTGGAGAATTACTCCATCTATCGGAATGGTAGCCAATTCTAGTTCTCTGGATTGTTCAAGTTGGGAGTCTGGAGTTTACAAAATTCTACTGACTGTAACTAATGATGAGGAGATCAGTACCACTGGAGGAGCCATGTTGATTCGTATGCCTTCTCAACAAATGGTATCTGAAGACGCTGATGCTCCTGCGCTTTCTAAGGGACAAGATACAGAGACCTCAAATGTAGGAATATGGGGTATTGTGGTTTTGTCACTTGTTCTTGGTATTGTAGTGTTTGTCTTAATGATGAAGAGCCCAGAGGATGACGAATTGTTTGGTGGTTTACTCAATGATATGGGTGAGCCAGATTCTGAAGGATTACCTACTCACATCGATGATAATGGAATGCTATGGAGAAAGCATGACGACGGAGAGGTCGACTGGTGGGACCGGTCTTCGATGATGTGGAAGAGGTGGTAATCTGCTTCAGACAATCGCTTTCTGGGTAATGATACTCAGCGGCTCTGCATTGGTTGCGATGTTTGTAAATGCAATGTGGAAGAGGTACATTAGACTCAAATCATTGGAACCAGGTCTGGATAAAGAGTGGGTGGCAGATTGTGCAAAACACGGTTCTGCAACTTTCAAAGGAAGTAAAGTTTCACTAAAAAATGTTAGAGATTTCACTTGGGAAAACAAGAGAGAACATAACTCGAAATGGATAAACACCAAAGTTGATATCGATGAAATTGTAGATGTATGGTTCGTTATTGACCACTTCCATAAAATCAAGGGATTAGCACATACTATGCTTACTTTCGAGTTTAGTGATGGACAATTCATTACATTCTCTTTTGAGACAAGACGAGAAGTGGGTGAGCGTTATCATCCATGGAATGGTCTGTGGAGAGCATATGAACTGTATTTGCTAGTTACCACAGAAAAAGACGCTTTGCACCTGCGAACCAATGCTAGGAATCACAAGGTCCACCTGTATAGAGTGCAGACCCCGCCAGGGAAAGACAAGGCACTATTCAATGCACTGTGTGACAGATTGAATTCCTTAGCAGCAACTCCAGAATGGTATCATACTCTAGGAAAGACTTGTACTACTGCAATCGTAGATCAAGTGAATCTCATTACTCCTGGAAGAATACCTCGTATGTGGCGAACTTCGCTTCCGGGATATTCAGCACGCGCTGCATGGAAACTCAAGTTGATTGAAGATTGGGGCGGATATGAAGCTACAGTCGAAGCATCTAGGATTGATGAAAGAGCGAGAAAATGGGATGGTAAAGAAGAATATTCAAGATTCATCAGAGCCCATTTGCCTCCCAAATGAAGAGTAAATCTCCACCATCGTGGGAAACTGAAACTTCTGTAGATACAGACTTATTGCCCACGCCTCTAGTGCCGCTTGAAAGGTCTTCTCCAGACAAAGAATATTCGACACCTTGTAATCTGACATTTTCCACTTTTCCGAATGCCATCAATGAGCAAAGTGTACCCTTGTTTAATTCAATATCTAATCCTGATTTATCTACTCTGCATGCTCTCCATCCATCGAAATATAGAATTGCATCTGATTGTGATTCGAATAGGGAAGTGAATGCAGCAAGCCGATGATCTAGCCTCCCTCCTTCGATACCTACTACCGCATCAACATCATACTCGATTAGAGCTTTGGCAAGGTCTGAATTTTCTTGGTTGTCATCCTTTTGAAGTCCTTGTGAATTTGCAATGGAATCTAGGTCGCCAACAACTACGTCCCAGCCTTCGAATCTATCAGCGGCGCCGTCCAAGGCAATTGTAAATTCAGAATTTTCAAGCAGTGTTTGGACTAATTCATTTGATGGCCAATCGCCGTTGGCGACAACTAGTACCATCTCGGTCATGAAACTCCGAAACCATTCATAGATTCAAGCGGTTCGCTTTCAAGGTTTTTTTCGGCCCCCTTATGGGGGCCGGACACTCAATCTTTGGCAATAGTAATGTAGGGTGGAGGTTGTCAAGGTGGTTATGTCGTGGCGGAATAAGGGTCTACCCGTTGCGATTCTCGCAATATTTTTGATTCAAATTATGTCTCCTCTTGTTCAATTTCCACCTTCGCTATTGGAATCAAAACAAGCATCTGAAGCCATGGAAGTTGGCTTCTCTACAGGTTCAGGACACGATTTAGAAGGCGACATAATCAATGTCGATGGCAAAAATTGGACTGTCCGAGGCGAATCGATTTTGGATTATTGGGAGCAAGAGGTCTTGGATGAAAATTTGAACGGCTCTTTTGACATGGTTGTAACCGATATTGGAATTACTTACGCTTGCACAACAAATATCTCTGAAGTTCATTTCCACACGATTCACCAAAATGGAACTCTAGATTCATTACTGGTTCAGGAATTGAGTGGAGAAACTACCGATAGTTGTGCGATTGGAGTAAACAACCAGAACAGAATTCAGATTGCTTACGATATTTGGGATGACGATAATGAGGAAACTGGAGGCCACATTAGACTGGCTCGTCTTGCCGAGACTAATGCGGTATACCTAGAGCGAACATGGCACATTAGAACAATTGCAGAGAACATTTACGCAGGCGGATCTAACGGATTGAATCTCGAGTTTGATTCTGAATCAAGAACTCAGATTCTCTTCAAAGACAGTGTTACAAATGGATTGCGTCACCTTTGGTTCAACAAAGCGTATTGGAATCAAACAGTATTAGATGAGGGGCCAATCGGAACCGATATCGAATTTGAAATTGATTCACATGATATGTTCCACGTAGTTTACACTACTCATCCTGAGAACGAGACACTGGAAAATGAAGTCCATCTGTTACGATTCAATGAAACAGTCGAGACACGACAGGTATTGACAAGAAGCCATTCGATTACAGATGCTATTGGAATGGACTTAGATACAAACAATATCGAACAGATTGCTTATTCGAGGTCGGAGATTGTCAACAACAGCGAGGGATTGCAAGAATTCCACGATGTTACTCTGCTTCGCAGCCTTGCAGGTAAAGATACAGGAAGAATTGACCCAACACCAAGTTCCATCATTACTTACGATGATGATTCGGTTGAAGGCGAAGTACTGAGCGGGGACTTGAATGGTGATGGTATGGATGATTTGGTATACACCGATCCTGAAGGCAATGGGACAATATCGATTCATTATGGTTCACCAAGTGGAGTCAATGCTCTTGCAGATAGGATTCTAGTGGGCTCTTTTAGTGACTCTAATCTAGGGACTGGAATTGCAATTGGCGATTTCAATTGTGACGGATTTGACGATTTAGCTTCTAGCGAACCTGGAATGGCAATCAACAATTCAGGACACGTTTCTATCAGATTAGGCTCCTCTTCAGGAATTTCTGATGTGGCATGGTGGGAAATGAACGGAAGCGATGATGACAATCTCGGCTGGTCTTTAACATCTCTTGGCGATGTGGAATCCGATGGCTGTGATGATTTAGCAGTCGTTGCGGACAAGTTGATTGAAGAAAATGCACAAGCATCTCTAATCAAAAATGGCCTAGTCATGATTCTCAAAGGGAATTCTAGTACCATGGCATTCCACGCAAATATTACTCAATCTGAATATGGTCCAATGTTTGGAAGGCAAATCGCAGCAGGTGGCGACATAAACGGCGATGGATTCCTAGACATGGTAGTCTCTAACAGTGGGGATACAGATAGCCCAACTGGATATTCTTCAATAGAATTCTTTTATGGAACAGAGAATGGAATTAGTGTAACTCCATTTACCACTCACGCCCCATTAGACCAAGCTAAATTGTACGGGTTCGAAATGGCATTTGTAGGAGATGTAAATGGTGACGGTTATGATGATGTTATCATTAGCCAATTGTATGCTCAAACCACTCCATATAATTCAGGAAAAGTGCACATGTGGTGTGGTTCAGCAACGGGTCCAGTGGAAAATTGCTGGGAAGCGAAAGGCACTTACGCTAATGCTTTACTAGGATACACAATTTCTCCAGCAGGGGACATCAATGAAGATGGATTCGACGATTTCCTATTGATGGCTCCTTCAGCATCTAAGTCCGGAACAGTCACTCTTTACCTTGGTTCGCAGAATGGCCCTCGTACCGATACACAATCATTTGCTCAAGGAGCAGCTGCAGAAAATGTAGGATTGAACATACTCACTGGTATGGATTTGAATGGCGATGGAATGGATGAACTTCTATATTCATCTAGGGACCTAACTAAGGGCGAAAANTTCGCACCAGTTTTGACTATTATGTCAGAAAGAGATTGGGAGAATGTAAACTTTGNATTCGATGATGAAGTAACCNATATTGAACTAAAAACNCCACTCCGTGGAAGTCCGTTGNTAATGGTTCAGTTAAGCGATTCTAGCCTCAAACTCCTAGAGAACACTCCGGANGGATTGTCNTCAGCAGGACGTTGGGACCATAGGTATCTTACAGACGTAAANTCTGCAGTAATGGGAATAACTGATGCNGGTAAACCGACNATTCTNGCGTTGTCGACAATATCTGGNAGTTCTACANTAATCTCAATGACGCCNGANGGTAACACAGGCCTTGACTACACNCTTGATTCTGGAACAGGTGTNGGCAAGCAAATGGGTTCAATTCTNGATTCAACAGGNTTACAGAGGATGGGGCACTCNTCNCCTAGTTATTCCTCNATTTTCTATACGGTAGAAGGNGAATATGGATTTACAACATCTCTCGTTCGCTCATCTATCGACATAATGTATCCAATCCAGATACATGTCGATTCGAGCGATAATACTCGTATGATCTATGTTGATGATGATGACCACATGGTCCGATTATCAACATTGAACGGAACTTGGTCTGAAACTTCAATTTTGAATACAACACTTGGTGATGATTTTGATTCCGTATGGACATCAGATGACAATTTAGTTTACGCACAAGTAGGCTTGTCAAATAACACAACATCTCTTCAGTTGGTCGAATACAACGGCTCCAATGCTACAGTTTCCGATATTACATCAGCTAACTTGACCGCATCATTCGAAATGGAAATTATTGCAGATAAATTGGTTATATCAGTCCTTGATGGACAATATTTGAGAGTGTATGAGAGAAATATGACCGGTGGCAATTGGACAAACTCTTTCCAAAGGTGGATGCTGCAAGACAGCAGTAACGCAAACAATACTTTGGTTATGCGAGATGGATACATTCTCTATGACTCGAACAATTTCGACCAAGGAATCTCCTACAATGATGAAGGCTCTTGGGTAGTGCATTCGATGGACGTTCCAGATTCTGAAACAGAACCGGATTTCTTGGTTGTCACAGATAGTAGCAGTACTAGATGGCACATTACACATACTGATTCCGAGATGGTATCGAACCATCTATTGTGGACAACTGGAACATTATCCCAAACCGGAATTACAACATCTACAGCATTTACTTCTATCAATTCAGAGTACAGAATTCCATTAGAATCACACAATGGCAACTTGATGTTCGCCTATTCGCAATCAACAACCAATAATTTCCTCGCGATGAGGATAGTCAGTGATTTGGACCGAGATTTGATCCCTGATACTCATGATGCATTACCATTGATCGGAAATCAATGGGAAGATTCTGATTCAGACGGTTATGGAGACAATTCTGTAGGACCGCAACCCGATGCTTGTCCTTCCGACGAGGGATATTCGATGTATGACAGATATGGTTGTGATGATTTCGACGAAGATGGTTGGTCTGATGTCAATGATGATTGTGTTAACGATGATGGTTTCTCTTGGTGGGGCCAATTTGGTTGTGATGATGATGACCAGGACGGATGGGTTGATGATGGAATCCTAGGTGACAGATATCCAACAAATTGGAAACAAGCATTGGACACTGATAGAGATTCATATGGCGATAACCATGGCCCCGACTGTTGTAATGTAACAGTTCTAGGTGTAACAGAAGTAAATGTTCCAGACCTATTCCCATACAATCGAATGCAGTGGGAAGATAACGACAATGATGGTTATGGTGACAACGAATCCGATGTTGAGTTCGGAGACAAATGTTGGTGGATTGAAGGGTATTCATGGCGTGACCGATTAGGTTGTGTAGATTCTGATGGCGATGGCGCATCAGATCCTTCTGACTTTGGAACATTTAGAGAGTGGAATATCGAAGATGGTGCAGATAATTGGCCTGACGATCCAACTCAATGGGCGGATTCAGATGGTGATGGCTTTGGTGATAATTCTTCAGATGGTGCAACCTTGCCAGATAAATTCCCAAATAACCCTGTAGCAGCCAATGATACCGATAATGACGGATATCCAAATAATTGGACAGCTTTGGATAATGGTTCTAATCGCGAAGGATTAGTTTTGGATAATTGTCCTGACCTATTTGGTAACTCTACTTCTTCAGCAATAGATGGTAATGTCGTTCCATATTATGGCTGCATTGACACAGATGGCGACGGTAGAGAAGATTCTACCGATGCTTTCCCAGCAGACCCAACTCAAGTCGCAGATTCAGACGGCGACGGCTGGGGAGATAGTCAGACAGGAAACAATCCTGATGCATGCCCCTATGATTTCGGATTCATCAATGGAACAAAACCTGACGGTACTCCCGGAATAGGTTGTCCAATCGAAGGCGATGAAGAAGACCAAGACCAAGACGGGGTTCCCGACGAAACGGATAATTGTGACAACACTCAGATCGGACAAAGTGTTGACGAGGTAGGCTGTTCAGATTATCAGAAAGACGATGATTTAGATGGAGTTTCCAATGCTGAAGATAAGTGTTCCAATACACCTCAAAACACAGCAGTAGATACCGATGGCTGTTCTACAGCTCAAAAGGAAGTAGATACCGATGGCGATGGAGTAAACGACCCTGATGACCTTTGTCCAGATTCCAACCCTGATTTGTCAATTGATGATGATGGATGCAATCTTGCTCAGAAGGATTCTGATAATGATGGTGTTAACGACCTAATGGATGATTGTCCAGGAACTGAAGTAGGCCTTCCAGTACTCGCCGATGGATGCTTAGACGAAGCAGCACTTGCAGTAGACATTGATGGTGATGGATACAAGGGTCCATATTCCTACGATCCAGTTAACGAGACTCACCAAGGTGATGCTTTCCCACTTGATGCTACTCAATGGAATGACAAAGATGGCGATGGTTATGGAGATTCACAAGCCATCGGTGCTAACAACTCAGATTCTTGCCCTGATGTTTGGGGTAATTCAACGATGAAGTCTAGACTTGGTTGCTTAGATTCTGACGGCGATGGATACAGCGATTTGCTTGGAGACGATAAATTCCCAACAAATCCAACACAATGGGCGGATAATGACCTTGATAGTTGGGGAGATAACCCAGATGGAGAAGATGCTGACCAATGTCTCAATACCAGTACGGCAGGCGATAGAACCGCACAAGCTAGAGACAACTTTGGTTGTGCATTGTATCAATCAGATACAGATAATGATGGTGTAATGGATGATATGGATGCTTGTCCAAATACTCCTGCTGGAGCAGAAGTCTATCCTAGCGGTTGTAAGAAGGAAGCCGAATCAGAACCATCAGATGACAGTGAACAGATCATGGGAATGGACCCAATGATTTTCTATGCTGCAGTTGGTGGCGGAGGACTACTATTCATTATACTCATATTCGTAATAATTTCACGAATGCGCAGCGAAGATTTCGACGATGATGACGACGATTGGTTCGATGATGACGATGATGACGATGAAGATGATTTCATGTCGAGTATCTTAGGTGGACGTGGCGGTTCTAGAGGGCCGTCCAGAGGCCCCAGTGGTGCTGGTCCAAGTCGAGGCCCTCAACGAGGCCCACAAGCCGGTCCAACAAGAGGCCCAGCAGGACCTGGACCTAGTCGTGGCCCACCTGGTGCAGGCCCAACTAGAGGGCCTAACCGTGGCCCAGGGGCCGGACCATCAAGAGGGCCATCTGGAGGCCCAAGCCGTGGTCCACCGGGGGCAGGTCCTAGACGCGGTCCTGATCCAAGAGGTCCAGCAAGAGGCGGAGCTCCCCAAAGTGGTACTCCACAAGGAAAGAAAGTTGCAAAGCGCAAACTCGTAGGAAGCGATGGAAAACGTAGAGCAAAGGTCAGTGTTGACCCTGATTTATTCGATAAAGAGGAACTAGAAGACAGAGTTGCTGCTATCGATTGGACAAAGACCGCATTGAAGGGTGGAATCTCTGAGCGTTCAATATTGATGCAACTTCAAACGACAGGTTGGTCTGCACCACAATCTAGAGCGATTATCGATCTCTCTAAGCGGTGAAAAGTCGAACATCACAATCAAGAAGGTTAGTCAATTCGGAAAAAATACGGGGGTCAAAAAATGAGTGATGATGTAGCCGATGTCTCTATGCCAGAAGGTATAGAAGTTGACGAGGCTGCTGCATATTTCGGTGTATTCGAATCCTCGGATGCATTACATCAAATGATGGAAATGCCTCGTGAAGAAGCGTTTGAGAAATTCTTTTCACTTCTATCAGACCTTGTATTGAAACCTGGGGATTTTGATTTTGAAGAAGCCAGTCAGAGGCTAAATTGTGAAGGAGGTGAAATCTACTTCTTAGTAGCAGGACATCTAGGTGTAATGTCATTACCTGAACAACTTTCATTAGCGATTAGTGAAGGCCAGTTTTCTGATTCAGAATCACAGATTCTACAGGAAATTGCTGACCCAATGAGATTACTCAAATTATTCGCAATCGCTCAGCAAACCGGTGGAGAAGGTGAAGCCACGAAATATCTCAAAGGCATAGAATCACTGATGTCGAATCCTGCAGCAAACAAGGCCGCTCTCCTCTCTCTTGCTTCTGAGGTGCAAGCATCATTCGATGTGGCAGGTCATGTCACTCCAGTATCGAGCCTTGCTAGCGGTAGTGCTTCGGCTAAAGAAGTCGAAACCGCTTATGTTCCTCCGTCACCTGCTTCTGAGGAACCAGCTCCAACTGTTGCTGCAGAGCAACCGGTTTCGCCAGCAATAGAATCACCTCCAGCAGAACCAGAAACTGTTCAGGAAGCAGTGCCTCTTCCAAATGTTGAGGAAGCAGTGCCATTACCGAGTAGCGAACCAGTACCACTTCCGGAAATTGTAGAGCCAAAGCAAGAAGTTGATGAACGCAAAGATTCTGAGAAAACAGATGATGCATTCTCAGGAGCATTTTCAGTTATGGCTCCTGAACCAGAACCTGAGCCTGAACCTGAGCCAGAACCAGAACCTGAGCCAGAGCCAGAACCAGAACCTGAACCTGAACCTGAACCAGAACCTGAACCCGAGCCAGAACCTGAAGTATCGCTCGATGAAGCATTTGCGGCAGCAGACACTGACAACAGTGGTGGACTTTCAGTAGAAGAAGTTGCAGAGGCTACAGGCTTGAATATGGAAGAAGCGGCCAAGATTCATTCAGAGGCTGATATAGATGGTGATGGGCAGGTAACACTTGATGAATTGAAGTCACAACCTGAAGTTGCAGAAAAGATGTCTCTACCTAAACCGGTAAAGCCAGTCAGAGCAGGGATTCAAAATCCTCAGCCTGATGTTCAGCAGCAACAGCAACAGGCTTGGCTAGCGCAGCAGCAACAGCAACAGCAACAACAGGCTTGGCTAGCACAGCAGCAACAACAACAGCAGCAACAGGCTTGGCTAGCGCAGCAGCAACAACAGCAGCAACAGCAGCAAGGATGGGGGCAACCAGTTCAACCTACTATTCGCTCGGGATTACATTGCCGAGGGTGCAGAATCGGAATAGACCCCAATTGGCGTTTCTGCCCAGTTTGTGGAACTCAAAATCGTTGATTATTCAACGAATTTTCCTTTGTCTAAAAGTTGATTATCATCCAGCCAAACTGAAGGTTTCCTAATCACTCCTGGAATATGTATTCCAACAGCTGCATTACCTCCTAGGCTTGTATTATCACCTATAGCGAAATAACAAGTTCCAAGTTGCTTTTCATCTTCTAAAACGTGTCCGGTAATCTCGGCATTTGGATTCATTCCAAAACCAAACTCAGCAACAGTCCAAACCAATTCTCTATCTTTGGATCTAAGTCTGGACGCCGCTTCACCAAATTGTTGGCGGATTTGTGCTGCTGTAGCATCGCCTTTGATGTCGATTACAATTCCATTCTCTACAATCAATTCTAGCGGCTCATCTAGTAGTGTTGATTCCCAAGTCCCGTCTATTACTATAGTTCCATTCATCGTACCTTCTTTCGGAAGAACAAACGCCTTACCAGCAGGCAAATTGGTAATCATTCTTGGCCGATTACAAATTCCGTTATCATCTAAATTCCAATCTTTCCATGAAACTTCAAATTCTACATCTGTACCTTTAGAATCCTTGACATGAATCAATTTCTTTCTACGAAGGCTGCCAGAAATATCAGACAAACTCTTCTTGATTTGATTGAAATCCGCCGTCATACCACCGCTAATGAACATCTCTTCAGTCATTCCAGGCATTGTTGCAACCCTTGCCCCCTCTTTGAGAGCAGATCTAATCGACCTAGTGTGTGTCAAGGAATACTTAGTAGGTGCAATCACGATTTGTTGTTGCTTCATGAGATTAGCTACAGGAGAAGGAGGCTCTTCGCCATGGTGGCGACCTTTCGGCATTACGATTAACAGAACTCGGTCGGAGCGCTCTGTAGCAGAACGATGTAAAGCTTGGCCAATTTCACCAGTTGTAGGGTCGCAGACTATCAGTACATTTTCTCCTCTTCTAATGTCCATACAGGTGTGAGTGACTCGTTTTGCAGATTCAAATAGTGCTTGTTCAAGGTCTAGGCTGTCTAGTACTTCCGCTACATTTTCTTCCAAAGGTTCCTCTGCTTCAATGACCTCTTCTAGGTCTTGGTCTTCTTCCTCTTTGGACGATTTCCTCTCCTTGGATTTACGGCGAAATGGAGAGGCCATGATTAGCGCAGGTAAGACTACGACTTGAAATTGTGCCCGAATCCACATGAAATCTTGAAGTGAAAACACCTTTTCCGTTGGCACATGGGAGCCAAGGAACAATTCATGACTCGAGTCACCGACCTTTACAAATTTGAAGCAATTCAAGGCCACTTAGGTTGGGACCAAGAAACAATCATGCCTGCTAAAGGTGCGAAAGCAAGAGGAGAAATACTCGCTTGGTTAGCTGGACAGCGCCATAGTAGACTAATCGATGATGAAATGGGAGATTTGATTTCTACTCTAGAAAACGGTGAGCACGATGATTATTTCAGTGCAAATCTGAAAGAAATGAGAAGAAAGTATGACGAGGCTGTGAAACTTCCCACAGAATTTGTATCCCAATTCACCAAAGCAAGAAGTGAAGCATTGATCGCATGGCAGAAAGCCAGAAGCGATAGCGATTATTCTCACTTTGCACCGCATTTACAAAATCTAATCGATTTAACACGTCAAAAAATTGAGTATCTCGGATGTGAAAATACACCATACGACGTTCTTCTTGATGAATATGAAGTCGGAATGACTGTTGAAGATTACGACCCATTATTTGCAGGATTAAAATCAAGATTAGTACCTCTTCTTTCACAGATTATGCAATCAGATGTTGCTATTCCAAGATTACCGGAAGAGATGAGATTCCCCGCTGATGCTCAAGAGTTATTCTGCAACAAAGTCAGCAAAGCGATGGGTTTCGATTTCGAAGCAGGTAGAATGGACCGTTCAACGCACCCATTCTGTGCAGGATTGTGGCCAGATGATACTAGATTTACAACACGGTTTGATGAGAGAGACCCATTTTCTTGTTTGTATGCAGTAATGCACGAGTCAGGTCATGGATTGTATGAACAAGGACTCCCCCGAAATTACAGTTTCTCCCCAGTTGGAACAGCGATCTCATTGGGAGTGCATGAATCACAGAGCAGATTTTGGGAAAACCAAATTGGCCGAACAGCCGCTTTCTGGCATATTGCAATGCCTTGGTTCCGAGAGCAGTTCCCGGATTGCCCGGATTGGAGCAATGAGACTCTTGATTTGGTTGCGAATGAGGTTAAACCAGATTTCATTAGAGTTGAAGCGGATGAAGTGACCTACAATTTGCACATCATGATTAGATATGAAATTGAAAAGATGATTTTCAATGATGGATTAAAGGTAGAAGATATTCCTGCGACCTGGAACAAAATGATGCAAGATTGGTTTGGAATTGAAGTCCCAAATGATTCTCTAGGATGCTTACAAGATATTCATTGGTCGATGGGGGCGTTTGGATATTTCCCAACATACACTCTCGGTAATCTATACGCAGCACAATTGCTACAAACAATGTCACACGAACTAGGTGATATCGATGAAATTATCAAATCTGGCGATTGGTCAAGCATGCTTGTATGGTTACGTGAAAAAATTCACGCTAAAGGCTCAGTGATGACACCTTCTGAACTAATTGAAGCTGCTACTGGCAGTCCGCCTAGCCCAGAGCCTTTCCTCAGTTATGTTGAGGCTAAATATTCCAAGTTGTACAACTTGTGA
Source organism: Methanobacteriota archaeon (assembly GCA_002715725.1). GTDB lineage: Archaea > Thermoplasmatota > Poseidoniia > Poseidoniales > Poseidoniaceae > MGIIa-K1. Next base: position 5,444 of record PAZU01000025.1, on the reverse strand, counting down.
TTATTCGTCTTCGCCTTCACTACCGCCAGTAACTTTGGCTTGTAGTGTGTTTAGCATACCGGTTAATTCCGTGATTGCATCTTGTAAATCGTTAGTTCTATCATCTTCATTATCAGTTCCAAATGATATTCCAAGCATCGTTATCATAGCACCCGAAAGCATGATTACTGCTGAGATGAAAAGATCTTGTAAATTGATTTCATCTCCACTCGCTATCATAATTCCCCAAAGAGCACCGGCTGCGAAAATTAGCAATCCAAGTACGATTTGTTGATGTCCAGGCCCAAGTTTTTCTTCAAGTCCACTCATTAGTTTCCCCGCTCGGAGGATTTCTACTTTAGTAAAAAACTTAGCGGATATTTTTTCTATTTGGAATCTATATTTAATTCCAAGGAAGCATTACCAGAGGTTTTCCGACCTGTCCCGGCTCAACCAAACATCGTCCCTTAGGGCCGGTTTCATCATTTCTCTCGAATACAGGTATTCCATCAACAACTGTTAGTACTGGCCACCCGACTAGCGTTTTTCCAATGAACGGACTCCATCCAACGGTAGCCCACATGTTTTCATCTTCGACAGTAATCGACTTGTTCATGTCTACCAATACGATATCTCCATCATATCCTTCCTCAAGTCTGCCTTTGCCGACCATTTGGTAGCATTCTGCAACATTACCTGCCATCCATTCTACAACTTGTTCGATGGTGCATCTGCCTTGTGATGCATGTGTAAGCATAACAGGAAGAGATGTTTCTACGCCAGGCATTCCACTTGGTGCGCTGGGGAATCCCTTCTCTTTGGATTCCATAGTGTGTGGTGCGTGATCGGTAGCGATACAATTGACCGTTCCGTCGTGCAATCTTTTCCATAGAGTTTCTTTGTCTTTCTCGTAACGTACTGGAGGATTCATCTTCAATCTTGTTCCTAGAGTTTCTACATCTTTTTCATTGAATGTAAGGTGTTGAGGGAGAGCTTCAGTAGTAATGTGTGCTTTACCCTCTTCCCCATGAAGCGAAGTTATTCCATTCAACCAATCCGCTTCAACTCCAGAAGTCAAGTGCAGAATGTGTAAACGATGACCACTGTCTTTTGCATAACTTACTGCCCTCTTTGTCGCAATCAATGCAGTCTCATCGTCCCTCCACTCCGCATGTGCGGCCATATCAGTTCGCCCTTCAATCAACTTCTTTCTCTCAATCATTCTTGTTTCATCTTCAGCGTGAACTGCAATTAATCCTGCAGTATTATCGAAGATTGTTTTGAGAGCATTAGATTCGTTCACCAACAGGTCGCCTGTCGATGACCCCATGAATATCTTGATTCCACAAATTCCGGGAATGGCAATAGGAGAGTCTGGTGTTCCTACCGCCTTTTTCAATTCTTCAACATTTGATTCAGTAGCTCCAATAAAGAATCCATAATTTGTTACACATCGGTTTGCAGCAGTTTCCAATTTATCGTACATCGATTCAAGAGTAGTTTGGCTAGGGACATTGTTTGGCATGTCTAGGAATGAGGTCACTCCACCGCTTGCTGCTGCTCTTGAGCCTGTGTGTAGGTCTTCTTTTTCTGGTTGCCCAGGGTCCCTGAAGTGCACCTGTGGGTCAATGAGTCCTGGGAGTAGGTGTAATCCGTCTGCATCGTAAATCAATTCATCATCATGAGGCTGTAAATTGCCATTGGTAGAAATTTCAGAAATTTTTCCATTGCTGATTCTCAAATCTCCGGTCACAGTCCCATCAGGAAGAACCATTTTTGCGCCTGTTATCAGTATATTTCCGTCCATTTTTTCACCTTCGTCTAGAATTTTTGGGTCTGAATGCATTGCATACTTCATCNTTCATATCGATGTAGGGTCCTCCTAATAGGTCCACNCAATATGGCACTGCTCTCCAGAGTTCGTCTATAGTTTCTCTTATCGCTTTAGGNNGACCTGGTAAGTTGAAAATCAAACTTTTNCCACGAGTTCCACCGAGTTGTCGAGACAAAATTGCAGTTGGTACATACTGCAGTGATATCATTCTCATCTGTTCCCCAAAGCCTGGCAGTATTCTATCGCAAACGGCCATCGTTGCTTCTGGTGTAACGTCTCTTTCAGCAGGGCCGGTGCCACCAGTAGTAACTACGACATCGCAGCCCAATTCATCAACCATCTCGATTAGTGCTTCTGATATAATCGCTGATTCATCAGGGACAATTCTGTAGTGGTGGCTCCAATCCGAAGCCACCGCTTCGTTAAGGAATCCTAGAATTGCAGGCCCCCCTTCATCTTCATATTCGCCAGAGTTGGCTCTATCTGAAACCGTTAGAATTCCGAAAGTAGCAGGATCTCCAACCATTCGCATACCTCACTGATTGCCGTACTTGTCACGGATATCGGCATGGAATGAGTCTAGTAAAGTATCTTCAAACAATTCTGCTTGTCTTCTAATCTTAGTCGACCTCATGTGCAAGAATGCCATTCCAATGAAAGCAATAATTGCAATAGGAATTGCAGCTTCCAATTTGTATTTGTGCATCACAGTGATGATTCCTTCAGCCGTATAAGCCCAAGTTAGAGATGCAGCAGCACCTCCGGCAAATGTAGCCCACAACACGCGCATAAACTTCATTCTAGACAATAGGCCCAGCATTGCTCCAACTAGAACTCCTGATGCCATGAACGGGATCCAAACGAATACGATTAGCCCCCAGAATCCCCATTTGTTGATCATTTCGCGCTTTTCGTTTGCAGTATATTCTACAGTGGATAGAATGTCACCGAATAGTTTGGTCTGCAGTACTCTTCCGCCTAAACCATCTTGCTTGGCAACGGCTGCGACCCTTGCGTCTTTACTGTCCTTGGAAGATAATGTCTCAACTCTTCCAGCCCCAGACCTATCTGCTAATGTAGAGACTAGATTTCGGCCTTTGACAATCAATTCCTGAGTTCCTACCAATTCAGGATTTTCTCTTGAGATATACTTCCTTAGTTTCTTCTCAATGTCCGTATTAGAATCTTTGAATCTAAAGAAAGCAAATTTCTGATTTGGCTTGTATGCCACTCTGACGAAAATTATCGAGTCTTCACTAGTAACTGTAGCCATTTGCAAATCCAGGTCACTCTTTGACCGGAAGTATCCATTAATTGACTCTTTAACATCATCTTCTACCTTGGATAACATGTGTAAGTCGCGGAAGAAAGTTGTGTAATCTTGGTCTTCAAGATCTTCGTCCTCAATCATTCCGCTTCCTACGCCAACTCCGGTTTCAAAGTCGATTGCTTGATTGTCTCCTATGGAGCGAACAGTCAATTGTACTGGCTTGAACACACGGAAAAGTGCGAATTCTTCTAAAATTTCTTTGAGAATTTCAGACCTAACATCTGCGGAATCTGAGAAAGTACCTTCTGTGTTGGAATAAGGCACCATTATATCGATAGATAGGTCACGAACTTCGATTTTGTACAGGTCCCAATCTATTTGAATATGCATTCTGGATTCTGAATTCCGCAGAACATCGACAACGACCTTTTTGATGTGGGTTCTTGATAGCATATCGTCAGTATCTTGGTGATACAATTTGTACATCACTGGATATGCTAAGAATAGTGAAATTACGGAAAGTGAAAGCGAAATAAATGCCATCCACCATGCAGGAATTCCAGCAGCACCGCCTGTCAGCATAGCGGTTTCACGACCGCCACCCAATTCAGCCCCCATCAGAACGAATCCCCAGTTTCCTAAATCGGTTACAGACCAACATGAACGAGGGCCGTCTTCTAATATGTGGGCTTCTCTCTTGACTTCAGAATCGATGAAAGGAAGGAAAGAAAGTGCGTTCTTTGAGGTACTGATTTCAAATTCCAAGGTTTTGTCTATTCTTTCAGTACCGTTCAACCTGTCTTCTTCAGTTCTATTATCCATATCAGTTCCAGGCTCATAGATATCGATAATTATGATTAATTCATATGTTCCGGTTTCCCATTCTGCATAGTCAATTGTTGCAGATTTTTTGTTGACCTCTCCTTGATTGGGCAAGGGGTCATTAGCACCCTCGCTCGCGTCAACAGTCCAATTCAATACCACTATGCCTTGAGCTAAATTTCGGCCTGAAATTTTGACCGATTCAACATCGTTATCGGGATAAGCGTGTATCCAAGGGGTGTCTAAGACTTCTTCACACTGATCTCCACTATCGAGGAATGTATCGCTTGCCCAGTGGTCCAAAGATGTCGATTCACCAAATAACCCACTCGACATTCCGAATAGAAGCATTGCATATAGGGCGCCATATCCTAATCCGGCGAGTAGTGTCCAATCTTCGATTGCAGAGGGAAAGCGATTTTTTGAGTCAGTATTCCTCCTCTTCCGGATTCCTGCCAATTCTTTGGATACCTTGTCAATTGGTTTGATGTCTTCAGAATCTTCAGGAGTCGAGTCGATATCTGTTGTGATATCATTAGACCCCATGCATGCCCCTACGGGGCATCAGCACATGAATACTATGTAGGATTAGAGTGCACAAATACGAAAATAGCATATTTTCGTTTCAAGGGTCGAACTAATAATTGCTATGAATAAAATTATTATTTTCAAAATGCAATCTACTTGTTTTCAAAGTGGTGGGTTAGGCCGGACTTGAACCAGCGACCTCGGCATCTTCAGTGCCGCGCTCTCCCAACTAAGCTACTAACCCGGGGTATTATTGCCACATACATCTGTATTTCAAGTGTTACGGCTAATCACTCGATGTCATCAAGTACAGCCGCTTGAACTTCTGCAAGTTGTGCAAGGCCATTTCTTGCCATGTCGATAAGCGACTGCAATTCATCGTAGGAGAAAGTAGACTCTTCACCAGTTCCTTGAACTTCAACGAATTTTCCATCGGCAGTTCCTACAACATTCATGTCTACATCAGCATTAGAATCTAGAATGTAATCCAAGTCAAGGTAAACATCTTCACCGATTAGTCCAACTGAAATTGCAGATAAATCGTGAGGGATGACTTTGTTCTCATGATTTCTTGCTTCAGTTGGTGTTAACTCTGGTGGAGTCCAACCGTTTTCTCTGTCTTCTCGGCTAGGCCTCAAATCTATAGGAAGGCAGTCACCGCTTGCAATTAGTCTGCGAACAGCCAATCTAAGTGCGATGTTTGCAGCAGTGATAGAAGCACAGCGTGTACCACCATCCGCATTTAGTACGTCACAATCTACAGTTAGAGCAATTGGCCCAAGTGCCTCTAGGTCGATCGCACCTCTTAGAGAGCGAGCAACCAATCTTTCAATTTCTTGAGTGCGGCCCTTTGCTCCTCTTCTCTCTCTGCGGAATCTAGAATCAGTAGATCCTGGAAGAAGAGAGTACTCTGCATGCACCCATCCTTTGGATGCATCACGTGGGAACCAGCCAGGTAAGCGTGCTTCCTTGGTTACGCAGCAAAGAATGTGCGTGTTTCCTTGGCGGTAT
>PAZU01000024.1 GCA_002715725.1 Methanobacteriota archaeon | reverse complement strand
TGTAGTTACAGCAGATGAATTACCAGATTGTAATACAACACTACTAGGTCAGATTTTCTTTGTATCCGGAGAAGGTGCTTTCCAAGTTTGTTCGACCACTGGATGGGCAGTTGTGGATCTTACTGGTCCCGAAGGCCCTGCAGGCGCTGATGGCATAGATGGAGCAAACGGAACTGATGGTGCTGACGGGATAGATGGTAGCCCTTCGCCCGACACTATGCTAACTAGTGTTTCATCACAACCTGCGTCAATGGTTTGTACAGGAGGAGGTCGAGTCATCTCTCAAGGACTTGATAATGGAGATGGTGGGGGGATTGCTACAAACGGCCAACTAGAATCTGGTGAAGTGGATTATTCTACTACTTATTGCACTACTAGAGGAACTGAAATGGTTGTCGATATTAATCAAAACGGACACGGCGTTCCCTCGGAACTAATGGTTTTCAATAATGAACTGTATTTCGTGGCCGATGACGGAAATCATGGCAGAGAATTATGGAAGTATGACGGTACTTCAGCAACCATGCTCACCGACATTTCTCCAGATGATGGTTCTTATGGGTATATAACTGAAATAACGGAATTCAATAATGAACTATACTTCCATGCATATAATTCAACATACGGAAATGAACTTTGGAATTATAATGGAACAAATGCAAGTATGGTTGCCGACATCAACCCTGGAGTTGATTCAAGTCATCCTGGAGAATTAACCGTCTTTAATAATGAACTTTATTTTGGTGCTAGCGACGGCGACAATGGATATGAATTATGGAAGTATGATGGAAATAATGTAAGTATGGTAGTTGATATTAGAACCGGAGCCGATAGTAGTGCTCCTGAATATTTAACTGTCTTCAATAATGAACTTTATTTCGAAGCTGATGACGGAATCCATGGTGATGAACTTTGGAAGTTTGATGGAACTAATGCAAGCTTAGTGGCTGATATCAGACCTGGAAGTGACAATAGTCATCCGTCGCACCTAACCGTTTTAGATGGAGAACTATATTTTGGGGCTACTGACGGAACTCATGGCAAAGAATTGTGGAAATACGATGGGACTAGTGTAAGTATGTTGGCAGATATCAACCCTGGTGCTGAACATAGTCACCCGCACTCTTTCACTGCATTTGACAATGAAATTTATTTTGGTGCTAACGACGGCGACCATGGATATGAATTATGGACGTTTGATGGACATACTGCAAGTATGCTAACCGACCTCAATCCAGTAACCGGCAGTTACCCTGGAAATCTAATTGTATTCGAAAATACACTCTATTTTACGGCTACTGACTCAGGATTGTTACCCTATCCAGAGTTGTGGAAATTCGATGGTTCATCGTATACAATGCTAACTCATCCTTTAGCAGATGGTACTGAAACATCTCCACAATACCTAACAGTGTTTAACAATCAAGTCTTTTTCAAAGGCACTGGCTATAACGAAACCGAACTATGGTCATCCAGTGGTTTCGAATTAAGTCATACAGATGTTACTTATGCATGACCTTTCTAGCGGTGATGTGTCCAGTTCAGATGATCCTACGAATCCAAAGGGCCGGGATGTTGACCTAAGGTGGGTATTTGGAAATCTATTTCTGTGGTTTGGTATGGCAATTATTTTGTTTTCTTTCATCGATTTATTCAATGGAGAATCTTTGAAATTATGGAGTTTGATTATTCCTATTGTTCTCATTATTTTTGGAATTTTCCTTATGAAAAAAGCAAGAAATTCTGTACCAATTGGCCAGGCCTACATGGCGGGCACCATATACAGAGGCTTTAGAGGTAAAATCTAACTTATATCCATTAATTTCGCTAGGCCTGCTAGGGACATACTATCACTTACAACTGAGCAATGATACTTCGCACCCCGGCACGAGCACTCTAACCCCAATTTCACTCAAACGAGTTGGTGTTAGAGCTAATTATCGCACTTGCCTCGATTTCCACCAGCAGCCTATCATCTATCAGGGCGCCAACCTCTACGCCAGTAGAGACTGGCCTTATTTCACCGAAGAATTTTCCGTGCACCTTTGCAACTTCCATCATGTACTCCCTGTCGGTAACAAAAATCCGAGTACGAACGACATCCGACATGGAACCACCAGCCTGTTCGATAGCACGCTGAATTTTCTCGAGGACATAATGGGTTTGAGCACCTACATCCCCTTCGCCAAAGAAATTCCCCTGCTCATCCACAGCAGTAGTTCCGGCGACCTCTATGAATTGGCCGACTCTGACCGCACGGGAATATCCAGCAATAGGCTCCCAAGGTGCACCTGAAGAAATATTGATTCTCTCACTCATTAAGAGATGACCAATCCCAGACAATCTATGACCCTATCTATCTACATAGGATGTAGGTAGTAACCCACCCCAAACTCAATTAATTGTATTAGTGAAACAACTCACATGCAGACAGCAAAAGAATTCTATGCTGATGCTTTCAGTTCCGAAAGTTTGTTCGGATTTAAGATGATAGTTTCTTGGAGTTCAACCTTGATTTTACTATGGTGTCTTGCGCTTAGTGCGTTGATTTGGCGTGCCAATACGAAAGGCTTCGAAAACAAATTTATGTCAATATTATTGATCTGTGAAGGAGTAAAAGCATCTTTCCTACTTTCACAAGGTATATTGTATATCAGGAGATATGAAGCACTCCAGGACATTCTTTGGCATTACACAATTGATGTTTTCTTTACAGCTCAAATTGTCTCTGTTTTGCTGTACCTCTGTATCCCAATTTATTATCGATTAAACCGTCTAAGTTTCATGCATCGAACCAGTTTCAAAAAGCATGCATGGTATTCAGCCCCAATTTTAGGCATCATAATTTGGATATTAATTAGTAGTAGTCCTGGATTTTATGTTGAGGATGCTACATGGGTAACTTGTGAAGAAGGAGCAGATGAAGCTAAGTTGGACATCTGGTTTGGTGAGGAAAAGCAATGGATGCGAGACAGTGTTGAAGATATGGGCCCATGTACTTCTGATTTTGAAACTGTATTAACATCACAACCTTCCGGTTTATGGATAATTGTTCTTTGTTCACCGGCTGTATCTTTAATTGCGTTGTTATTTATCCGTTCGTCGATTAAATCACACTTAGAAGGAGAAAACCCTGATTTTAGTCAAAGCCTGACTTCTAGGTCACTATACATAGGTTTCTTGGGTAAGGTAATCGGTTTACTGTTGTGGGTTGGATTAACTCTCTTCATCTTCTTCCTTCATGGCGGCCAAGTTACATTTGTTGATGAAACCATTTGGAGATACGGCGAATCGACAGGATTTGAGAGGTTCAAGTACTTCTTGTGGATTTTAGGTTTCGCCGTAACTCCGGTTGCAATTGCATTTGAGTGTCTGATGTTCGTGCACGCCACACTCAAAGACACTGTATTTGGAATTGACAACAATCTAAGGAAGACTTTCAGAACTGCAGTTTTCACAGGTATTGGTCTAGTGGCATTCGTAATTGGTAGTGAAGCAATGGAAAGCATTGTTGGCTATGGAATGGCAGGAGGTGTCCTTGTTGGTGTCTCACTACTTGTTATTCGCAAGCCTATATTGGGTGTACTTGATAAGATGTCTAGTAAATTCATACCTTCCACTCATACACCAGAAGAAGCAACATATCTAGAAGCCTATGCAACGGCTATGGAAGATATGATTATCACTAAAGAAGAAAGAAATTTACTCAATACATTAGCAGCCGCATATGGACTTAGTGATAAAATTGTAAATCAATTAGAGGAAGAATATGATTCGACTCTTGAAGAAGAATAACATTAATCCCGGCACGGACACTAATTATTCCGAAGTAAACAAACTTGCAACATTGGCGATAAACCAAGACGATGCTGCAGCTAACTGCAACCAATCACCAGTCGCCCAGAGACTGGGATCACTTTCGTATACGAACACACTGATTATCCAACACGAACTTGCAATCGTTTGTCCAAGCCAGTCAACTCGTGTAATTTTTTTGACCAGACCACTTTGACTTTCCATTGATTCTGAGGTTTGCATTGTGGATGTTGATTCTGGTTGCGTTAACAAGTCAAACACTCCTGGCCACAGCATGAAAGGTCATCCAAAAACATCCCCCAAGAGCGATAGATGGATACGAAGTCTTCAGTAGGAAGACCCAATGACTCTGCAATAGATCTTGCGACAATTCCAAATCGTTGTCTATATTTGAAGATAAAACAGAAAATGTGACCGTCATGACGAATTGCGGGGCCACACAGATACATTCCTTCCGTCGTAGTAGAACAGTCGTTATCATCGAGTTTTGGGAAACCATCTTTACGCTGTTCAAACAGATGCGATACGAACTTATGGCTACCATCGAATCCACTTGCTAAGAGTGGCTTATTTTTTGAGGTGTAAACATCTCCATCCGAAGTGGTGACTGTATAAATTCCTGAATTTAATTCGACCTTACTAATCTTGGTTTCAGCAAACAATTCGACCTGTGTTTGAAAACTATCTGCTCTCATTCGCTCAAATGAAAACGTAGAAAGAGCAACACTCGGATCAGAGGTTTCCGCTCCCCAAGGACAAGATGAATCAAACACCTTGACTTGCTTCCCGTTTCTTGAAAGATGATACGCAGCATCAATACCGCTCTCATAACCACCAATAATCAGGTAATCATCACCGCTCATCTCTGCATAAGATGAAACCGTTGAAGTGTGGCGGCACAATTCGCTTCCTTCAAACAAATTTGTTGTAGGGTATTGGTATTCACCAGCAGCCCAAATTACATTTTTTGCTTGAAGGCTTCCCTTGTCTGTCTCGATGTTGAATTCTTCACTGCCTTTCTCTATGGCAGTAACATTTGTGTGATCCCAAATCGGCAATTCGAATTCTTCGGCTAGGAACTTCAAATGGTCCGCAAAATCTTGTCCAGTCGGGTGCTCAACACGCATGTTGTATGCAGGCGAAACTCCGATGGCAATTGAATTTAAATCTAACATACCGATAGAATTGCTTGGAAAAGAAGGGGTAATGAAGCGGGTTTCAGCTGGCCAGTTAGCGAACGATGACCCTACCGTGTTTCTCTCAATAATGAGCATGCTTTCCACACCGATGTGCATCAATGAAATTGCCATACCAATCCCTGCAGCACCTGCTCCAACTATCACAGTATCATAGGTGCCATTAACAGGAGATAATTCGACTATATCTTCGGCATCCAAAACGGCTTCTTCATCAACTTGTATAGTTCCCATTAATAGAATCCAAATGATTGTTATTAAAATAATTAAGGTTATGACCTAAGATTCAAAAATCATATCCCAAACGCTTCCTAATCTTATTGGAAAGACTTGCAAATGCGGAGATAAGAAGTACACATAATGCAAGAGCAGCAAATAGGATAAAGGCAATAATGGAATTACCGCATGCCCAGGGTGAGAAATCAATAAACACTGGATCCTTACAGTTCCTAGGACCCTCTGTCAACCATAGCAACACTGTACTTAGAACTCCGATTGCTAGCAATCCTAACCCTATGCGCAATGTGAGTCTAGAAAAGTATTCGATTGTCCATTTTGTTTGCACTGACCAATCAAAATCTTTCTGACAATGTGGGCAAGTAAACAGGCCATATACACCATCTTCGAGTTCGACTTCCAATTCACAATGTGGACATTCGATCTCTACCATGGTACAATTTCAGATTCATTAATCATAAGATTTGGCCAGATTTTGAATCTTTTTACTAGAAAAAATGTTTCTCCATCAGTCACGAACACTGATATTGTAATCGGGTTAATAAGAAACGGTTCAGCCGACAAATTGCTCCGGTAACGGAGCGAGCGTTTTCCGGGGTGGGCGAGGGGTCGCCCGTTTGTACACGCTCGTTCCACTCATTGTGAATTTACCCACTCGGTGTAACCTGATGAGGCATCACACTCATGCATGATAATTTGTGGCACATCATAGGGATGTTCTTCTTCAATCTTGGAGATTACTGATTGCTTATTGGAATCTGAGACCTTGATTTGCAGAGCCCATTCGGTATCTGATTGGATTTTACCTTCCCACTTGTAGGTAGATGATACCTTGTGATGTTGCACACATGCAGCTCCAGACTCAACTAATGTCTGAGCAAATGAAGTGACTTCGAACTCCCTCCAGGAACTCGGCAAGGTTGTCTTGACAATCCACATATCGACGCCCATAACAACTCGATGACGATAGATTTCATGAACGTTCTGCTAACACAAATTGAAATGTGAGAAGCCTGAGAAACTGTCATGGGCCAACTGGCAGAACTGAATTGGCTCAACCGATTCTTGTCCGAAACACCCGGTGATGAAGAAGTCGGTGGAGTAAGTCGACAGGTTCCTGGTGTATGCTGGTCACGTGTTCTGCCAACTCCTGCTCCTAATCCAAAACTTCGATTGTGGTCTAGCGAGGTAAGCGACTACCTTGGACTCGAAAGAGGGGGTGCGGAAGTATTAGCCGGAGGAAAACCAGTAGAAGGAATGGACACATATGCGCAAAGATATGGAGGCCATCAATTCGGTAATTGGGCAGGCCAATTAGGTGATGGCCGTGCAATTACACTGGGTGAAGTAGATACCGGAACAAATGTCTGGGAATTACAACTCAAAGGTTCTGGACAGACTCCATATTCACGACATTCTGATGGCAAGGCTGTTCTTCGATCTTCTATTCGTGAATTCCTTTGTAGTGAAGCAATGTATCATCTTGGAGTCCCTACAACTAGAGCCCTCTCGCTTGTTACGACTGGTGAGAAAGTAATGCGTGACATGCTGTATGATGGCAATAAGCAACTTGAGCCAGGAGCTGTTGTTTGCAGAGTTGCGCCTAGTTTCATCAGATTAGGCAGTTTCCAAATTCATGCAATGATGGGAGATAAGAACACCTTGGATTCAATAGTTGAACATACGCTAAAGCATCATTTCCCCGATTGTAATTTTGATGAAGATGGAATCATAAAATGGGCTAGGATTGTTGCTAAAACAACAGCAGATATGATTGCTCACTGGATGCGAGTCGGATTCGTACATGGGGTAATGAATACTGACAATATGTCGATTCATGGATTGACAATCGATTATGGCCCGTATGGCTGGCTCGAAGATTACAACCCTGGCTGGACCCCTAATACTACAGACGCAGGGCGTAGAAGGTACCGCTATGGTAGCCAGCCACAAATTGGCGCATGGAATATAGCAAGATTTCTCGAAGCAATATCGCCATTAGTAGAAAATACAGATAGGTTAACCGAAGTCCTTGAATTCTATATATCAAGTTACGAGGATTCAATTAATCAGATATGGGCTGACAAATTGGGATTTTCTGAATTCGAACCTGATGATGCGATTTTGATTAGCGAATTGAATGAATTACTACAAAAAGTAGAGACTGATATGACAATTTTCTTTAGGGAACTGGGTAAAGTTCAGGAGCCTAATGTCGACAATCTGAAATTCGCCTTCTATGATGAAGAGTCAATTCCTATCGATGAATGGAATGCTTGGTTGGCAAAATGGTGGGAGAGAGTTGAATCTAATCCTAACAGAGAAATGATGATGAAAACCAACCCTAAGTATGTTCTAAGAAACTGGATGGCACAACTTGCAATCGATGCTGCAGAAAAAGAAGATTACTCGGTTTGTGAATCCCTTTACAATTTGCTGAAATCGCCATATGAAGAGCAAGTTGAGTTCGAAAAAGAATGGTACCAGAAGCGCCCGGAATGGGCTAGACACAGAGTAGGATGTTCTATGCTTTCATGTTCTAGTTAGTCCACAGTTTGAAACAGGCATTAATATCTGCACCGACGATGGATAGTGCATGGAACAGGTAAAAATTGCAGAGACCTTGAAAGAAAACAACGCAAAGACTACGGCGACCTTCGCAGTAATGATGGCCTTGATATTTATGGCGACATTCATTGTAACGGTATTTCCGATAGCACCGACCTTGATCATATTGGCATCACCTGCCATATTGATGAATGTAGGTTGGCTTTTGTTTGCTAGGGCGATATGAAAATTAGTCATAATTATGCACTACATTGTTGACAGCATGTCATGGTCGACGACCAGTTGATGTGGTTTATTGGACTTGGAGCTTGGGCGTTTGCCACCGTGATGGCAATCAAACCATTCCACGGGTATCTGATGTCCAAGGGCTGCGAAAACATGGTTGCAGTCTACTATAATCGCAAGATTGCTCACATGGTAGCAGGTGGCGTACCGCTAATCATGTGTCCAATAGTGTTCACTGACCCAATTTATCCTCTTCTAGGAGGAGTTCTAGGGTCGATTGGATTGGCTGCTACCCATTTACTGGATAGACGACTATGGTGGATGCAAACCGAGCAAAACATGAATGATGCTACGTTTGCATTCATGTTGGGAATCTCAGTATTCGTTCTGTGGCATTACTTGGATGATGCATGGTTAGCAATTCTTCCAGCTCTTTTCATGGCGTATGGCGATGGTGTTACAGGAATAATACGTAACAAAATGTTTGCAAAGAGAACAAAAAGTGCCTGGGGCAATCTGGGAATGGCAATTCTATGTATCCCGCTTGGTTACATAATTGGGAAGAATGCAGATCCTTCAATTCCAATTTGGGGAGCGATTTCTGGCGCTGTTGCTTCATTTGTTGAGAGATACGAATTCGGCCCAATCGACGACAATGTACTAATCGTGATTGCATCTTCAATTATTATTGCTGCAGGAGTTCATTTCGGAGCCTTGTTGTGATTATTCTTCTTCACTGAATTTACCCAGTTCTCCACGAAGCAATTTCAAAATATCTTCAGATTCTCTAGATTCTAAGATTTCTTGACGTAAATCTAAATCACCAAGGAGCAATGCTGATACTGAAAAGATTGAGTCCGGCTTATCATCTATCAAATCCATTACTGGTGACTTCGCAATCCATTCTGAAAACGAGTCATCATCAACATTGAGAATCAGAGCAACACGTTGTAAAATCCTCCTGACTATTTCTCTGAGTTCGATTTGTTGGGAAGTATCCATTGCTTCGATGCCATCGATATATTCTACATCAGCACAGATGTATAACTTGGAAGTGTTGACATCATCTGGAATCTTTTCAATAAGAGATTCAAGGTCTGGATAAATTCCTTCCTCCTCCATGAATTGACTCATAGAAGGGTGATTGAATGGAGGTAAAGCTGGCTTGTGTACTTTCGATACAACAAATCTTCTACGGCCAACTATCTGTAGGAAATGATTGCTTCCTTTGGTTTCATGATGCACAATTTCTGCTTCACATCCATATTCCATAGGTCCATCCCAGTGATTGACTTCAGACAGAAAATCACTGCGCACTAAGCCGAAATTCTTCCCATCTAAAAGACAATCATCTAGCATCTGTTTGTATCGAGGCTCGAAAACTCGCAGTTCCTGAATCTCCCCTGGTAACAAAACCATAGGAATTACGAACAGCGGCAGGTTTTCCATACCATCTAATAAGAAGATTTTCTTATCAAGATATGTTTTGAAAAGTGTTGCATAATCAAGACATTATTTCGTCTTGCTCTGCATCTTCCATTAGAACGAACTCGTATTCTCCAGTGGCGCTATCATAGTCAATGCTTGAGAATAATGCCTTCATTTGTCTGTCCTCAAATGGATCATGAAAGAATGGTTGGTCAGTTCTAAAAATTCGAAGAACCTCCTTGTACTTCTCCATATCCATCTTACCAGTTATCGTATAGATTGCCGACTCCGCACCTTCATCTAGAAGGTCGTCACCTTCGTTACCACGGATGACGGTTCTCTGCAAGCGTCGCTTTACATTCATGTGAACGTTGCAATTTTCGATTCTTACCCAATCTTCACCAGCAGTGGTAATGAAGCACTCATTAATCTCCATGAACAGACCTAATGGCCCGCCAATATTAGTGATTGTGCCTGCATTAGTTTGCGAGTTGGTTCAGCATATCCTCAATTGTTTCAGGATTAGCTTCTTTGGTCTTGTTAGAAATGCAATTTCGGCCTAGAACAATACATCCTAGGAAAGAGAACATCTGGCGCATTGCCATGATTACGTGTGGTCCTCCACCCCCACTGTGGGTAGCAAGTCCAACTTTACGTCGGTTGAACAAGGCACGGAAATCTTGCCATTCTGTGCTCAGCCATGCTACTGCGTTGTTCAAAGTAGGAGGCATTGAACCATTATACTCAGGAGCAATAATCATCCAAGAATCAGCATCGGACATTGCTGCCTTTAATTCCGCCATTCCAGGGACAGTCTCCAATTCCTTTGAGCGAGCAACTGAGAACATTGGCATATCCAATTCAACTAGATCAATAATGTCTGCTTCATGTCCCATCTCACGAGCTGAATCTGCGAATTTCTCGGCTAATGCACGATTATTATCGGAGGTTGCAGTTATCATCAAAATCTTGGCCATGAACCTCCCAAGTGGTTTAGGTTCTCAAATGTGCGCATATACAAATTAGGTTGATATTGATATCAGCAAACAAAATTTAGCAATATGAAGAAACAAATTAATTCGGTGATTTTACGCTCAAGACGGATTAAGCCTGCAATGTAAGTGGTTCCTCACTGTTTTCGATTGGACCTAATGATAAATGATATTATCAGAATTAATAGTATAATCAATAGAATCCAAGGGTAACTGGATTCTGCTTCTTCAACAACCTCTAATTTAGAATCTGAATCTGTATCTTCAGGAGGACAAGAACAATCTGTTGGATCTCGAGATGAACCATCCCAACACAGGTCCTCAGTACAGATAACAGTTTGAGTATAGTCGCAACTTCCATCTTCATCGGTTGCCAGTGGGTCGAAATTGTTAGCTGTTGAATTGGTGCAACCTGCAATCTCATCTACGTCAAGAACTCCATCATTATCTAAATCGAAGTCACAGCTTCCATCTTCATCAGTTGCCAGTGGGTCGAAATTGTTTGCAGTGGAATTGGTACAGCCAGATACCTCGTCAACATCTAGAACTCCATCGTCGTCTAAATCGTAGTCACAACTTCCATCTTCATCTGTAGCCAGTGGTTCGAAATTGTTTGCAGTGGAATTCGTACAGCCAGATACCTCGTCAACATCTAGAACTCCATCGTCATCTAAATCGTAGTCACAACTTCCATCATCATCGGTTGCCAGCGGGTCGAAATTATTGGCTGTTGAATTGGTGCAACCTGCAATCTCATCTACGTCAAGAACTCCATCATCATCTAAGTCATAATCACAAGTTCCATCGTCATCAGTTGCTAGTGGGTCGAAATTATTGGCAATCGAATCGGTACATCCTTCGATTTCGTCTACATCTAATACGCCATCATCATCTAAATCATAATCACAAGTTCCATCGTCATCAGTTGCTAGTGGGTCGAAATTATTGGCAATCGAATCGGTACAACCCGATACCTCATCTACGTCAAGAACTCCATCATCATCTAAGTCATAATCACAAGTTCCATCGTCATCGGTTGCCAGTGGGTCGAAATTATTTGCAGTGGAATTGGTACAACCCGACACCTCGTCGACATCTAGAACTCCATCGTCGTCTAAATCGTAATCACAAGTTCCATCGTCATCAGTTGCTAGTGGGTCGAAATTGTTTGCAGTGGAATTCGTACAGCCAGATACCTCGTCGACATCTAGAACTCCATCGTCGTCTAAATCATAATCGCAACTGTGGTTTTCAATAGTTGCATTGGAATCGAAATTGTTTGCTGTTTGGTTAGTACATCCTAGAATTGGTATTACCATAACCTGCCATAATCTACTGGCGCCAGCTGTCCAAGGTGCTGGGTCTGCTGCATCATATGCTCCAGCGCTCAGATTATCCAATGCAGAATTTACAATTGGTCTGAAATCGAAGTTACGAGGATCTACTAGCATCGACTCAACTGTACCATCAGTTTCCTCATACCCGTTGTAATTGCTGTAATATGTTCCAGGAACTGGATTTGAAGAATAGGAATTTGAGCGATGAGCAGCAATAGTATCTGCAGCATTATTGGCTGTTGTCGAATTTTCGTTACCAGCACCGTTTTCATACAGCACAATGATTTGATTCTTGGTTAATCCACTATCATTTCCAAAAACAGTGTTGTTGTGCGCATGGTGATAATTTCCTTTGACCATTATTCCTGTCTTGATATCCCACAATACATTGTGATGAACTGTTGCATTATTCCCAGTATTAGTTCCACCAGCGGGGCCATCCATCCTTATTCCATATTTCCCGGTATTATAGATCCAATTGTAGGCGACTTCTGCTCCAAATTGCTCGGCCATCATCATTTGCATAACTGCACCATCACTTTGGATGAAACCTGTCTGCGATATTTTGTTGAAGAAAAATTGTGGTGCATCACCAATGCTAACTGTTGCAGAAGCACCTGTTCTGTGAATCGTATTGTTGGAAAAGGTGTTATCCTTTCCTCCATCAAAAACTGTAACCATTAATCCAGGTAAGTCTGAAGCGGACCAATCAATGAATTCGAAATTTGTGTTGTTTATTGTATTGTTATGTGATTGTAATGCTGCTCCGTGAAATTCGATAGCTGAACCATCTGTGTGTGCAAATGAGGAATTATCAATTAGACAATTAGAACATCTATCCATCCTTGTAACCCACCGATCATCAACGTCTTCTCCTGCAATTCCAAGGCCTCTCTTAGATGTGCTTGGGTACATCAAATCTGAATCTAGAACCGAGCAACCATCACACTGGTAAGTACGGAATGTTGTGGCGAAAAACTCCAAACCTTGTAGGGAAATATTGTCGCTGTTAGTTATATTGAATGCAAATGATTGAGTCTTTACTCGAATATCAAGGTTGTTTGGATTAGTTCCATTTGGGAACAACATATGTAACCTATCATTGGATGAATTAATCCACCATTCACCTTCGACATCTATCAAATCCCTTTTCCCTTCTAGGAAGTAATGGTGGTGTTTGGTTTTCCAGGAAGGAACTGTGTCATAGAAAAACGTGGAATTATTGGAATCAAAATCTGTAACTGTCCTGCTATATGTTCTGAAAGAACCCACATTCAAAATGGCTATTGCGCCAACTGGATCTATTCCACTTGAGTTCAAACTATTGTTGGCCCCAATTGTACCTCCAGAATCTTGTAACTCTCCGTTTGAATATGAGCCGCCGTTACCAATTGTGCCGTGGGCCCAATGGTGCGACTGGTTCAGTACAGTATAATCACTGAATTTTGCATTTGGCCATCTAGCAGGTACTTGTTCTTCATAATCCATGAAAACTTGCCATGCATCGATACCTAAATCGACATAGTGAATCCCATCACTGGAATTACTCCAAATTCCACCTAAATCGTCGTTAATACCCCGAGTGCCATCGAAAACAACTCGCTCACCTAAGGCTGATTTGATTGTCAAATTTTGGAATCCAGATATAACTACTGTTTCATGATATATTCCCTCATGAATGATAATTTCATCTCCATTGGAAGATAGATTGAGTGCCTCTGAAATTGACCCTAATGGACAATCTATTGTTCCGGGATTTGAGTCATTTCCTAATTGGTTGTCCACATGAAACGGGTTTCCTAAAACATGAGTTTGGTTTGAACAATCAGAAATAGAAGGGCTCGGGAAAAATTCTAATTCATCAAGTTTAACTTGGTTATCTGTAACCAAAATTGATGCCGAAGAAAGACAAAGAATTGCGATGATGGATAGTGCTGATATTTTCTCCATGTTCAACCATACCCCAGTAGCAAATAGAATGTTTACCTTTCATCAAAGGCTATACCCTTCTAAAAATCGTAGAAATGTAAGGCCGCTCACCACCAAATGGATTGATGTGAGTATGTCTAATCGAATCAATCAGTATCCATTTATCGCCCAATAATTCTGTCAAAAGCGCTTCGTCATAAGTGTACAAATCAAGTCCACAGCACATCTGAGCGCCATCTCTCGAAAATGTCTCGATTACCGCGTGACCTCCACTCTGTATACAGGACTCAAGATTTTGAACGTAAGATAATCTCTCACTCTCTTTCAACAAGAAATGTAAAACTGCGCGGTCATGCCAAATCTCAAAATTTCCTAAATCCAAAGATTCTGACAAATCTCCACGAATGTATTTCAAATTTTGACCATGCCTAACTGAAAGAATCCGTAAAGCTTCAGAGGATATATCGAGAACCGTAACATCATATTCATTGTCAATAAGTGAATCTACAAGCGTAGTAGTTCCTGACCCGACATCAATAATACGTTTACCGTCACAGGAAGAAATGAGGTCCATGGAGACCGCATGCTCCTTTTGATACCAACCTAATTTTGTTGTATCAGCATCGGCATATGCCGAGTCCCAATGCTTGGAATCACTTGGAATATCCTCACCTCATTGGAATGTTACATCTACGTCCATAGATTCACTAACTGAAACACAAACGGGACAGTTGCATCCTTCAGTAATCAACCATGCTCGGTCATCTAGTTCCATATCAGATGGTAAATTCACTATGACTTCGAGTTTGGCAACTCTACGAGGATTAGCTGCCATTGTTTTCTCTATACTACCAGACATTCCACTAACGTTGATTTGCCTTGCATCAGCCCGTATTGCTACAATTGTCATAATGCATGTTAGCATTGAAGTAGCTAACAGATCTGTAGGTGAGAATGACTCTCCTTTCCCTTTATTGTCAACGGGAGCATCAGTAATCAATTTACTTCCTGAAGGCATGTGAGTTGCTGTGCATCTCAGATTTCCATCATAAGTCGCTTCAATTCTAACCATTCACTCACCATCTAAATCGATTTCATGACCCATGCGTTTTGCTTTGGTTTCCAAGTAGTCACGATTTTCATTTACGACACCTACAATGAGAGGCATTCTTTCTACCACATTAATGCCGTATTCTTCAAGTTGTTTTGCTTTGTCAGGATTGTTTGAAAGTAGACAAACATCTCCGACTCCCAAGGCTTCCAGCATAGTACTTGCAATTCTATAGTTACGGGCATCAGCCGGTAATCCTAGCATTAAATTAGCGTCCAAAGTATCTGCACCTTTATCCTGTAAATGGTAAGCCTGAATCTTCGCATGTAGTCCAATTCCTCTACCTTCTTGGCGAAGATAAACAACCACTCCCCAACCTTTCTTTGCAATTGCCGCAAGAGCCGCATCCAATTGGGAACCGCAGTCACAACGTAAGGAACCAAATGCATCTCCTGTAAGACATTCAGAATGAACACGCATCAATACGGGGTCTGGCCCAGTCATTTCACCCATCGTCAATGCTACATGGTCAAGATTGGTTTCCGATTCATGGAATACTCGAATATTGAATTCACCGTGCTTAGTTGGAAGTCTCGCTTCACTTGGAACTTCATCTATACTCATTAGCACACCTCGATAACAAATTTGAATTCTCCAGCAGATTTCTCTACATCTACTAGCCTGTGACCGAGTCTTGCTACAAGAACTGGCATATCATGCATTGTTTCTGGGTCATCTGCAATCACCATTAGGATAGAGCCTTCTACCAAATCAGTCAATGCTTTCCTGGCTTTGGAAACTGGAACTGGACAATAATGCCCTAGCACGTCCAACTTGTGTGTCGGCTCCACGATTTGTCCGAAGGGATAGCCAACTTGAACCCTCCCACAAGTGAGACTTCATGAATGAAGTGAGTTATTCACCATCATGGCCGGAGAGGGCAAGCCACTTCAGGAGGAGGTCGAGGACCTATCTTGGGCGGAAGTTGCTAAGTTGGGTCAAGGATATCTGCGCATTCCCTTCGCATTACTATTGGTTGAGATTTTTTATTGGTTCATAACCCAACCAACTAACACACTTGGTTTGATTCAAGAATCTGAAGCTTGGATTTGGTACCATTTAACCGAGTTGATATATGGCCCAGGCACTGCTACACTTTCAGAGTACAATGGTTGGACCACTCTTGTAACTCTAAAGCACCCAGATTTTTGGGCGGATCAAATTCGATTGTATGTTTCCGATGAATGTGCAGGAGTACACGAAATGATTTTCATTTCTGTACTGATTATGATGACATCGGGCGTTCCACAAAGACTACGAATAAAGAGCGCTGTAATCGCTTGTGGAATCGTGTATGTTCTGAACATTGTTAGATTACTAGTACTATACCCACTTGCACTTTCTGGCTGTGCTGAGAATCCCAACTTGATGGGGTGTGAGCAACCTATGCATGATTTCCACGCCTTTGTCTACCAATGGGGTTTCCTAATCGTCTTGGTACTGATGTGGTTGGTCTGGTTCAAGTGGGTAAATGCTGGCGATTTGATTCGGAAGGAACAAGCCTCAAGCAAAGGTAAGTGGAAATTCATTTATCGCAAAAACTGGGGTAACTTGCATAAAGGCGCATTAGCAGTATCAATACTACTCATTCTAGGTGCATTCGCAAATGTTTGGCTGGATGAAGAGGCAATGGAAGCAAAGGAAACTGTGGACTTGTGTGAGTTCTATTCTAGCGTAACTGGTGAATGTGGTGAAGCGAGAGATGCGTGGTCACAAGAGATTCAATCATCATGGTCATTGGCAACTCTCGGTATGTTGGGCTTGGCTTGCAATCTAATTGCAATCGACAAACCGAGCAAAGACGAAGAGGAATAATCACGCTTCAATTATTGAAGCAGAAATATCATTGGCATTAAGAGATTTTAGTGCCATTGATGCGTGCTTGTTGTGAACTTCTACCACAGTAAAATCATCTTTGATTACGATATCTCCAATAGCCAATTCAGAACACTTCAAAGAAGTTGTAATTTGATCTACAATAGCGAACTTTGAGAGAGAGGTTGTCTGCAATTTTATTGGGACCATACCGAATACATCCGCAGCCTCAGCGTTATCTTCCTGTTTCCTGACTGGGTCTCTATCCATTCCTTCTGGTAATTCAGGGGCTTCTGATTCAATAATTTCCAGAGAATGAGTTGCAATAATTTTCTTTAATTGAGGAATATCGTCACGGCCGACTAAAACCCATGCTTCACCCTTGCGCCCAATTCTACCAGTTCTACCAATTCTGTGAACGTAATTGTCGACATCATCAGGTACATCGTAATTGATGACCATTGTGATGCCATCTACATCGATACCTCTAGCTGCCACATCTGTAGCAATAACAACCTTCGAATTTCCATCCTTGAAATTAGAAATAATCTTCTCTCGCTGATTTTGCGAAAGATCACCGTGAATTCCATTTACATCGAACCTATGTTTCTTTAATCGCTGGACTAACAAGTCAACCATTCGCTTTGTATTGGTGAAAATGATTGTCTGGTCATCCTCTGTCATCCTAGACAGTAGGCGCCCAACAACCCACAATTTGTTTGCACGACCTATTCTAACACTGTGTTGGTTGATTGGAGGGATATCCAACTTCTCAGTATTGGTTAGAACGAATTCTGGGTCATTCATAAATTCATTTGCAGCATCAATAATTTCTTGAGGGAAAGTTGCTGAAAACAACAGCGTTTGCTCCCTGTTAGTCATTCTCTCAATAACCCACATTATATCTGGGAAGAATCCCATGTCGAGCATTCTATCTGCTTCATCAAGAACAAAGAATTTTGGTTTTGCTAGGTCGATGAAACCTCTTTCGGTCATATCCATAACTCTTCCAGGTGTTCCGACAATGATGTCTACTCCCGCTTGCAAATTCTTTGCTTGCTTCTCTAGGTCAGTTCCACCATAAACTGTCTGAATGTTCAAACCTGTCTCACCTTGTATGTTAGACAACTCTTCTGCCACTTGATTAGCAAGTTCTCTAGTTGGTGCCAAAATCAGTGCCTGTAACTCACCCGTAGCTTGGCATGAATTCATTGTAGGTAGTCCAAATGCTGCAGTTTTTCCAGAACCTGTCCTTGCCTGCCCGATTACATCTCTACCAGATAATGCAATAGGGATTGTCTCTTTTTGGACTTGAGTTACAAACTCCCATCCCATGCTTTCTAGACCCGCTTGCAAGTCTTCATTCAAATCCCAAGCGGAAAATGTAGTTGTTGTGAACATTTGGACTCCTCAGTCCGTCCCTTCCCAATCTGGGCCACCGGGACGGGGAGTGACCCCCGTATCACGATCAGAAGTTTTCGCTGTCCTTAGCCTCAGCCTTGAGAATACCCATCCAATATTTGAATGCGTTTTCTCTGTTGAGCGGCTTCTTCATCTGGCGAACATGCTCTAGTATGTACTGGCGGAACTTTAGTGACTTGGTTCGGTTAACACCCTTTGGTGTGACACCATCCCATAGGTCATTGAACTGCTTCTCTTTATCGTTGAATGCTTCCTCAGACATGAGTAGTACTCCTTGAGCGATTCGCCGACCGGCAACCCCCTCTTAACCATGTCGAGGCTTGTTCTTGTCTTCATCTGGCGGTGGAAGGTCTTCCAATCCAACGGTTTTACCCTGAGATTCTGCGATTTCGACATCGATTTTTGGCACCTTTGGAGCGGGCGCCAAGAACGCATTCTTCTGTTCCTCAGTACCCTCAATCTGAGCATCGAAAGCCATCTCTTGTAATTCCTTACGGACCCTTTCATCCTTCTCATCACGCAACAAAGCATTACAGTGATTTCGAAGCACTTCGTCTCCCATTAATCGAGGCAAAATCTTGACACATGCTAATCGGACACTTACACTCTTGTGCGTACATCCAACCAAAACCAAATCCTTGGCACGGCCATGGTCGGTATCTAGAACTTCTATGCATTTTATCGCAGATACCATCACTTGAGAGTCCGCATCCAAAATTGCACGTTCTGCAAGTATAGTAGCGATTCTTTGTTCCTTATGTGCAAGAGGAACCAAACATTTGGCTGCTTGACGGCGTGTTTCAACATCTTCATCCTCCAATGCCCAGCCAACTAAATCCCATGCTGCTGCACCGCCTTTAGAGAGGACTCGACGTAATAGCCCAGCAGCCTTTCTACGCAGATCTAGAGAACCTTCTTGCAACAACTCATCGATGTGGTCACAAGCTACCTCCGGCCAAGTTTGACACAAATCTCCTAGACCTACAAATGCAGCATCTCTCCTTTGCTTGACATTATGTCGTAATTCAAAGGCTAGAGTGCTGTCTGTTGCAGAGGGGAATGTAGGCGCCACTATTTTCAAACATTCACTTGCTGCTTTTCGAACAGATGCATCTTTATCATCTAACAGAACCGATAGGTGGTCAAATAATTCATCGGGACGGGTTTCTGCTACAGATGGTAAAGCGAACAATCCTGCGACTCTAATTTTTGGATCATTGTCCATTAAACAATCTAGCAAAATTCTGTGACCTTCGTGTGCCATCGCTCCGGCTAAATTAGAAAGACCCTTGATTCCGTCTAAGCGAGTCATGAAGTGGTCCTTCTCTTTCCATCCGACCTTGTACGATTCGAGTTGACCCGTTGCTAAAGGAATGACTGCTTGGGGAGGGATGGCCATCCATGGGCCTTCTCGAACCTCTCTTTTCTTACTACGTCTACGGCTACTTCCTACGTTAATTGGACGCCCTGTGCGGGGGTCCCTTGCGATGTATTCCCGTGACATAGCGAAGGGGGCATAACGCAGGGGGAAATGAACCCTCGCATTCTTTGCAAAACTTCATTCCAAAATTATCAAACCCTATTTGTGACTACATTGCAACATGCGCAGGGGGATTTTGGCATGTATGATTGTTTTACTATTCCTGTTGCAGACATGGTCTGGCATCAGTTCAGAATTTACTGAATCTCAGATTTCCAATTCATATCAAGAAGACCAATTGTTCAATCAATCAGGCTTCTATGAAGATGGTGTTTACACAACGCCGGATGGTGAAGTACATGTTAATCGCCCACATATCCAGTGGTCGGTTCCGAATCAGGGGCTTGCTATGATAAGAAGTGGCGTATGCTCAGTTGCCATTGACTCAATGGACGAGGTTTGGTTAATGGGGGGTAGAACAGACCCTAACCCCACTCAATCTAATGATGAATCGCCAACGAGTTTTATCGAAATAATGGATAATGTAAACAAAAGTTGGACTCCATCTGGTATGAGCATGCCTTCTGCGCAGCAATATTGCGAAGCAGAGCTAGTTGGAAATTTGATAGTAGTTGTTGGTGATTGGTTTAGAAATTCTAATCCATCTCAATACCCTACAGGAAGAGTTCAAATCTATAATTTGGATAATAGCACTTGGTATAATGGTACATCTATGCCTTCTTCCCAAGAAAGAGGTTTGGGCGCAATGGCAGAAGCGAACGGCTATCTATACTATGCAGGAGGCGTCAGAAGCCCTAACGCCAATGATGCAACCAACAAAACATTCCGTTACGATCCAATGACTGACCAATGGACTAGAATGGCAGATATGAACCATGAGAGAGCGTCTTTCGAGTTGGTGAATTTCCATGGGCAACTGTATGCCATGGGGGGATTCCATGGTACTCAAACATGGAATAGACAAGCATTGGATTACGTTGAGAGATATGACCCCGCATCAGACACTTGGACTAATTTGTCTAAACTTCCAGTGGCCATGTATGGATGGGGTGCTACTGTTCTAAATGATGAAATCGTCTTAGTTGGCGGGTTTAATGGTGGCGCAAAGAAAACTGTCTACCATTGGAACCCTGTAGAGGACACCTGGTCTCAAGGAAATAACATAGGTTCTGTTGGCCACTTTGACCTAACTGTCGAGGAAATAAATGGAAGTATAGTTTGGGCAACAGGTGATATGTCGACATATCCATACAGTTCATGGAGCCAGATGTTCTCTGCCGATACTGAGCATCAAAATACAACATCTTCTCATCATGCTTGGGTAACTTCACCGATTATCGACTTACGTCCAAACCAAAATGGAAGAGCGACTCCAGTTCAATTCGACCTCGTAGGAACAAATACACCTGGCGGCGAATTGGGCTTCCAATACAGAACTGCATCAGATTCAAATTTACTTTCTTCTCAAGTGTGGATGGGAATAGATGGCACCATTAACACAACATTCCCAACTGGAACTACCGATATAGATCTAAATGACTATGCTGATTTTATTCAATATAGAATAAGATTCCAAATTTCAGACTTGAAAAATTGGGACGAGCCAGATTTAGATTCAATGTCGATTAGAGCTGAGCATGCAGCATTCACAACTAGTATTCCGAATGTGCTACATCCTCGTGCTGAAACGTTGCATATTCAAACCAGTCACGACCTTTTCTCTTCAGGAGAGATGTACCTTGAGTTTGCATCATGTGACCAATTTGCTGCAATTAATGGGCCTTGGTCTAGGCTATCTCATGACGGTTCATCCTTCATAGAAAGTGACACGCAAGGATTATTCATACAAAGTTTAGGTGTAATCAATTCTACCACTTTGGGTGAAACTTTAATCGATTGGTCAATTGATTTAGGAGACCTAACAGGGATTAGCCATTTGTGCGCAAAGGTTGGTTCAACCGGATTAGAAACAACAGAATTCACCAACACTAATCCGATTGAGATTGACAATATTCTAGAGGTTAGAATCACAGATTTGGGTATGGTTTCATCTGGTGATGCTATTACCGGAGGAGTACCAATATTAGTAGGAATAAACCATTCATTCCCATCATCTGGAATGACTCTCTCAAGCGGTAATTTGCAGGCTCGTATAAACTTCGATATTCGTGTCAATGATGCTGCCACAAACAATTTCACCAACTGGGTAAACCAAACCACTCCATGGACTGACCTTACTGCGGGTGAGTCTGATACGATTTCTTGGACTCTGCCTAGTGATGTTTCTGGCGTGGTAAATATTACTCTTGAAGCACGGAGTGATCAATCCTTCCAAATGCTAAGTGATTCCAATTCCTCATCATTAATTTTGGACAATATAAACCCAATAATTATCTCAAGTATTCCAGAAAATGAAGACTATCTAAACAGTGAAGAGAATAGAGAACTTTCAATATTGATTGCCGATACATCCGGGTTTGTTTTCGAAGACATGGCAATGCAGGTATGGGTCCAGGAGATGGATGATGGTTCTGATGGTAGTTTCCCAGACGCTACGCCGCAAGAAAGTGAGTATCGTGACATCAACTTCACACTGGAAAATAACGGAAGTTTATGGTGGTTCAACGGAACTCAATCCGACAATCTAAACGAAGACCAACAGTATGTTTACATGCGAATTGTTGGTAGTGACTTAACCGGTTTTACAACTATTGATAATACAATTTGGTGGCTTACTAGAGATGCACAAAATGGAGTTGTCAATCGAATTTACAATGAAGAATCCACCCAGTATTGGGAAGTTTCACGTCAAATTTCTTGGGACATTGAAATCAGTGATGGAAATGGTATATCAGACATAATGTCGCTTAGGATTGAGCTTGGCGACGACTCGGATTTCGGAGTAACCTATGATGTAGCAGATTCAATTTGTTCAGTAATGGATACTCGAATAGATTCTGACCGAACAACTTGTACTCATTCATATGTGGGTGATGGCATGATGGTCTCGGTCTCAATTTATGCTGGATGGGAAGTCGACCGTTCTGCTTTGGACGAGGGTCTTGTTGAAATTTTCATAATCGACATTGATGGGATAAGTAAAACTACATTCCAAAACATGTGGGTTTTCTCAGAAGATTTTGACTTTTCAATTACTAATATTGAAGATGTATCCGGTTCAAAAATTGGTCCGATTACTAATGAATCGATAATGATAATTAACGAACAAATGAGAATTACAGGAACGATGACTCACTCACTTTCTGGTCTTCCATACCAGGGTGATTTATCCGTTAGTTGGTGGGGACTACTACAAGGTCAGAACTGGTTCGGTTCCGCCACTGTTGAAGTGGTCGATGGAGTAATCAATGCCTCGATCACAATGCCGAGTACAGGAGGAATAATTGACTTCCAGGTTGCGTTCATGGACCCTTGGGAAACTAGAACGCTGGGAGTCTATGATGCACCAGTGTTTGTGATTGATGATGAAGCACCAATAATTCTCGATTCGAGTATTGAAGATTTGTCAAGATATCATTTGGATGACATTGGAATCGGAGTAAACATTGTTGAAGATGAGACCTGGAGTGAGGAACTGAATCTAACTTGTCAAGTGATTTCAACAGAAATTACATGGGACCCAGTTGCTATTCTGCTTCAGCCAACAAATGTTTTCCAAGGCAAGACATTGTTTTCATTCAACTTTGATTTCTCTAATCAAGGTGACCCTTCATTGTTATCTCCTGAAGCACGTATAGATTGTTGGGCATCCGGAATGGATGATGCAGGGTGGACATTACAGAGAGTGTCGGGAGAATCTATGCTTGAACCTTGGCTGACTGTTCCACTTTCAACAATAGGGCCAAACATCGAGTTAGTTGATGTCAAACTTGATGGAAACCTCGAAGCAGGTAAAGAACTCAGAGCAGAGATCTCGGTAATGAACTCTGGAGAAAGTTTGCAAGAATCATTCAATATCACAGTTTACACCATCATCGATGATGAGAAAACTCTTGTTGGACAATATTCGCAGGCCAAAATATCATCAGGTCAAGGAATAATCAAACGAGTTGCAATCACTGTACCAGAAGGCGATTGGGAGTTACTAGTTGTGGTAGATGAAGACCAGAGAATCTGGGAATTAAACGAAGAAGATAATACCTTTTCAAAGAAATATACTGCACCGGATGAATTCAACATGATGCTATATGTCGGTGCAGGTGGAGGAATACTTGCTGTTCTCGCTGTAATTATCATAATCAGAAAACGATCAGGAAATGAATTGACTCAGGCAAAGAAAATGCCTTCACTCGAAGAATTACCACGCTCGGGACCTCCTCAAAGTAGCAGAAGTAAAACTGGACCACCTCCTTCATCAAAGCCAAAGAAAGGTCCACCTCCTAAATCTAAACCGGTTGAAGAAATACAACCCACAACCAATGTAGCTGATGCAATGGCTAAATTGTCGTTGGACACTCTACCTGGAAATTCTAATGCACAACCTCAAAGCGTTCCTAACTATGAATCACTACCCGGGGGTGGTGAATATGAATATATTACAGAAGGAACATTCTACTCAGGTGAAGGGATTGGCCGATGGAAACTCGAAGAAGATGGTTCATTCACCAAGGTGGAGTGATTGAGATGACACCTGATATTGAAGATGTCAAACGTGTTTTGGCGATTTGCTTTCGCGATGGGGCGAATCAATCTGCGGATGAACTCGAAAGAATCCTATCTTTTGACATGGGATGGGTAGATACTGAGACTGCACATGATGCAATCAAGGCTCTTATCTTTGCAGGCTGGATTATCGATAATGATGGGATGCTTTCTCCAAATTGCGACATCAGAGGTATAAGGGCGCCTTTAGGGTGGCAGCCTCGGCCTTCAAGGCTAACAGATCCTGTTGTAAATGAGACTGCCAAATCAAACGATGGTACTCCAAAATTAGAAACTCCTGCTGTGAAAAAAGAGAATTTGCAAAATGAAAGCAAATCTGAAGACCCTCGAGCAAGGATGCAAAATCGTTTGATTAAATTTATTTCTAAGCAATCAGGCATTGATTCAGAGGAAATAAGTCGCAGAGCTGAGAGAAAAGTCAAGGCTCTACGGTACTGTACAACGTGGTTGGCATTGTGTTTGATTAGTCGTGAGCAAAACCTAGAGATGAATTCGATTATCGATTCATTTTCCTCCAGGTGAATTATTCTCAGACATCAAAAGTAGTACTGGCAAAACCAAAATCGAGAGAATTAGAGAATAAGTTACTGTCAATGCTGTAACAAGTCCGAATTGTTGTACGACTGGCATCGGCGAGAATAGCAGCACTAGGAACCCAAGTCCAGTTGTTCCTGCAGATAGCACAAGCGCTACTCCAGTTGTTGAAATTGTTTCCTCGAGTGCTTCCCAAACATCATCTCGTTTTTCTCTCTCAGATTCAAAACGACGCCACATGTGAATAACATAGTCTATTCCAATTCCAAGAGATAGAGCCGTTACCATAACAGTCAGAACATTCCACTTTAGAGAGAGTACAACCATCGAACCTACAACCCAAAGTGTTGCCAATACCACTGGAGTCAAAACAACGATTGCTGGAACTGGTCTTCTTGTCAGTAGAAGAAGAACTACGAAGGACACTATGAATGAAATCGCAGTGGAAGATAGTTGTGATGAATTGAGGCCATCGAGAACGTTTTGCAAGGCCACCAAGTCTCCGGTGACATAGACATTGGCAATTCCTGACAACTCACTACGCATTTTTCCAGAATCTTCCTCATCTCCTAACTCTTGCTCAAACCATTTGACAACTCGGCTTGTTTCGCTTGATGTCGAGGCGTCCACTCGAACTTCGATTCTGATATGTTTTATTTTCTCTCCATCTAAATCAACCGTGTTTTCAACACGGTCAGCCCACGAATCTCCTGCAAATGGATCGGCGACAGAGGAGTTACCTGAGAGGTTTGCAAATGCACCTCCAAGGTCAAATTGAGAAGCAATACCACGTCGTAAATCTCCATTTGTAATGACTAAGCCATAACTTTCTCCGAACATTACATCATTGTCTACTGCATCAAAGAGGACTTTGTATGGACTCTCATATGACGGACTAGAATCTACACCTCCACCACCCACGACATCGTGATTATTCGCAAGATCTGTGTGTAAACCCCGCATCTCATTCAGCAAAACAAAATCTGAATCAATTTCATCTTGGGAGCCCGCCGGCTCCATCAAAACATAGACTACTTTCCAACCTGCACTCTCGTAACTCGTATCCAAATCATCTCTGACTTCCATGATTTCCATATCATCATCTAGGAAATCTGTCAAATCGAATTCTGTCTCTAAGCCCATAGCACCAATGATAGAAACGCCTGTAATAATTAGAGCCACAATCAGAACCAGTGCCTGTTGTGACCTTTGTAAGTCAACTAATTTTTTAGATAGCCTAGGCATTCTAATTGGGTCTGCTGGAATTTTATCCTCGCTCGAATCCAGAACTACATGTAAAGCTCCAACAACTATGGTTGCATTGATGAATGCCGAAATTACTCCAACTGCTAAAGCGATACCAAATGTTTCGAGTGGAGGTAGAGGAGAAATGATATTGGCTAGGAAAGCAGCAACAGTAGTGATTACTGCTAGCCCCAATGGTGTTGACAATTTGCCACATGATGCCAACCATGATTCCGCAGAGTCGCTGGTTTCTTTCTTGAAAGAATTGTATCGCCTCTGTAGATGAATCGAGTAATCTATTCCCAAACCAAGAACTAAGGGTGCCACTGCAACTTCAAGTGCAGTAAATCTAGTACCAAACAAGTTCAGAATTCCGTAAGTCCAAATTAATGCTGATGAAAGACCTACCAATGGGAAAACAACACCCTTGACGCTTCTGAATGAAATCGCAAGTAGCAATACTACCACAAGTACTGCCAACAAAATTAAGGTTGCCAGATTATCGAAAGTACCTTCATCAATATCATGAGAAATTAGGTCTAATGAAGCGACCCCATAATTCAATTCTGAATCATCACTGAGTTGCTGGAAAATCTCCCGCAGTTGATCTTGCTTCACCTTGCGCTCAGAACTAGGTAAAGTAGGATCTATCTCTAAAATCCAAAGTGTAGATGATGCTGTGACCGTGGCTGAGCCTTCTTCTGAATTTGTTTGAATCCAAAGGCATATGTCAGAACCCTCGAAATCTTTGTGCAGCATCCCGTCAAGGATGAATTGAGCAACTTCTCTTTGCTTAGAAACATCACCTGGGCAATCAGATTCGTTTACATCGATTACTAAGTTTAGCAACTCTTCCCATGAATTTACTTCTGAAAGTTCTACACCATCGGCTTCTTCATCGAGTGCAAGTTGCAGAATTGATGGAGCCGTAATCCAATTAATGACCACATCTTGCATCATTTCGCTTTCATTTTGAACAATGTCAAGATGAGAATCCATCAAGTTCAATGAGGCCATATCGAGAACATTACCTCCATCGTCTCGAGTTACATGAATAAACATAGGTCTGGTTTCATTGCTGAAATGCTCACTAATTCTTTCGTGAGCATCGGCTGAATCAGATTCTGGTGCGAAATCGGAGAGATCTGTATGGAATACCGGGGTATCAACAAATGCCAAATCTGCGACTAGCCCCACGGTTAGTACTGCAGATAAAATGAGAATAGGCCAAGAAAATTTGCGGAAGCGGTCTGACTGACCCCGCAGCGCATCCTCAAAGGCGAGTGAACTCACGGGTGGCGGGTGAGCAATTCGGTTTAAAGCGAGACGGGTCAAAACATCAGTTTTCGAGTCATTTATGCAGGCAAAGCATGTAGCGATTTAGTCAATAAGATGCCAAAGGTTCTTGAAGGCGAGTCTGAACGGCGACATCGTTCACTATGCCAGTTAAAGTTCTCGCCCGCGACGACAACGAACTACGAGTACGCTTCATTGGAGAATCACACACCTCCCTTCAAGTGCTTCGTGAAAGACTAAACAGCGACAAAGGTGTCGATTATGCAAACTACTTCCCAGGCCATCCTGATTTGGATGAACCTGAATTCTTTATTCGTACCAACAAGGGTGTAGACCCTGCGAAATTGTTGAAAAAGGTGATTGGCGACATCCAAGGTGATTTCTCCAGCCTAAAGCTTTGAGATGTGTTAGCACATGTCCGTTGAGGATGGCCTAGCCAATACCATTGGTTTGACTGGCTATGCTGTAGATTCTACAGGGATCGGTGGAGTATTGAAAGCAAGAGTCGCTGATTTTAGAGTCGATGAAATTTCTACTAAGGTTAGTACTGATACACGGGGACGGTTTACCGCCGCAAATATCACATTGACAAATTGGGAAACCAATCGTTTCATCGGTAAACTTGCTAAAGCATGTGGTATTTCTCGAAATCGAATATTNTTTGCAGGAACTAAAGATAAGCGAGCAGTCACTCGCCAATTATTCATTATTGATGCTCCNCAAAAGAAGGTNGCNCAAGTAGAAATTCCTGATGTCGAAATTGAAATTTTAGGCCGGACTCATCAGAAAATTGGTTTTGGAAATCACAAAGGCAATCGATTCACTATCGTTGCCAGAGGGTGTTGTCATCCTGACGGAAGTCCAATGACAAATTCTGAAGCAATGGACAAAATTGCTGAAATTGAATTATCGATGAAAGAAAAGTTGGGACCAGAATTGTTCCCTAATTGGATCGGGCCGCAAAGATTTGGGTCTGGGCGTCCAGTCACTCCAGTGGTTGGCCGTCATGTAATATCTGAAGATTGGGAAGGAGCCGTCATGGCATATCTTAGCATGGAAGGTGATGAGAAAGAGGATGTTGCCGCCTTCAGGAAACATATTCGAGACAATGGAATTACAGAGGATGCTTTGGAAATTATTCCCCATTGGCTTGGATACGAAAGGGACATGTTGAAACATATGCTCCAAAATCCAGACGACTGGGTAGGTGCATTCCGAAAATTACCGAATAATCTTCAATTGATGACCGTACATTCGTTACAATCCGTAGTATTCAACAAAACAATTGAAGCTAGAATTGGAAATGAGATATCACTATCCAACCCACTTGTTGGCGACATCGTAGGAAGAATTGACGACAATGGCCAACTTGAAACCTCTTCAATTGTTACTGTAGAAGATAGGACATTGGACAGAATTTCAAGAAACTGTTCACTAGGTAGATTGGCAGTCACAGGCCAATTACCTGGTTCGGCAATGGATAAACCCTCGGGGAGAATTGGATTAATCGAATCCCAAGTTCTTGACGAAATGGGCTTGGCTGAAACAACGTGGCAAATTGAAAAAATCTCTAGATTAACAACTAAAGGTACACGTAGAGCAATGGTCACAACATTCAGTGAATTCCAGTATGAACCTGTGCCAATTGCAGGTGAAGAAACAATGGGTGAAAAGTGGGCTGAAGGACCTAAGGTAGGCGAATTGTGGAATCCTGAAGGAGCATGTATCAGATTTAGATTCACTTTACCCTCTGGAAGTTATGCAACAACATTGCTTCGCGAATTCATGCGTACGCCATTACATCAACTTTGATGTATCAAAGTAGTCCCATAGATAGGACTTCAATTTCACCAGTGCCACGAATTGCGCGCATGTTCTCTTCGAAAATATCCGACAATCCAGATCCATCATTCATTACGACGTGAACTTGAATAAATTTCAAACCGAAGGCCAAAGGCTTGGTTTCACACAATTGAACATCGTATGTTTCATCCTTTAGTCCCATTATTTGAGTTACAATCTCATCTGCAGAAACATCATCTACATCAGAATCTGGCATGACTTTGTATGTTAGTGCGACCATTCCCATAATATCACCAATTTGGTTCAAGGACCCTGGAATCCGCATGATGGGCATACATAAGATACGCCTTGGTTTCTACAACGTGGACTTCGGCCTATTGGCTCGCCACAAGCGGGGCAGGGGAAAGTGGTAGATCCTTTGTCAACCAAAGGGACTCCGGAAGAGGTACAGACAGTTGCTCGCTCAGACATCATATACACCTCAGTGCATCACGGCCACGACCTCTCCCTCTTTATCCTTGCGCGGAAAGAAAAGTCACCTATCCAGCACTGTTAGTGTTCCGCTTTTGCCGGTTGAAACGATTAATTCACCATTTCTAGAACGGCACCAACCATTCTCAATTCGTATTATGTCGCCCGTTTTTACTTGTTTTACTTGGTCTGCCCAAAGAACAATTCCAACAATGCCTGTCTCATCACGACCACATGCTGCAGCTAAAGAGCCGGTGAAATTTTTTGAATTAACCAAACGGCGAGGGTATCTTCGTAAAACAACCAATTCCAAACGCAGAAACTTTTGATTCTGCGTTAACTCAGAGACTCGTTGTCTTGTCGCTTTTTTTTGTTGTTTCTTAGGTTGATTCCTCATTTGAGATAGAATTGATTCTTTCCTCAAATCCTGCTTTTCTCCACGGTTACTATTTGGCACCATGAAACCATCTGGATTGACTCAACCATTTTCAATCATTCCTACAGTCGAATGAAAGTAGAAACATTACTCCTCTGGAGTATTTTTCTTGCGAACACTGAAAGTAGATTTCGCGGGTTCGACTTCCTCTAATGGATCTGGCCCACCTTTGCGATTTTCTAATGCGTATTCAAATGCGGGTCTGATTTCCCAATCAGGGCCTCTCTTTGGCGTATGAAATTTGCAAACAAGATAGACTTCAGAAGATGAATTTCTGCTAGCCATCGGTGAGAATCTCTTGACAGTTTGAAAATGTGGGCGAACTAATTCAATTAATTCCTCAACACCAACTCCTTGGAATAATTTTGTGACAAAATGGCCGCCATATTTGAGAATCGGAAGAGCAAAATCAAACACATCTGCTACCAGCATCAGTGATACCGCTTGGTCAATATCCCACTTTCCTGTAATGTGAGGTGAAATATCTGAGACTACAACATCGATTACTTCTGTATCGATTGCATCGAGAACTGCTTGCTGAGTGAAAGGGTCAGTAATGTCTCCCACGATCAAATTAGCACCTTCAACAGGCACACATGATTTGAGGTCAACCCCTACGACTTTACCGTTTGCGCCAACCAATTCAACAGCGACTTGAGCCCATCCACCTGGATGGCAACCAACGTCGAGAACGCTATTGCCTAATTCGAAGATTTTGTGTCTTTCATGTGTTTGTTTTAATTTGAAGGCAGAACGTGCACGATAACCACTAGCCTTGGCTTGTTTTCGCCAAGCATCTTTCTGGTGATCTTGAACCCAACGGTCGACCAATACACTCCCTCCGTACTCCGCTGACAGCATCCCCATGATAACTTCATGGACGAGATACACTTCCACATGTCCAATGAGGCGACTACTAGCAGCACTCGTCATGGTATTATGCCTGACTTCAACCAGTGCAGCAATGGTAGAAGAAACCGTTGAGGAACATTGGTTGAAGAGAACTGTATTGGTCGAAGAAAGAACTGCGATATGGTGCCCTTCATGTGCAGAAATCGACCCTGAATTGGCAATAGTCGCTAAATCACATGGTGCGCGTACAGCGATTGTAGGATTGCATGTAGATGATGAGTTCGAGAATGATGCAAGTCGAGCTAGAATTGCGTACCAGGAACAAACAGATAGTTCCCCCTATGGGACTCCAACATTCTTCGTCGACGGGTTGAAAACCGCTGAAGGTTATGACGCTTGGAGTGATGTTCAACAACGTATTCTTTCTCAAGAGAATTCGCGTGGCTCTCCTGAACAAATGGCAATGAACCTAGTGGAGAATAATGTGCAACTACCTACGCCAGATTATGGACAAATTACTCTGATGGTCGTCGAACACGAAAAAGAAGTTCCTGCAGGAGCAGATAATCCAGGTGAAAATATTCGTGACAGAGTTTTGGTTGGGATGAAAGTCATTGATTCAAATAGCAACGTTACGGAATATGGAAATTTGGAATTACCAGAACTTTGGTCGCTAATTATGATTCATGAACCAGTCGAAGGTGGCGCCCCTTATGGTGTAGTTGAAATATCAAACATTGAACATGAGGAAAACTCGAGTGATGAACTAATGCTAATTGTTGCATTTTGCATACTACTAGGCGGATTGCTGGTATTTATCCCGGCGAAAAAATCCCTAAATGCGGAAGAAGAATGAGTTTATTGTGACCTAATTGTCACTGAATTCTGTCAAAAATGTAAATTTACGGCAAAATATTGAACAAATGACCAAATCTTTGATAAGGTTGGAAATTAATGTAATACCATGGAACCAACACACGATGCTTCTGAAGAATGGGAAAACAAGAGTGTTAAATCTTGGATGGTAGAATATACCGTCGAAGTCGGAGGTGAAGCAAACCGCCACCTGTCAATGATTAGTGCTGATGACATCAGTGATGTTCATCATCACTTGCTGAGTGAGTTAAGAAAGATGTACCACACAAGTGAAAGAGTCGATGTTACAGTACACAGAATTGAACCTGTAACTACAAACACCGATGCATTATATTTCGAAGGAATCTATGCTCCTTAGTTTGAAGTGTATTTGATTACAATATTTTGGCCATCTGCCAGCAATAGGTTCTGATATTCATTGCTGATTATTCCATCAACTGTCATTTCAACAGTTCCGTCTCGATATTCGAAAATTCCTGTTTCATCGAAATGTTTGCCCCACACATCAAAGAACACCTCTAGTGGAACATCTACAACCTGATGCCCTTCGACATGGATCTTGCCTGTCGAATCATGAGTATGTGTCATGTGCATAGCACCTGGGCAAGTATCTGTATCGATTCCAGTGTCTTCTGGAATTGGATATTCTACATCATCAATTATGATTGTAAGGTAGGGGTGGAAATGCATTGCAACATCGTGAGTTGTTAGACATTCTTCACCCAAAGGATGCATTTCATCTGCACTGTTAAACAATGGAGATTCAGATGAATTACTGTCATCGATTAGATTGATTATGCCGCGATATTCCATCAAACCAAGTAACGAAACCAGACAGACAACAGTAAAGACTCCCCACCAGCCGTTTTCACTCAGGAATCATTCCTCCTCAAAGTTCTTGTTTACACCTACATCTCCTTGCACTACACTGTCCGAGATGTTGTTAATTACAGTTTGATTAATGACAACCGTCTTGGCTTTCTTTGGTGCGACATAGCCACCACGCTTTCTACGTTCTTTGGCAGCTACATCAACGGTCTTTGTGTCACCCGAAACATCCCATTCGCTTGATCCAAACATGTTAGATAAGCGGAAGAAACCGATTGTTGCAGCAATGTGTGCAATGTGAGCAGTAGTACAGAATTGACAAATTTTACCAATTTCATACTCAGCATACATTAGGTAAAGGATGACACCGATTCCTAGTATTCCGAAGTTAGTTCCAATTTTTAGATGTGTCAAAACCCATGACGCAGTAGGCTCCTTTGCCATTGTGATGATCAGCCACATAAACAAAGCAAATGCCAGCATACCTAGTAGACCCCAGGGCAGTCCAACAAATGGCATTGTGTTCCAATCATTGTTACCAATTACACTAGCACAATCACAAACCGTACCTGCAGAACAGAATGACCCTCCACCCATCTCCTGAGATTTGTTATGCATCCACAAAGTGTGTGCTGAAACCGTGAAACCACTGAAGCAGATTAATAAAAATCCGGCAAATGTTCGTCCCAACTTAGTTTCTAGAGAGGCCCACTTTTTGCGTAGCGCTGGTAATGCTAAACTTTCACCTAATGGAGTTAACATGGCTATTCCTAGCGCAAAAATAGCTAGATGCGGCAAAAGATTCGGGTCAAAACATTCTAGTCCAGCTACCATCATTCTTCACCCCATGGAATTTTATCATTCATAGCATCCCAAATCGTATAGCCTCCATCAGCATCTAAATTGACGTACTCAATTATGCCGTTGGGTGCAATTAGGAAGTAAGTAGGGGTTCCAAAGTTACCCCACGCCTCTTGGTGCGAATTGTCTTGCATGTCCATGTAAGCGAAATTGTGACCATTGTCATTTCTGAAACTCTCAATCACAGCCCTACCATATGACTTGCCTTGTGTATCTTCATCCCATAATGAAATTGACACTGCAAGGAACTCAACTGAGACATTATCCGGAGTAGTGCGAGGAGGGTTGTCACCTAGCCATTGTCCTTGCATAGTAGGAATATCTTCAGCGGCTTGTTGTTGGCAGTATCCACAATTTGTATCCATGAATTCAATCATGAACCAAGTTCCACCATCGCCTTCAGCCCACATAGGATCTATGTGGTCTTCCAAATTGAAATCAGTCCAAGTACTTCCATCATATATCTGACCCTCAAGTTCTGGAACTCTATCACCTACGCCAATTCCAGTGTAAACTGGATTGGTAGTAAATGCGATGTAAGTAAATGCTGCAATGAAAACAAGGGACACCAACATCAATCCATCTGAACGTGCTCCTGCCTCATTAGAAATGTTTCTTCGAATCATAATTTCACCCCATAATCTCCTTGATTAGGACTCTCGTAGTGTACGCCACTGCTTCTTCGCTATCATAGTTGACCTTGAATCCGAGGTCTTTGAGTCGATTTATCGAAAGCATAGCCTTTGGGATATCACCTGCCCAACCTCTATCTCCGCCAGTGTATTCGATGCTTGCACCATCACACCCTGTTTCTTTGACTACAATTGCAGCAATGTTTCTAACGCTACATGTGTCATTCGAACCCAAATTGTACAAATTGATTCTATCACTAGTATTCTCGATCACATGCAAGATTCCATCAACACAATCTCCAACTTCCATGTATGACTTCTCTTGAAGGCCGTTTCCTAATACTTCTAGCCGACTTGGGTCTGCTTTCAATTTGTGAATGAAATCAAAGATGACGCCGTGGGTACCTCTCTCGCCGATAATATTGGCAAAACGGAAAATCCATGCTTGTAGATTGAAAGTCCCTACCCAAGAACCGATTAAGCCCTCTCCTGCTTGCTTTGATGCCCCATACAGTGAGATTGGTAGGCAAGGACCGTGGTTTTCAGGCGTAGGCATTGGAGCATTTTCTCCATAAACAACCGAAGATGAGGCGAATGCTATCTTTTCGACATTTGCTAATCGCATTGATTCTAAAACATTGTAAGTTGCTATAGTCCCTTCTTTTAGGTCGGTATCAGTAATTCTAGTACCAAGCCGAATATCGGGATTTGCAGCTAGATGATAGACCATTTCAATGCCGTTGAAAATGGGTTTTATTGACTCCAAGTCCTTTAGGTCAACATTATGGAAAACAACGGCACCAGAATCAATATGCCCTTGAATAAATTCTAACACACCTGATGACAAGTTATCCACAACAACCACTTCGTCGCCTCGTGAAACTAATCGGTCTACAAGATGTGAGCCAATGAAGCCTGCGCCCCCGGTTACCAGTGCTCGCATGGACGGGCGTCCACATTCACTCGTTTTAATTCTCAGTATCATCGACTAGATTTACTTTCAGCGAACCTCTGTGAGAAATTTACATGGTGTTTTGACCAAACAGTGAAGATTGTTGCGACAGGAACGACGCAGCAAATACCAAGAAGTTCCAGGAGTTGAAAAAAATGCCAAAAGCAGAAAAAAAACCAGAGCCAGAAAACGAACAGAACGCAAACAGCACCCTTGTTGGATTTGTAAGAAAATCCAATGCAGGCAGGGCTGTTAAACTATCGATTAACACAAGTTCTTTCCAAGACTGTGCAACATATGTAACCAGTGATGGACAAACATATGTGCAATTAATTGTCAGTCTAAATGCACTTGCAGGAATAATGGACGGCTCCCGAGCAGTCACATCGATCAATCACCTAAACGATTGATTTGAAATTAGCCGGTCCGCCCTTTTTGGAGGGCGGGCTGGCACTAAATAACCACATTAGAGCGTTTTTGGAGCCGAATCACATATATTGGACCCAGAAGCGCGTAAATTCATGGAGGAGGCTACTGGCGAGACATTACGAATCGTTGCAGGTCTTCCTATGTACAATGAAGAAGAAACCATTGGTACAGTGATTACAAATGTTCGTGAGCATGTAAATCAAGTTATTTGTGTAGATGATGGTTCATCCGATTCCAGCGCTAGAATTGCTGAATCTTGTGGAGCTATAGTTCACAGGCACAGGGTAAACCGCGGCTATGGTGGAGCCCTGAAATCACTATTCGCTAAAGCTAGAGAATTAGATGCTGACTGCTTAATTATCCTAGACAGTGATGGCCAGCATGAAGCGAATGACATTCCCAAAATGCTTGAGCCGATTCTAAACGGTGAAGCTGACTTCGTTATTGGAAGCAGATTCGTTGAAGGAGGAGGTAGTGAAGATATGCCTGCATACCGAAGGTTGGGGATTAAAGTCATCACCGCTGCTTCAAATCTTTCAAGCGATCTCGGGATTCAGGATACTCAATCCGGATTCAGGGCATTTTCCAAATTGGCAATCGAGAGACTTAGATTTGATTCAGAAGGAATGGAGTTGTCGCTAGAAATGCTAGAGGACGCTCATGAAAAGGATTTGAGAATAAAAGAGGTCCCTACATTAATTCGCTATGATGTTCCAAAGGGTAGTAATTTCACAGCACTGTCACACGGGTTCACAGTACTTGCTTGGGCAATGTTATCTCTATCTCAGAAAAAACCTCTATTGGTGTTAGGTCTACCTGGTTTTGGACTATTTGCTGCAGGAGCTGCTATGGGGCTAAATGCAGTCAATGGAATCTCTAATTCTGTTGATTCTTTAGTCGGACCCGGTCTAACTGCTGTATGGATTGGAGTATTAGGTCTAGCAATGATGGCTACAGGTTTAGTTTTACAATCAGCCAGAAATTTCTTGCGCCACTTACTGATTAAGGAATTCGGTTTGGCCTAATTCGTGATCTTGGCAGCATAGCCTTCATGGGTTGTATACGCACCCCATCATACATGCGAGAGGCAAAGGAGAGAATTGCTGAGTTCTCTCAACTCGCTCGTGATAAAGCTGAAGCAGGTCTAGATGCAGCATATTCTCAAGTATTATCTCAACCAAAAACCACATTCATTTTACTAGCAATAGTATCTTTGTGGCTAGGCAATATTGGCACAAATTTCCAAGACCAAATTGTCGATGATGTCGAAATTTTCCTTCCCGAAGGAGCAGAATCAACAGACCTATTACTCGAAGTTCGAGAGGAATGGGCAACTGATGTTGCCTTCATATACATCAAAACACCAAATGCCGAGGACCCCGACATCTTTGGAAAAGAATACAACATCACCAGTGCATCTGTATTACATGAGATATCTTGGATTGAAGGCGACCAGGAGAAAAGGGCACCTGGGATAAAGCAGAATGGTTTGGATTGGGACAAAGAAGACCACGGCAAGAATGACGGAGTTCTGTGGATTATTTCAATTGCTCAAATTATCAAAGAAATCAACTCTAGTGATGGTAGATTCAATCGAGCCATGTGTGAAAATCCAGGTGAGAGATTAACTGCACAATTAGTGGATTGCGGCCCTGCTGGCCAACTCCCAGGTGTTAGCGGCGGATTATATGCAATACCGGATCAACAACAGAGAATTGATGAAATCGTAAATCAATCTAATGGCTCCTTAGATGCATTAGCAAAGGATACTAACGGCGATGGAATATGGGATACTACTGCTGTCCTAGTGGGAATGATTTCCTCAAATCAAATCAATGAAACTGGTGTTTGGAGCGACTACAAGGAATTTTTCACGCATATCGATGAGGTAATTGATGAAGATAATCG
This sequence comes from Methanobacteriota archaeon, assembly GCA_002715725.1. Classification (GTDB taxonomy): domain Archaea; phylum Thermoplasmatota; class Poseidoniia; order Poseidoniales; family Poseidoniaceae; genus MGIIa-K1. Next base: position 15,900 of record PAZU01000024.1, on the reverse strand, counting down.
CCCCACTCAGTATAGCATTAATCAACTAAATATGACACAAACCGGACTTTCTAAGATTCTCGAAGATGTGTCCGATGAGATTTATTTGGACTTACTCAATATGATGCCAATTTCTCTGTTTTTGACCGTTTTAATTATCACTCTATTACATCGCTCTTGGAAAGTTGTGATTATTTCTGGAACACCTATCGTGATGGCTTTAGCAGTTACATTTGGAGCGACTGTTCTTCTAGAAATGACCTTGACTCCAATGATTATTGCTACATTCCCAATTCTGATAGGTTTGGGTGTTGATTATGCTTTACATATGGTCAATCGCATAGAAGAAGTGCGGCGGAAACGAATCGATGCTGCTCTTGAGGAAAATGATCGAAGAAGGCGTAAAGGCCTCGTACCCAATGAAGAACCCGACATGTGGGACCCCGATTTTTATCGTTCATGTGTGATGGAAATGTCAAGAACGACAGGGGTAGCTGTTCTGGTTTCTGCAGCAACGACAATCATTGGATTCTCTGTACTTATTCTACCTAACATCGTATCCATCATTCCTATCCGTTCAGTAGGAATGACACTGGTTGCAGGAATCATGGCTACTCTGGTGTTCTCAATGATTCTAGTACCTGTTCTATCGTGGTTACTCAAATTTAACAAACGAACGAACCCACCTATGTGGGGGTCTATTTCCAGATTCCCAGTCAAGAATTTCGCTGTAGTCTTACTACTGGCAGGAGCGATTACTCTTGCTGGAGTCAGTAATCTAGACGAGTTGGATAAACCGATTACCGGTTCTGACCAAACACCCGACAATATTCCTTCTATGGAGGCAATGGTGGAGTATTCACGTACATTCTCAGGTGGGCAAACATCTCTATTCATTTTTGATGCATCTCAACATATTAATGATGAAAACATTAACAATCAAGAAATGAAAATTCGCTCTCTTGAAGTTTTAGACGCAATGGATGCACTGGAAAATCGAATTAGCGAAGTTCCTTACACTAACACGACCAGTCTGATTACATTCCTAGAAGCAGTACCGGTAGTTATTGGAGAGCCAACAACTGGTTTGACACTGTATGATGGCACACTTTGGGGGTTATTGCATGAGGAATGTTGGGAATCAAATAGTCCAGAATGTGCCACTTGGATATTACTTGATGCGACTTCAAGTGATGGAGAAGGGCGGAAACATCTTAGAAAAGATATGGTAAATGTTGCATATGATACACTTTCCAAAGAAGTTCAATGGATGCTTACCAATGTGGATGGAACGAAAGCTCTCGTCTATGTTACACAACCTTACATGAACTTGGATAATGCTAGCATGCTCCGTGATGACATCGATGTAATGCTTGGAGAACCAATGGAAGAGCCAGGAATCAGAGTTTCCCCCTTGACAGGAGGACTTCCGGTAAGTCTTGATATCAACGAAGGTATTCACGATACTCAAAGTTACACAACTTTGCTAACTTTACTAATTCTGACTATTGTGCTTTGTGTAGTGTTTAGGTCTGTACGAATTGGTATCCTTACAATGATTCCAGTTGCAACAATCATCATTTGGCAACCGTTACTGATGAGTTCTGGTGATGTAAATGTAAATATTTTCACTGCAATGATTGGAACTATTGTTTTCGGAATCGGAGTTGATGATGCTATACACGTAATGCATCGTATACAGGAAGAAGGAGAAACTGCGGTCGGAATGTCGCGTGCTGTTGAAAGTACGGGACAGACCATTTTCGAAACGACTGCCACAACCGTAGCAGGACTTGGTGCGGGATTCTTTGTAGCATTCCCTGGACTGGTCAATTTCTTCATCCTGATGATGCTNCTCATTGGATTTGCATTCCTAACAAGTGTATTCTTACTACCTGCATGNATCACCTTAGATCACATAGTGCGGCGTAGAATAAAGGGNGAATCAGGGTTCATTGATTTCGGTGAAGGNGTTGTTCTCACCGATGAAAATATGAAACCTGTTGACGCAATTCTAGATTAATCCGGGCTAATATTTATGATTAGTTTTGTTTAGCCACTCTCATGAAAGATTTCTTTCAAAGTATAGATTTAGAAGATCAAAATACATATCTCAAAATAATCCTATTCATCCTGATTGCCAACATCATTGGAACAAATATTTTCATTCCAGACTATTTTTCATTTGAACTTGCATGGAGAATATGGACTTGGAGTTTACTTGCAGACATAGTTTTCATCGGTACGATGACTGCCTGCTTGCTAGTTCCTCTGGAAATGCATTCACGCAGTGATTCATCAATGCGAACCCCAATTTACGGGATAATCTCCGGCATACTGGTTTACTTAGGATATATGGCGAGTTGGTTTTTTGTTTGTCTGTTTTCAGATGAATGGACTATCGATGATTACGGATTTGTGTTCTATGGCTACTGGGGAGCCATAGCTTGTATGCTCACATCAATGGTCATAATGAGCAAAAGTAATGCAAAATAAATGGAGAATGCAGGGAGTAAGCCCCTTTCTGTTACCTTTCGGCGACTGCATTCAACTTAGCATCCTACCTGTCCCTGTGCGTGCAACATTAACGGGACTGTTTGGACTTGCTCCAGCGGGGTTGCTCGTCTCATCGACAATATGGCAATCTCGTCCTTCCGGATTCATCGTACACACCACACATCGTTCGTTTCTGCACCATTGACCGACCCATTTCTGTGTCTCGACTTGTGTCGACCGCCTGCACTATGGAGAGGGGACTTTCCTCAGACTCGAAGTCTGTCAGCAGCCCTCCTGCATCCTCCACGCTAACGTGGAGGTCTTTCACATTTCAAACCATTGTAAGTTCAGATAAACTCACTTTCGTCAAAATCTTGGTCTTTTTGTCTTCTTCCAGACGTAATTAAGAACCCAAGCAATCCAATCATGACGAATGTAATTACTGCGAATCCTGTAAGCATAGGTCCACTAGCTCCATCTAAACTTTCTATCACAAAAGTAGAGTCGCCACTCTCGACCTGTATTGGATTAGTTCTTGCAAACATTCCATCCGGGGTAGAAATCTCAATCCATGCTGCACCTTCATGCTCAGGAACCCACTTTGCTTCGAAGGAAACCGATGAAGATGCAGGAACTTCAATGTTGACTATTTCGATAAGACGCCTCTTATCACCATCTTCAATCACTTCTACTCGCACACTTGTCAATCCATCAACTTGACCATCGTTGTGTACTGTGACATTAATCAAAATTGGTTCGCTAGTTTCCGGATATTCACTTCCAATAGTAATGTCATCAGACTCTATTCGGAGGTCTGCATCCCGACTGGCCAATTGCAGAATCGCTAGTGGAGATGAACGACTATTGAACACTGATTCAATTTGCTGACCCGCCAAATCTTCACCTACAACCCAAACCCAGAGATCCCAAGAATTCTGTCTACTGACTTCAGGAACTATTGAATCTACATCTAAGGTTGCAGATAATGGAATGGAGGTGCCTGCACCAGTTCCTGCAATCAATTCCATACTGACATTTCCTCCAAGAAGTGCTAACTCAGGAATAGCCATTCCATGTGGTACTATCAGCCAATGCATTCGTAATGAATCTAAATTCAGACCTTCGGTTTCGTTAACCATTATCTCAAAGTTCAAATCTTGCCAATCTCTTTCTTGAACTAAGTCTAGAGGGTCAGGAGATAGCAATTGTAGTACCTTTGGCTGATTACCATCGACAACCATCCAGGCCACAACTTGTTCAGAATCAGTTCTATCAATGGCTCCTGCTGGAAGGTTGATTAAATCTAATTTAATAGGATGAATTCCTGTAGAATTTGGTGCAACTAATGGCAGATTAACAACGCCATTCTCGGATAAGCCAAATTGTTCCATTCCGTCGATTGATGCAGAAACATCCACGATAGTGTGAACTAACTGTCCGCCTTTAGTCCAGACAATATCGGCTGTAAGAATACTACTCTGCCCTGGTGCCACGAAAGCCGATGATTGTGTGAAACCTGCTGTATTGAGGTCGATTTCCATCTCACTAGAATAACGCCAACTCGCATCGATTTCACTACGATGAGATTGCCCTGAATCGTCGCTTGCAGTAATTCTAATACTTCGCTCTAGCGATGTGTCAGGATTGAAATCCCAGCCGAATGACATTACAACTTCAAGTGTGAATAATGGCTCAAAGTGGTGTGAATCACCAACGATGAAACAGCCTTGAATAATGATCGAAGATATTGAAGAAGAGCAACCAGATTGAGAGTTCCAATCAATAACAAGATTTTCACTGGATTCCGAAGACAAATCAATCGATACAGTTTCTATATCCCCATAGCCATTGACATCCCTAATTGGAATTTGCATACTGTAATTTTGCCCAGGGTGTAACCAATTATCTTCATGAGTCCAGCCAAGACCATCTTCCAAAATCATCGGAGCGCCATCAGGGCCGAAACTGATTATGAACAGTGGATTTTCTTCAGAACCAGAATCTGGTAGCGCATGACCTGCAGGGTCAAAGACTTCCAACCAACCAGACATTGAATCTCCAAGTTGTGCATCACTCACATCAAAAATAGTGGAATATATTCCTTGGAAACCATTCAAATTAGCTGGCTGATCCAACATGATTGTTTGCTCACCATTCCAAGAAGTTTCCACGTGTAGTAGTGAATGGCGCGGTAATACTGGCCTATCGCCAATCTCGAATGTAAGTTCCAATGGCATGTCCGTGCTTCTATGATCTAATGGTGCCACATTTGTAGAAATCAAAACGGGCGCTAAGTCATCGACCAAGAATGTAGCATTCTTAGGCACTTTCCAATTCACATCTTGCCCATATAGCCCACTTACTTCGATTTGCAAATCGACCTTAGATGCTAACACATTTGGAGTGAACATCAAAGTTGCGACACCATTACTCAAAGATTGAGTTGTATCGACAACTACCCCATCAGCATACAATGCCACATTGTAGGTTGAAGAACGGGGAGTATCTTCCAAATCTTCGAAAGCCAACTCTACTTCAACTATGCCTGGGTTTGCTGGGTCGAAGTATAGCGCATCCCATGTCGACTGAGCTCCATTCATGAAGGATAAATGCCAATCTATGACATCTATATCCTGTTCTACACCCATTGACCAACCTGAACCAAATCTGATTTGATTTGGTTCTGAAGCAGGTCCATTCATATCGATTGAACTAGAAGCAATCAATGCTTCTTCATCTGGCCAAATAGATGAAATTTGTAATCTATGGAAGAATTCAACCTCAGAGTTACTGAATTGATAGGAAAAGTCACCCAGAATTATTCCTTGGTCGGAATTACAACTTCCAGTAACTACTGAACAGTGGACTGAACGCGACCATTCACTTCCGCCTAAAGTAAAGACTGAAGCCCATCCTTCACTAGTGAACTGGGAATAAGCATCAGAAATTCCGATATTTGACAAATCGAAACTGCTGTTAAATTCATACCAATCATTTCCTGCAACTAGTGTGTCGGTTTGATTGCTCATAGTAATTCCAGTAGGATGCGGCGACCCCAATGTTTGCAATCCATAATCCCAAATTAGCAATTTTCCAGGATTTGTCATAACAACAGGAATTGGAACTTCTTTCATACCGTTAGAAGAAGACACTTGTGATAACTGTGAATTAATTGCAGCAATTATTGGTAGAGCATCTTCTCCCTCAATGTGTGCATCATATCGATACGGTATCGACAATCCTGAAATCTGTAAATTACCACCAGAATTGGATGTTACTGAAATCTCTATCTTGTGAGCATCTAATTCTCCAATGACATTTATTTCTGCAGTTCTTGAATCCATTTCAGATTTCAAATCCTGCATCTGACTATCACTAAGTATCAATCTAGCTGAATTGTAGATGAATCCTAATGATTCAGTAATTATGTCATTTCCTCCCACTGAAAATGTAACTTCAACACTATCCAGTGGGGCTCCAACTGCAGTAAATGCAAGCATCATATTATTTGTTGAATCATATGAAGGATCTGCTAATCCTGTTCTGATTGGATAATATAATGCTGTAACATCGGTTCCAGATGAAGCGATAGACAATTCAACACTTTTCTCACCATTTTCGAATACATCTTGTAGACCCCATCCTCCAATCATCTCATTCGAGAATGACCACTCACTAACACCATCTAATCCCACATCTATTCTAGCATCTAATGGGGATGATTGGCGATGTAAATCTATGTTAATTAAATCTATAGAATAAGAACCGCTGCCACTCCATCGAAGATTAAGAGTTGTAGATGGATGATCCATTTGCAACTTACCATCGCTCGGGATTGAAGTCCATCCTGATGAACACGAATTAGATTCTGTGAAACATGCTTCGAAATTTCCATTACCACTTCCAGACCATGACATGTCTATTGCACTAAACGGGTGAGTCAATCTCCATTCCGGAGAGTATAACATTCCATTACCTGAAACCTGACCGTTACTATGTGAGGAAAATCCAGACCAACCTTTCGTCGTCGGATTCTCAGTGAATGATTCAATAATACCTCCACCCAGTTTTATTGAATGAATGATTGGAGATTCGCTTACCGATTCCATTTGGATTTTTAGTTGAACCATAGGATGTTTCTTGAAATCAATGATCGATAAATCCGCTTGTAAATCTTCAAGTTCTGAAAATCCAGGAATAATACTTGAATCAGATGCATCGATTAAGCTCCAGCGCATAACTGCACCTTGAGGCATAGTTGCATCTATCGCCATTAGTCCATGCTGCATTTGCAAATTTCCGGATGCACCAGGCCCGAATGCCTGACTGGTCCAATTAGCAGAACCTGATCCAGTATTTCCTCTAGGTTCAATCAATATATCATCAACGTTCCATCCAGTAAAGGTTACAGAACCATCAGTTGTTCCTAAACCAAATCTTACTTGGAATGCAGAATTACCAGTAATATAATTGCTGATATCATAACTAACTTGATTGTAAGAACTATCACTTGTTGTTCCATACGGATTAGAATAAACATTCGTCCATCCACCGCTGGTTGTCTTTACTGCAACATATGCCCGGTCATATGAAGAAGATTCGACTCCCAATCTTTTCCAGAACTTTAGGTCCCAAGTACCCGAACATGAAGTGCAATCAATAGTTGGTGATGTCGCCCAGTATGGACCTCCCATGTAGTTTGGATAATTTCCATTGTAAGTGTAAATTGCAGATGCTCCAGAATGTACACCATTTACTGAACCAAGTGTAGAGTCATAGCCATGTGCCCAGCCGCCAGAAGAATCCAATGTCCAACCTTGAACTGAACCTTCGAAATCCCATCCATGAGACATAGGTAAAATTCTCAATCCCGAGAGATTGTAATCTATTCCATCCATCGAATCGCCATTCATCCAATCGCTCTTGTCATCTAAGGTAACAACATCGTTAATGGGCCATGGTTCTTCGAAAACTTTGACATCAAAATCCGTTACTATTTCACCATTAGGAACCTCTACTGTGAATTGATCAGACATACCATTAGGACCCAGTCCAATAACTACATCCACTTGCCGATTTGGATTAGCATTTACCATCGGCAAATAAGACATGGCACAGAACATTAGCACCAGGAATAGTGCCAATCTCTGCCTCGCCATGAATATGGCATGAACTCAAAGCACTTCAGACATTCGCTTTCACATTGCTTATTGACTTCTGGCTTTTGGAGCAATCATGGCAGATGTCGAGGAACTGAAGAGGCTTGCTGGAATAGAAGCCTGTAAATTCGTAAAATCGGGCATGAAAGTCGGACTTGGAACTGGCTCAACTGTCAAGCACACTGTAATCGAATTGGGAAGAAGAATGGCTGAAGAAGGATTGGAAATAGTCGGAGTCCCAACTAGCCTTGCCACTGAAAAATTGGCAACAGAAGTTGGAATACCTCTTGTTGTGTTATCTGAAATTAATGGCTTGGATATTGTGATTGATGGTGCAGATGAATATGACTCAAAGTTCCAGTTAATCAAAGGAGGAGGTGCTGCACTTCTCAGAGAGAAAATAGTCGCTCAGGAAAGTTCTGCAATGGTTGTTGTAGCAGATGACAGAAAGAAAGTCAGCACCCTTGGGGCATTTCCTCTACCCATAGAAGTCACTCCATTTTCACATGAGGCCACTGTAAGAACACTAAGCAGACTTCTCGATTGTAGAGTCAACATTAGAATGGCGGGAGATGGCCCAGTTATCACAGATAATGGAAACATGATTGCTGATGCACATACAGGTCCGACAATTAGTGACCCTGAATCTACTGAATCGGATATACTCCTAATCGCAGGAGTTGTACAAGTTGGATTATTCAACAACATGTGTGATGCAGTTGTTCTTGCAGGAAGCAATGGTGTTGAGACTGTAATCAATCCGAATGGAAGATTGTAGCAATGATGTTTGGCGGGCCTGACGGGGTTCGAACCCGCGACCGATGGATTAAGAGTCCATCGCTCTACCTGACTAAGCTACAGGCCCAACCGTTCCTCCTGTAAGTCGTATTTAATCTAATCCGATTTATTATCGCGGAGGAAAAAAAACGTGAAATCACTTTACAAATATTGTACCGCTTTCTCCCCGCAGTGCTTTCACAGCATCACCTGGTTGACAAATAATAGATTTCAAATTCGTGAGATTCTCTACAGCTTCTATTGCTGAAGTAACTTTGGGCCCCATTGAACCATCTGGAAACTCTCCATTTGCAAGATGGATTTTTGCTTGTTCAATGGTCATTTTTTGGTGTTTTTGTTCGTCTTTAGACCCAAAACCAGTTCTAACAGAGTCGATTGCAGTAGAAATTATCAATGCATCAACATTCATTTGGATTGCTAACAATGCACTAAGACGATCTTTATCGATAACAGCAGGAACTCCAACAAAATGACCGTCTTTACTAATGACTGGAATGCCACCACCACCACAACAAATCACTATCGCATTTTTGTCGATAAGTGACTCTATGATATCAATATCTAGAATTTCCTTGGGTGCAGGTGAGGCCACTACCCTACGTGGCCCATTAATTGTCTCCGCAATATCCCAATCTTCAGTCATCACCTGCTCATCAGATAATATCGGGCCGACCGGTTTAGTTGGGAATTGGAAACCTGGGTCTTCAGGGTCTACTTCCACACGAGTTAGAATTACTGAAGTTTTTTCAGGACGGTTTCTACGACGTAAAATTGAGTCGAGATTTATCGATAAAGAGTGACCTATAATTCCTTGAGTTGCTGCTACCCAATCATCCATTGGTTGAGAAGAGTCCAAGGCCATCAAATGGCCTACTTGAGGCCCATTACCATGCGTAAGTATTACTCTCCAACCTGCTTCTAGAAGATCGATAACATCGCTCATCACTTTGGCTAAAACCAATGCTGATTCTTCATGGCCACCACCCGTCGGCGAGGATAGAGCATTACCTCCAATAGCATAGACGACTGTTCTTGTCACAATTCTAAATTAGACACGCTCATGTTTCATGCTTTCCCAACATAGTATCAAGACGATTATGATTTCAAGAGGTTTTTGTGTTGGTGAAAACCTCAATACCTAGAGTATGGAGGCGGAATTATGGTCGGAGAGATTTCACCTGATGGTAATTTTGTTTGGAATGGTACTGAATGGATACCAAAAGATGCGGTAACAACAAATCAACAGATAGTAGATGAAAGTTCAAACAATGTTTTCCAATTGGGCGGTCAAGAATTGGCAGGCGATGTAGACTGGGAGCCTGTTACTGATAAGTCAGACGAAGGAGGAAAGGGCAAGATGATTGCGATGAGTGTAGTTGGAATGCTAATTCTCTCAGCACTGGGATGGGTATTGTATGCATTCGTAATTGACCCAATGTTGTTCCCTGACCCATACTCAAAAACAAAATTCGTTTCAGTAGTAGACGACCAACCGACTGTTGATGAAATAATTGCAGGCGAAGAAGGGCCATGGTCATGCAATGTTGAAATGAAGATTGAAGAGGAAGGTATGACTATACGTACTAATTATGCGATATATGCATCGTCTGATACTGCTAGATTATTTTCAGAAATAAGCGTACCATTTGGAGGCTCATACACATCAGATGTATGGATTGATGAGGAAAAAATTGCATGGAAACTTTCTGAAGATGATAATTCCAATAAGAGTCTAGTCACAATTTCTAGCCTAGATACTAGTCCCTCCGAGGAAATTTTGCGCAACTCATCCGCCCCCGTTGACTTATGCTTCCTACATCATCAAATCGTAGAAAGCATGGATGAAAATCCTTCTCAAAAATTCTCTTCCGATCAAGAACGATTTCCAGATGAAGACGGTGTAAGAGCAGTTAAGGTAGAAACTAAAATGGAAATTAATGATGAAGATGGTGAAATGGACATTGAAGTTTATTTCGATGGAGATGATAACTTGTTAGGAACAAAAATTTCTAACCAATCATTAGAATGCTTAGTCACCTTATCATCATCATCCTTTTCACAACCAAGCTGGGTAAGTTCCGCAGATTCTGAAAAACCTATGTTGTTAGATCTAGGATTCAATAATATTTGGACCTCACAACACACATCTTTGGTCGAGTCTCAATTCAATGCCACCTATTCGATGGAAGGTACTAAAATTGTCATTTATGATTCTGAATATAATGATGAAGGTGAATATACGATGGATATCATGTACGAAGTATCTCTAGAAGATGCGATGAATGGCGGTGCCTTAATTCAGCCAACTAACTGGAATAATGAACCAGTAAATTGTACACTTAATTACACCGACAGTGATTCAGATGGATTGATTTCCAGCGGCGACAGAGTATCGGTTGATTGCGAAGAAGATGTTCTGAATGGAGGAATTTTAGGAATCGCCGATGAAAACGGTATTGCTCAAAAGGTGAACATGGAAGTTCCATGGTTATCTCCATTCTTCACCATTGTCGCACTCTTAGGTGCTGCCATGTTAGTTTCTCGAAGAGAAAAAATTGCTAACTAACAAGCGTGGCATTCAAGCACAATGCCTTACACGCCGTTACATGGCGAAGGAGTTCTGGATTGGAGATGTCCAGGCTGGTGCACATGACGGTGCAGAAGTTGAATTAAAGGGATGGATTAAGAGAACCCGTGGCTCTAATAAGATCCGCTTCGTTGTACTGAGAGACTCTACCGGTACTATCCAATGTGTCGCAAAGCGTGATGCTATCGGAGATGAATCGTTTGAATCTCTCAAAGGAGCATTGATTGAAGCGTCACTGATTCTGAAAGGAACCGTTAATGTTGACGAAAGAGCACCTGGTGGACACGAATTGGTTGTAACAAGCGCTGAAGTTGTCGGAGCAGTACGTCCAGAAACACCTTTCCCAATTACTGAATCTGCAATGGAAGCAGCAGACGGTGGAGAAACTGAATTCTTGCTTGACAACAGGCACCTTTACCTTAGAACTGGCCGAATGACTGACATGTTGAAAATCCGCTCAAGTGTTTTCGGCGCAATCCATTCGTACTTCCGAGGAAGAGACTTCACAGAATATCAAGCTCCAAACTTTGTTGCAGGTGCTGTTGAAGGGGGTTCAACATTATTCGAAGTACCATACTTTGGGCGCAAAGCCTACCTAACTCAGTCTTGGCAGTTGTATGCTGAAGCAGCAATGCCTGCGTTAGAAAGATTGTATACAATCGCACCTTCATTCCGTGCCGAAAAGAGTAGGACACGTAGACACTTAACTGAATTCTGGCATGCAGAGATGGAAGTTGCTTGGGCATCAAATGCTGAAATTATGTCACATGGTGAAGGACTAGTTCGACATATTGCAAAGACTGTACTTGAAGAAAGGGAGACTGAGATGACAAGTATCGATAGGGACCTTGAATTATTGGCAAGATATGCTGACAACCCATACCCAAGAATGCGCTATGATGAGGCTGTAGAAACTCTACAAGGAATGGGCATTGATATTGAATGGGGACAAGATTTGGATTATTCCAAAGAAAAAGTTTTGACCCAAGATTTCGATGTTCCACATTTCCTCACCCACTATCCAAAGATTGCAAAACCATTCTACCACAGAGTAGACCCTGATGATGACAATTACGTTCTATGTCATGACCTATTAGCTCCTGAAGGCTATGGAGAAATCATTGGAGGAGGAGAGCGAACTTGGTCAGAGGAAGAAATCCTTGCAAGAATTGACGAAGAAGGTGTACCTCGTGAACCATACCAGTTTTACATCGACACACGAACCTACGGTGGTGTTCCACACGGAGGATTTGGATTAGGAGTTGACAGAGTTTGTTCTTGGTTGTCAGGCGCAGACCACATCAGAGAAGTAATTCCGTTCCCTCGTGACTCTCGCAGAGTCACCCCTTGATTTGATTCTTAATCGCTTCAAGGACATCAAGCAAATTGCGGCTTCTAATGGTCATCTTTGCCACTGCAACAGGTTTCTCGTCCCAAGGGTTGAAACAAATCGAAAGTTCACTCTCTTCGAACATGCCGAGATCTCCTGCGCTATCACCAATTGAAATCGTCCTTTCCTTTGGGATGTTAAGTCGCCTTTGTAACATCTTAACGATTGAGCCCTTGCCATTCATCTGGACTTGATATCGACCATAATCATCGATAGAACCATCGTTTCTTTGTAACCATCCATTTGTGAAAACATGGAATTTAGTGTCACAACCACGGTGGCGGTTTATTCCACCCCAGCGCCTTCGCCAAGGCTCTGCACTTGGAAACATACATGCAATATCTGTCGCAGTTTCTTGCATTCCTCCACTGATAATTGCAATTTCATGACCTTCATCGATTATCCACTGAAGACATTCCATCATGCCCTTCATTAGAGGTGTTCCTTGACATAGTTCTCTCATTTTTTTGTCATTTATTTCGGGATATGCATCCTTAATCATGGCTAAGTCCATCTTTAACCAATCCCATTCATCCAGTTTACCTTGGTTGTATAGATTGAATGCCTCTTCATTTGAGATGTTTAGACTATCATAGACATATTGCCATGTTGACATGTGGTCTACCAATACTCTGTCCATATCAAAGCAAACTAAATACTGCATACAATAACCTCATTCATCCTTTGGCCATTGATTGTATTGAGACTGAATCTGTTTGACCTGCTTGCCCATGATATAGAGGATTAGTCCGACCATCATTGCGAAAAGACCCATTAATGTCACTGCAATTACAGCCAATCCCACACCAACACTGGTTTCATTCCATTCACTGAATGTATCAAGCACGTCCCCAGATAATTTGTATCCGACAAAGAAGAGTACCACTCCTGGAATTCCGAACAAAAGTAACGGGTGCCTAGATTCTAGCATCCAATAGAATAGTTGGGCGAATCTCGATGCTGTGGCGAGTGATTCTCTCTGTTGAACTTTGGGAGCAGGTTTCGAATGAAGTACTCGTACTCGTAATTCTTGATCTAATTCAAGAGGTGTGTCGCTTGAATCGGAATTTGATAGAGCTTTCAAACCAGAAATGGAAGCCGCAAGGTGAGAAATTTCGGCATCTGAATATGCTATTTCTTGAGGATTTGAATTATCGGTGGCTTCACTGCTGAAAGACATATGAACATCCCAATTTTCTCTGGCTCGATTTACCAGTAGAGGCATATCACGTAATTTGAATCGATTATTTACATGGATAAGTAGTGTGCAACTTGTCGGTTCATCACCAAGCAATACCTGACTTAATGTGGGCACTAAAATGGCACCTTCGTGATTAATCACCCGGCAATCAACCTTGTTTGCCATCTCGATTGTACTATCACTACTTCCCAAATCAAGCAGAACTACATCATCTGCCAACTCTCTTGCTCTAATTACAAGCGAGACTAATCGTAATTCGAAGTCTTTGCCCATTAGCACAATTCGCAATGACTCCATGCACTGCCGGTATTCTTCTAAGTCATGAAGTTCATGGATGATTTTTGCCTCAGAAGTTGTTTTTGCAGGGCATGTTTCATGACCGTCAATCTAAGATTTCAAGTGCCTCGGACAGTACAGTACTGTTGTACCAATAGGTCTTATTTTTCCAAATTGTATTTCCATCGCCATCCAAAATGGTTAGTGATGGAGTTGCTGGGTTCTCAAACGCAGTTGAATAATCAAAATCTGTTTCTTGATTCTTGTCGACGTCAATGGCAGGTTGTCCTTCTCTAGGGATTAATACCGGCCATAGAGAATCTGTCGTACTATTGTTTGAAGCATAAACATCGATTACTTCTTCACGAGGCTCGAATGAAGGATATCGATGAATAGTAATAATTCTCGTATCATTAGAGATGTTACCGCTTCTCATCTCATCGGCGATCATCTCCGTCCAATCGTGGCAACCGCTACAACCCGTAGAAACCCATAGAATCATCGTATTTTCACCCTGGGCATCACCTAACACATCCATAGTTTGGACTCTATCGATATCCCTATGAGCAGTTTCTGCAACTATGTTTAGTCGCTCAGGGATACTCACCCCATCGTTTTGTTCTGTATCATCAATGGTTGCGGGAGCAGTACACCCCGGTAATATGAGAATTAAGACTAGGAAAAACCACGAGCCCTGCCTGAACATGTTACTAAACTTGCAGATTTTCTTTTGAAGATTTGTTTCTGAGACCATGAAGTTATCATACGATTCTACCTCGCAGCGCCATGTACCAAGGGATAGGCATCGGAGTTGTCATCCCTGCAAGAAATGAAGCAGAACATCTACCTGGTGTTCTTGCAGGAATTCCATCCTTTGTTGACAAAGTTGTAGTTGTCGATGATGGTTCAACAGATGGAACTGGAGATTTGGCTGGAGATGCTGAATTGGTTCGATTAAATGGTGAAGGAGTAGGTGCTGCAATCGATAGTGGCCATCAACACTTACTGGAAATTATGGATACTGATTTTATCTCAGTAGTAATGGCTGGCGATGGTCAAATGGACCCAGTGGACATGGAAGATTTGATTGAACCTATAGTTAATCGGAAAGCGCATCATGTAAAGGGTGAACGCCTCGATAGAGCTGGGAAAATGCCAATTTACAGGAGAGTTGGCACCTTCATACTCTCAATTTTGACTACGCTAGCTTGTGGCCAGAATATTAGGGACCCGCAGTGTGGATATACGGCAACTAGTAGCCAAGTTCTGAAATCATGGAATTGGGAAAAATCATGGAAAGGTTATGGGTATCCAAACTGGTGGCTGATGGGACTATCAGAAAGAGGATGGCGGATTGCTCATGTCCCTGTCAAGGCCATTTATGAGGGGCAAAGAAGCGGGATTAAGGTGTCCACGTTTCTTCCTAAAGTAGCATTGATGCTGTTGATTGGGCTACACAATCGTATTTTTCGAAATACACTAAATAATCCAAGCCTAGCACTTGTAATAACTTGGGCAACATACATCGCAGGGTGGATCTATAATCCACTTTTGTTTGTAGTTACTCACATAAGTGATAGAATACATGTTTCATCGATTTTGAGGGATGCCAATGAGAATACCAGGTAGATATGCTCACGCTAGACATATTTTAGTTGGTTCCAAATCAGAAGCACAGGCGATTTTGAACGAAATAACGAATTCTCGAAAGCCATTTCGAATGTTCAAGAAAATGGCTAGAGACTATTCAAAATGCCCGACATCAGAGAAAAAGGGAGACCTTGGGGAATTTCATGAAAGACAGATGGACCCTGCTTTCTCGAGACAAGTTTGGGCTCAAGAATTAGAAACCTGTGATTGCTTCATCAAAACCCGTTTTGGATTCCATCTTATTTGGGTACACTCACGTGACGATTAAACAATAATTTGGTGAAATGGTGGGTCTGCCCAGATTTGAACTGGGGTCCAAGCGTCCCAAACGCCCGAGTATAGGCCAAGCTAACCCACAAACCCT